>NZ_DASVSG010000020.1:0-7292 GCF_036388195.1 Jatrophihabitans sp. | reverse complement strand
ACCCGTCCGGAGCGGGCGCTGTGGCTGGACCTCGACTTCTACGCCGACCAGCTGCGCGACTATCTGCAGCGCAGCTACACCTCACCCGACCTGCAGGCTCTGGTGGAGAGGCTGCTGGCGGAAGGGTTGCCCGCCTACCGGCTCACCCGATCCAGCGAGTGGGGCATCGCGCTGGGGGAGGGGCAGGTCCTCGACGCCTGGGCGGACCTCGCGCTGACCTTCCTGGACGCCGCCCGAGCCGAGTTCGAGCAAGACGGCCCGGGCGCGATCACGCTTTTCCTCGGCTACGACAACAGCTTCTACTATGCGGTCCTTCTGCCGGTGCTGGCCTTTGCGGCCGGTCTCGCCGATCACCTGCCCACCGCGTTCGTCACCAACCAGTTCCTGCACCTTGACGACCAGAAGTTCTCCACCAGCCGGGGGCACGCGGTCTGGGCCGACGAGGCGCTCGCCGCGGCCGGACCGGACGCGACGCGGCTCGCCCTGCTCCGAAATGCCCCGGAGGGACGGATCACGCGGATCACCCGGGAGCGCGCCGACCAGCTAACCCATGACCCGCTGTATCGCAGCGCTCAGGAGTGGCTGGCCGGCTTCGTGCCTCTGGTTGAGCAGTGCGGCGGCCGGGTGCCGGGTACCGGCGCGTGGACCGAGGCGCATCGCGAGTTCTACCGGTACCTCAACTCGACCACGGAGCAACTGGACGGCCTGCTGCTCCCTGAGTCGTTCAGCGCGCGCGGATACGTCCGGCTGCTGGAATCTCTCGTCGCACGCTGCGCCGAGTTCCGGGGGACGGAGGCGTCGGCGCGCTCGGTTCCGACGCTGGCGGAGGAGGCGTACACGAGCCTGGCGCTGGAATACCTCGCGGCCAAGGTCTTCGCCGCGCTGGCCTGGCCGGTCACACCTGAGCTGTCCCAGCAGATCTGGGACTGGCTCGGCCTGCCCGCGCAGCCGGTTCGGGAGGTCCACTGGACCTTCCTGCCTTCCGGCACCCGGTGCGCTCCGCCTGCGTTTGACTTCGCAACCGCCACCCTCTCCGCTGGGAGGGGACAGCAGTGAGCCAGCTCGACGCCGTGACGTCGCATCACGGCGGGGGCCTACCCGCCAACGCGGACGTCGTGGTGGTGGGCGCCGGGATCACCGGCGCCTCCATCGCGCATCACCTGGCACGCCGGGGTGTGTCGGTCGTCGTGATCGAGCAGTCGCGACACCATGCCGCCGGAGCCACCGGACGTTCCGGCGGCATGGTGCGTGCCTACGACCCCGACCCGGTGACCGGAGAGCTGGCGCTGCCGAGCCTGGCCGCGTACCGAGACGCCGGATGCTGGGCGTCGGGGCGGGCTCCGCTGCACGCCGTCGGCGCCGTGACCGCGGACCACCCGGTCCAAGGGTCCGCTCTCCGGGAGGCCGCCGGGCAGATCAACGGCGCGCTGAGTGCTTCGGCGCACGTTGTGGCAGACCAGGACGAGGTGGCGGGCATCCGGCTCGCCGGCGGCGTCGCCCTCGTCGAGCCGGAGGCTGGCTGGGTGGACCCGGCGGAAGTCACCGCGGACTGGCTGGCACAGGCACGCGTCGACGGCGCGGTCGTCTGCCACGGGATTCGCGTGCGCCAAGTCGAGGCACGCGGCAGACGCCCAATGGTGGTCACCGATGCGGGCACGGTCAGCGCCGGCGCCGTGGTCGCGGCGGTCGGGCCCTGGGCGAGCGACCCGGTGCCGGGCTTGCGGCCGGCCTCGCCGGTCCGATCGCGATCGATCCAGGTGAGTATCGTCGAGCGCCGCCCTCCCGCGCCGCCCCACGCGACCTTCGTCGACCTGCGCACCGGGCTGTACGCCAAGCCCGTCGGCTCGGATCGGACCCTTCTCGGCATGCCGCACCTGCTGTGGGACTCGCCTGTCGACTCCCCGCCCGAGCCCGCTCACGCACAGGCCACGGTCGCCGCGCTGACCGTCCACTTCCCATGGCTCACGACAGCAACGCAGCTGAGCACCGTGCGCGGCGCGGACGCCTACGTCTCGCCTGGCGGGCAGGCGCCCGGACTGCTCAGCGGAACTGGCGTGCCGCATGTGTGGTGTGTGCGGGGCTGGAACGGGGGTGGCGTGAAGACGGCGCCGGAAGCCGGCCGCCGCGCCGCCGAAGCATGCCTGGCTGACGCCTTCTCAGACATCGCTTGACAACCGCTCACGGGGACCGCAATGCCCATCGATTGCTCCTGATCAGGACTCACCACTCATGCCGTACTCGACCGAGGGGGACTCTGTGACCCGCCACCACGCCGTGCTGGGTATCGGCTTCGGCCCGGCCAACCTGGCTCTCGCCATCGCCCTCGAAGAAGAGGGCTACAACCTCGAGGCGCACTTCCTGGAGGCTCGGCCGGGCCCGTCCTGGCAGAGCGCGATGATGCTGCCCGGGTCCGATATCCAGAATCACCCCGTCCGCGACCTCGTGACGCTGCGCAATCCGCGCAGTCGCTACAGCTTCATCAACTACCTGTTCGAGAACGGGCGGCTGCTCGATCACCTCAACCTCCCGATGGAGTTCCCGCTACGCAAGGAGTACGCGCAGTACGTCTCCTGGGTCGCCGGCCACTTCAACCGGCTGGTCGACTACGGCGTGCACGTCACCGGCGTCGACGTCGACCGCGACGCCGAGGGCCGTCCGCTCTACACCGTGACCACCTCTGCCGGACAAACCCATCAGGCGCGCGCACTCGTGATCGGCACCGGCCGTACGCCCTACATCCCCGAGCCGTTCGATGCGGTGAACTCTCCGCGCGTCTTCCATCTGACTCGCTATCTACCGGCTCTCCAGCAGCTGGAGGAGCTCGGCGGGGCCGGCGAACGCGGCCGCTCGCCGCGGGCTGTGACGGTCATCGGGGGCAGCCAGAGCGCGGTCGAACTCACCCTCGACCTCGCGCACCGCTATCCGCGCGCCCGGGTGACCACCCTCGTACGCTCGCTGACCCTTCGCCTGAAGGACACCAGCCCATTCAGCGAGGAGGGCTATTTCCCTGACTTCACCGACTACTACTACCGCGCTTCCCGCGAGCGGAAGAACGTCCTTGACGCATACATGCGCCTGACGAACTACTCCTCGGCCGACGGCGATGTGCTTCGCGAGCTGTACCGGCTCATCTACGAGCAGCGCCTGGACGGGGACCAGAAGGTGTTCGTCAGCGGCAGCCGCCAGGTGCGTGAGGTCGAGGTCCTGGAGGAGGGCGTCAGGCTCGGTGTCGAGGAGCTGAACACCGGGGAGTACGAGGAGCACGAATCCGACTTCGTGGTTCTCGCCACCGGATTCCGCGATGTGGGCCCGGCCGCCCACCAAGAACGCGTCCCTGCCCTCATGACCGGCATCGCCGACGCCTTTGCCTTCGACAACCACGGTTACCTGTCCGTCGGCCCCGACTACGAAGCGCAGCCGCTGAGCGCCGACCAGCCGGCGCTTTTCCTTAACGGACTGTGCGAATCCAGTCACGGGATCGGAGACGCCGGTTCGTTCAGCCTGCTTTCGCTGCGCGCCAAGACGATCGCCGAGAGCCTCCGGAAGCGCCTTCTCTGATGAGCTCGGCTGACGCCCGCGAGCTCGGCACGGTGGCGGTCCTGGCCGGCCCGGGCACTGCTACGCGCGACCGCCCGGAGCTGAGGATCGCCACCCACCTCTGCGGTCAGGTGCTGGGCGCCGGGATGCTTGTCATGCCTCCGGTCGTCGCAGCCTGGCGGGCGGGCACAGCATCCGCATCTGGTCAGCCCACATCCTGCTGGGCGCGTCGGTCAGCCTGCTGCTGGTCGCGCTGGTCCGTGCGCGGGTGCAGTCGACCTCGTTGGCGGGCGCCGTCGGCGTCCTCCTGGGCCGGTGGGCGGAGCTGGCGGTGGACGGCGCGTTCGCGGTCGCCTTCTGCTTCGGGCAGGCGGCGATCGCCTGGTTCGCCGCGACGTGCCTGTTGACGGCCGCTGACGGCTCGGCGCCGCGGTCGGGGGCGGTCGGTCTGCTCCTCGCCCTCGGCGTTCTCGCGGTGGCGGTGCTGGCAGCGCTCAGCCCACTGTCGCTCCCGCGCGCCGTGCTCCGGCTGCGCCCCTGGGTCGCCGGGGTCGTGGCGCTGGCGTGCGCCGCAGCGGTCTGGGCTGGCGTGTCCGCGGGGGCCGCGCACACGCCGCTTGCGCCGGCAGGACTGTCCGTCGACGGTGCTCAGTGGCTGGCCCTCATAGCCCTGTTCTTCGCCGGCGTCGGCTGGGAGGCAGTCATCGCCGTCCCTGTCGTTGCCGTCCGGCCGGGCCGCGTCGCCGCGGGCGTGGTCCTGGGAGCGGCCGCGGTGGCTGTGGTCTACCTGGGGCTGGCCACGGTTCAGCACCTGGCCGTCCAGGCATCCGAGGGCGCGCAACACTCGGTGGCCGCACCGCTGCGCTGGGCGCTCGCCCTCATGACGGCTGCGGTGTTGACCTCGTACTGCTTCACCAACGTACGCACCGCCGCCCTGATCGCTTCGCGGCTGCGTCGCGGCGCGTGCGCGCACACCCCCGCCAGGGCCGGCATCGTGGCCATCGGAGCCGCCTGCTGCGCCATCGCCTGCGCGGCGACGGTCGGCGACGGCGCCGTCCCGCTCCTGCTCCTGGGGCCGGCCGCGGCCGCGCTGATCGGCTACGGCCTGGCGGCCGTCGCCGCGGCGCGCCACGGCGGTCCGCTGCTGCGCTGCGCCGGAACCGCCGTACTGCTCGTGCTCGTGGGCATGGTGGTCCCCGCTGCTCCGGTCCTGATCGGCGCGTGAGCAATGACCGAACGCGCCCGCCCTCCCCATGGCTTCCCCGTCCATCCCATCGTCAAGGAGACATCATGACCGTTGCCACTATCGAATCCGAGGTCCGCACTTACTGCAGAAACTGGCCCGTGGTGTTCAGCCAGGCGCAGGGCAGTCGCATGTTCGATCGCGACGGCCGCGCTTACCTGGACTTCTTCGCCGGTGCCGGCACCCTGAACTACGGTCACAATCACCCGGTGCTCAAACGGGCGCTGCTGTCCTACCTCGAGCAGGACGGTGTCACCCACAGCCTGGACATGCTGAGCGTCGCCAAGCAGGAATTCCTCACCGAGTTCGCGGCGCGGGTGCTCGTTCCCCGCGGACTGGACTACCGGGTGCAGTTCCCCGGCCCCACCGGAACCAACAGCGTGGAGGCGGCGCTCAAACTGGCCCGCAAGGTGACCGGGCGTCAGACGATCGTCGCCTTCACCGGCGCCTTCCACGGCATGTCGCTGGGTTCACTGGCGGTCACGGGAAACGCTGCCAAGCGTGCGGGCGCCGGGGTTCCGCTCGGGCACACCTGGCGCATCCCCTATGACGGGTTCTCCAGGCAGGTCTCCGGACTGACACTGCTGGACACCATGCTCGCCGACAGCAGCAGTGGCATGGATCTCCCCGCAGCCGTCCTGGTGGAGACCGTGCAGGGCGAAGGCGGCATCAACCTGGCCAGCCCGACCTGGCTCGCCGACCTCACGGAGCTGTGCCGCCGCCGCGGCATCCTCCTGATCATCGACGACATCCAGATGGGCTGCGGCCGCACGGGGCCCTTCTTCAGCTTCGAGGTCGCCGGCATCAGCCCGGACATCGTCTGCCTGTCCAAGTCCATCAGCGGATACGGCCTTCCGATGTCCCTCACCCTCTTCCGTCCGGAGTTGGACGTATGGCGACCGGGCGAGCACAACGGCACATTTCGGGGAAACAACCCGGCATTCGTGACAGCGGCCGCGACCCTGCGGGAGTTCTGGTCCGACAGCACTCTGGAGAAGCAGACCGAAGCACGGGCCCTGCGATTCGGGCAGGAACTGGGTGAGCTCGCCGAGCGGCACGCGGCGCATATAACGGCGTCCAGGGGTCGTGGCCTGGTGTGGGGATTGGCCTTTCGGGAGCCGCGCATGGCCAGGCGGGTCGCTGATGCGGCATTCGCCCGAGGACTCCTGATGGAGACGTCCGGCTCCTATGACGAGGTGGCCAAGCTCATGCCGCCCCTGACCTCCACCGACGAGGAGCTGGCCGAGGGACTCAGCATCCTGCGGGAGTCGGTGGCATCAGCCGTAACCAGCTGATCGACCACCTCAGGCCCTGGCAGCGAAACCCCGCGGCGAGTCGTCGTCCCCACCTGGGTCGCGCATCCGATTGGGCGGTAATTAGGAGAATTCGTCGCGCCGGCGTGCGGTGCGGCCTTCGCGTGCCGTGCAGTCACCAGAGCAGGGCGTGACTATCGACTGATCGGGCGCCGGCGAGTGCAAAGTTCGGCGGCGAATTCTAATGATCACCAGGAATACCGTTGTCCCGGAAACGAGGGACGGGATTGCGTATTCGCGCCAGCGTAGCGTCCGTTGCGTGGCTACAAATTTGTAGCTTTTACGTCGCTTATTCCAATAAGGGGGTAGCCGAGCCGGCGCCGTCCCCGCTCGGAAATGGCGTCTGGGCTCCTCACGTAGGGCCTTGGACACACTAGGCGCGGCCTGCGACTCCTGGTTTAGCCACAGCTGGATCGTTAGGCGGAGGACGGCGGCGGCCGGAATTCCTGGAGTATTCGTGATACGAACAGATTTGCTCATCAAGTCGCCCCTGTTCCTGCTAGGCCTGCAGCAGACCTTGACTGCGGCGGGCGTCAAGGTCGTGGCTGTACGTACCTCACCCGATGAAGACCCGTTCTGGCTCGCCGACGCCGCATTGATCGATGTGGCGGCGATCTCCGAGCCGGGTGACATGTCGGCAATCACCCGAGCCGCGGCCAGCACCGCGGTGCTGGTGCTCAATAACGAGGGGGCCACGGGTGACGAGCGGTATCTGCGGGCCGGCGCGCTGGGCGTGATCAGCAAGGCCGCGCCGGGCGAGAGCATAGTCCGGGCGGTGCAAGCGATCACCTCGGGAACTCCGGTGCGTTCGGCAGGAGTTCAGGCGCCAGAGCTGGAGCGACCGCAGTTGGCCAACTGGCGCCTTTCCGAACGGGAGGAGCAGGTGCTGCGCCAGATCGCCCACGGCTTCACCCACGGGCAGGTGGCGACCCGGTTGGGCATCAGCCCGCACACCGTCGACACCTATGTCAAGCGGATCCGATCCAAACTCGGCGTGGGGAACAAGGCGGAACTCACCCGGGCCGCGTTGCTCGGCCAGATCGCCTCACGGGCCGCGGGCGACGACTAGTCCGATCGGGTGCCGGGCCGCGGTGGCAGGACGGCCCGGATGCACGGCACGCGCGGTGTCGATCCGAAGCTGACTGCGCGTCCCGCACCGCCGATCCGGCAAGCACGCCATCCGGCCGCGCGCTCAGCCG
>NZ_DASVSG010000019.1:0-19478 GCF_036388195.1 Jatrophihabitans sp. | reverse complement strand
GCCGCGCAGCCGAGGGCCTCCAGCCGCCGGGCCAGCACCGGATCGTCGTTGGTGTACGGCAACACCACGAAGCCGTCGTCCACCAGCTGCTCGCAGGCGGCCAGCAGCTCCGGGCCGTCCGGCAGCAGGCTCCGCTCGTCGGCGACCACCTCGACCTTCACCCAGTCGGTCTGCAGCGCCTCGCGGGCCAGCTTGGCGGTGAGCACCGCCTCCGCCGCGGTCCGGCAACCGGCCGTGTTCGGCAGCACCTGCACCCCCGCCTCGCGCAGCACGTCCAGCACGGAGCCCTTGGCGCCGGCATCGACCCGCCGCATGGCCACCGTGGTGAGCTCCGTGCCGGACTCGGTCAGGATGTCGGCCAGGCCGTCCAGGCTCGGGGCGCCGCCGGTCCCCACGATCAGCCGGGACGAGAACCGCCGGCCGGCGATGACCAGCACGTCGGGAGCCGAGCCGCTCATGACGATTCCTCGGCGCGGGCGGGAGCCGGCCGGTCGTCGGCCGGGCGGCCGCCGGCGAACGGCAGCGCCACCAGCACGGCGACCACGAAGGAGGCGATCGAGGCCGACAGCCACGGGTGGGACAGCGTGTGCAGCCGGGTGCCCGCCCAGGTCCAGAAGTCCGACCAGTGCACGATCGAACCGGGATTGATCAGCTGGTAGCAGAGGAAGCCGATCAGCCACGCCAGCAGCATGCCGGGCCGGGCGGGGGCGTCCTCGGCGGTGTTCCAGCCCCGGCCGCCGCTGCGGATCCAGGCCGCGATCAGCGCGCCGGACATCGGGATGAACACCGCGCCGATCAGGTACAGGAAGTTGGCGTAGTCATCGATGTTGATGGTCAGGGCGAGCGCCGTGGTCAACCCGCCGATCAGCACCGTCAGCACCCGGCGGTCCAGCGACGGCCGCAGGTTCTGCAGCGAGACCGCCGTCGAGTAGACGTTGGCGAAGCTCTGGTCGGTCTCCCGGATCACCAGGATCGCGAAGGCCAGGGCGCCCAGTGGCAGCCCGATGAACAGGTCGAAGATCCGGCTGCCGTCCTGGGCCACCTGCGCCAGCGCGATCAGCCCGATCACCAGGCAGGCGATCTGGGCCAGCCCGTAGCCGAGGAAGCCGCCGGCGAAGGCGGCGCGGGACGAGCGCGAGTGCCGCGAGTAGTCAGCGCCCAGCGGCACCCACGAGATGGTCAGCGCCATCGCCGAGTCCACGGCCAGCCAGAACCCCTGCCACGAGCCGGCCAGCTCCGGCACCGGCTGGCGCAGCAGGCCGATCGTCAGGATCACCAGCGCTGCGATCACCAGCACCGAGACGTACTTGCGCAGCGCCCGGATCCAGCCGAGCGGCCTGATCGTCAGCGCCGTCGTGACCGCTCCGGCCAGCACCAGGCACAGCCAGCGCGGCAGGTCACCGGAGGTCAGCGCCTGCAGGCCGGTGGAGATGATGACCAGCTCGAACACCGCCCAGCCCAGGCACTGCGCGATGTTGAGCGCGGTGGGGACGAAGGAGGCCTTGGCCCCCAGCAGGCCGCGCAGCAGCACCATGGCCGGCGCGCCGGTCCGGGCGCCGAGCACCAGCGAGCCGCCCAGGATCAGCCCGCCCAGCACCGAGCCCAGGACGGCCGCGGCCACCGCGGCGGGAAAGCTGAGCGGCTGCACGCCGTACGGGGCGAGGATCGCGATGGCGCCGCTGAAGCCGAGCAGGCTCACTCCCACGTTGCCCCAGAAACCCAGCTGGTCCAGCAGGCCCAGGGTGCGGGGGGCGGCCTCGTTGAGGGTGGTCGGCGCTTCGGCGTGCCGGTCGGTGGACAGGTCTGGACGGGTGTCGACAGCCATGGCGGCTACCTCACTCCCTTCGCCGGTACTAACCGGATCAGGTTCAAGCGGTCGGTGGCCATGCCGGACGCGCGGCGCGCCCTGCTGTGCCGCCCTCTCAGCCCGGTCAGCCGGGCTCCCGCGGGGACTGCTCTAGGTTAGTACTGTGCAGCCGTCCGACTCCAGCGCCGTCCGGGTTCTGACCATCGCCTCCTCCGATTCCGGCGGCGGCGCCGGGATCCAGGCCGATCTCAAGGCGTTCGCCCGCTGCGGGACGCACGGGATGTCGGTGATCGTGGCGCTGACCGCGCAGAACACCGTCGACGTGACCGCGATCCACCAGTGCCCGCCGGAGTTCATCCGGGCCCAGCTGGCAGCGGTGTTCGCCGACCTGCCGCCGGCCGCGGTGAAGACCGGCATGCTGTTCTCCGAACCGATCATCGCCACCGTGGCCGAGGCGCTGGCCGGCCGCCAACAACCGGTGGTGCTCGATCCGGTGATGATCGCCTCCTCCGGCGCCCAGCTGCTGGAGCCGGCCGCGGTGCGGGCCCTGGTGGAGCTGCTGTTTCCGCTGGCCACCGTGGTGACCCCGAACCTGATGGAGGCGCAGGCGTTGACCGGCCTGGCCACCGAGGACCGCCGCGAGCTGGCCGAGGCGCTGGTGGCGCTCGGAGCTCCGGCCGCGCTGGTGACCGGCGGGCACGGCAGCCGGCCGGTCGACCACCTGCTCGCCGACGGCCGGCACCTCGAGATCCCGGTCAGCAGGCACGACCGGGCGGCCACCCACGGCGCCGGCTGCACCCACTCGGCGGCGCTGGCCGCCTGCCTCGGCCGCGGCGACCCGCTGCCGGTGGCCGCCCGCCGCGCCGCGCTGGTCGCCGGGTTCGCCGTCGAGCACGGGCTGGTCGGCCTCGGCGCCGGTGACGGCCCGGTCGACGCGCTCGACATCGCCTCGTTCAGCCCGCCTGCGGAGGCGTAGTTCGGCCTTTCCGGCAAAGGCGGAACCCGTCTTCTACCGGACGACGCCGGCTCACCGCGCCGGCAGGTCCAGTTTCAGCAGGGCGTTCTCCACGACCTCCATGAGCGCGGGGTGGATCCAGTACTGCCCGCGGGCCAGCTCCGGCACCCGCTGGCCGAAGCACATCGCCTGGATCAGCGGCTGGATCAGGTTGGACGATTGGTAGCCCATCAGGTGCGCGCCCAGCAGCAGCCCGGTGTCGGCGTCGGCGATCAGCTTGCAGATGCCGCTCTGGTCCTCCATCGCCCAGCCGTAGGCGGTGTCGCCGTAGGCCTGGGTGGCGGTGACGTAGTTCAGCCGGGCGGCGCGCACCTCGTCCTCGGTGTAGCCGACGCTGGCGATCTGCGGGTCGGTGAAGACGGCCGCCGGCACGAACCGGTGGTCGAACTCCCGCAGGTCCTCGGGGTGGGCGAGGTTGTGCGCCAGGACCCGGGCCTCGTGGTTGGCCACATGCTTGAGCTGGAAGTCCGAGGAGACGTCGCCCACCGCCCAGACCCCCTCGACGTTGGTCCGGCCGTAGCAGTCGACCTTCACCCGGCCGTCGTAGAGGGTGTGGATACCTGCGGCGGCCAGGCCCAGCCGGTCGGTGTTCGGGATCCGCCCGGTGGCCACCAGCAGCACGTCGCCCTCAGCGGACGAGCCGTCGGTGAAGTCGAGCCGGACGCCCCGGTGGTCGCCGCTGAACTTGGTGGCCTCGACGCCGAGGTGCAGGTCCCACCGGGTGGCCGCGAGCTGGGTGAACCGCTCGGAGATCTCCGAGTCCAGGTGTCGCAGCAACCGGGTGCCACGGGCCACCACGCTGACCTGGCTGCCCAGCGCGGAGAAGACATGGGCGAACTCGGCGCTGATGTAGCCGCCGCCCAGGATCACCAGCCGCTCGGGCAGCTCGTCCAGCCGCATGATGGTGTCCGAGGTGTGGAACCCGACCCCGGACTGCGCCACCACGTCCGGCACCATCGGCCGGCCGCCGGCGGCGATCACGATCTGGTCGGCGCTGATCTGGTCGCCGGTGCTGATCCGCAGCGACTTCGGTCCGGTGAACTCGGCATGGCCGAGAAACGTGGTGGTGTTCTCCCCGTTGGTTCGGTAGGCCTGCCCGCCGGCTGAGATCGGGTCGATCCGGTCGAACACCCGGTCGCGGATGTCGCGCCACCGGACGCCCTCCAGCCGGGCGTCGATGCCGAACCGGGCGGCGTGGCGGACGGTGGCGGCGACATCGGCTGCGTAGACGTACATCTTGGTGGGGATGCAGCCGACATTGAGGCAGGTGCCGCCGAAGGCCCCCCGCTCGATGACCGCTACCCGCTTGCCGTCGAAGTCCGCGGTGACCAGCGAGTTGCCGGATCCGGATCCGATGATTGCCAGGTCGAAGTCCGCCACGGGCGACAGCCTACTGGCGTACCCGTCGCAAGCGCCTGTGCTGGACTGCCCTGCCGGGCGGACCAGCTGCCGCGGTCAGGCCGGGTCGCGCTCGCGCAGCAACACGATGAGCTCCTGCTGGGAGCTCACCCGCAGCTTGCGGAACACCGAGGACAGGTGGTTGCGGACCGTGCTCTGGCTGATGAACAGCTGTCTGGCGATCACCGGAACCCGGTCGCCGAGCAGCAGCATCCGGACCACCTCGATCTCGCGGCGGGACAGCCGTTCCAGCCCGGGAAGCGCGCGGCCGGACTGCGGCGCCGGCACGAGGTCGGCCGGCGATGTCAGCTGGGCACGTTCGGAGAACCGGGCCGCGAGGTAGGCGCCGGGGCTCTCGGCCATCCGCCCGGACACCGCCGAGACGCCGTAGCCGGGACCGTTCAGCTCCTCGCGCTGCTTCTGCTCGGTGATGTCGGTGACCATCTCGACGGCGCCCATGTAGCGGTTGCTCTGGTCGTACCACGGCGCGCCGGCGACCCGCAGCCAGCGCTGCTGGCCGTCCAGCCTGCGGAAGTTGAACTCATACAGCTCCCGCACCCCCCGCGCGCGCTGGCGCAGCCGGTGCTGCAGCATCTCCGAGGTCTCCTCGTCGAAGAACTCCCAGATCACGCCGGAGAGCAACCGGCCGTGGTCCACCGCCAGCATCTGGGCTATCCGGTAGTTCGCGAGCACGACGGCGCCTTCGGGGTCGACGATGCAGACGCCCTCGACCGACGCGTCCACGATCGCTTGCAGCAGGTGCTCGCTGGAGGCCAGCGCCTCGGCGGTCTCGTGCTGGTCGGTGACGTCCCGGACGTTGAGAACCATCGCGCCGATGGACACGTCGGCAACCAGGTTGCTGATCCGCACCTCGATCCAGCGCCACCTGTTCTGGCCGTTGCGCACCCGCAGCTCCAGCCGGCGGTACTCCCCCACGCCGGCGATCGCGCCCTCCCAGTCGCGGCGCACCGCCGGCAGGTCCTCCGGATGCACGTAGTCCCAGCCGGACTGGCCGATCACATCGCGCGACAGGCATCCGAACATCTGCCACAGCGACGGCCCGGCGTAGCTGATCACCAGGTTGCGGTCGCAGATGATGACCAGGTCGCTGCCCCGCTCGAGCAGGGCCCGGAACGGGCGCTCGGTCATCGACAGCCGCATCCGGCCGGCGGGCAGCTGGATGCGGGTGGTCGAGGCGAGGATCTCGTCCACACCCTCGGCTCCGCTCACCAGCGAGGCGGTCGTCTTCAGCCGCATCCGTTCGCCGGTCCGGATGGTCACCTCGTGCTCGTGCACCCACAGGCCGCTGGTGCCGATGAAGAGGAACTCGGTGACGTCCTTGCGGGACAGGCCCCAGTCGGCGAGCTCGGCGATCGGCCGGCCGAGCGCCTCCTCCTCCGACCAGCCGAACATCGCCGCCGCTCCACCGGACCACAGGGTCACGATGCCCGAGACGTTGGTGCCTACCACCGCGACGGTGGTGGTAGCGGCGCCTGGCCGGGACCCCCCTGTGCCGTCGCCGGGGTCAGAGGATTCTGATCCGGGGCCCAGCGATCGGGTCATCGGGCTGGCCGTCTGGATGGCCACGGCATGCGAAACCATGCCGAGCGCCCTCCAGTTTCTGAGGACAAACGGTAACGAGGCATTGCCCGTAAGTCTTGACTGTTGGTCGCTATCCAACCATAGACACAGTGTCACGCCTTTTCCGATGCTTCGTCCGCCTCAAGGCACGGCGACAACCGCGATGGCCAACCATGGCGACCGCGGATCAGCACACAAAGAAAGGTTAAACCAGAACGCTCGACCGTCCTGAGGGCCGGCCCGGGAGCCGTCGGGCATTTCCTAGGCGACTACCCCGCAGACTGTCTGGAATTAAATTTCCGCGATGTAGCATGCGGCGGAAGGTTTTGTAGACACCCGTAACGCGCCGCGCGTGAACATCAGGCAGCAGAAAGGTACCGCTCGACAAATCGATTGGCGAACTTGCGGTCTGGATCACGCAGTGCTAGCAACTGCTCGAAGTCGGCGTACCGGTCATAAAGCCCGCGCAGCTGGGCCGGATCCATGCAGAACAGCTTCGCCCAGTGCGGCCGGGCCGCCATCGGGGCGAGCCGGCGCTCGAGCTCGACCAGCACCGGGGCGACGGCCGCGGCGTCCGGCAGCCAGGTGAAGTGCAGCCCGAGGCTGTCGCGCTGGTAGCTCGGGCTCATCCAGAGCTCGTCGGCGGCGATGCTGCGCAGCTCGCAGACGTGCAGCACCGGCGACACCCGGTCCCCGATCTGTGCGACCGCCTCGACCGCCTGCCGGGCCAGCTGCCGCGGGACCAGGTACTCCGACTGCAGCTCCTCGCCCCGGCTCGGGATGAACTCCAGCCGGAAGTGCGGCAGCCGCTCGTGCCACGGGCCGATCCGGCCGAACTGCTCGGTGCAGTTGTCCCCCGTCATCCCCGGCAGCGGATGCTGGGCCACTGCCGCCGCGGTGGCCCCGAAGAAGACCGGCTCGGCGTCGCCGTCGTCGGAGGCGGTCACCCGGCGCTTGCGCCACATCTGGTACACCGGCTCGGGCTGCCACCGGGTGAACAGGCTGGTGCTGTAGGCCCCGGCCAGGATCTGGTCCAGATGCTCGATCAGCTGGGCGTGGGAGAGGTCGTTGTAGACGTGCTGGCGCACCGAGTAGGTGGGCTCGATGTCCAGCCACAGCCGGGTGACGATCCCGAGCGCGCCCAGCCCCACCACGCTGCCGGAGAACTCCGCCGCGGTGTCGCCGGTGCGCTCGAGCACCCGCAGCTCGCCGTCGGCGGTGACCAGCTCGAGGGCGGCGACGGCGGTGGCCAGGTTGGCGTTGTGGTCCCCGGAGCCGTGGGTGGCGGTGGCGCAGGCGCCGGCGACCGAGATGTGCGGCAGCGAGGCCAGGTTGTGCAGCGCGAAGCCCTGCCGGTGCAGCTGCCCGGCCAGCTCGCCGTAGCGCAGGCCCGCGGAGACCTCGACCACCGAGGCCGCGCTGTCCACCTCGATCACGGCGGGCAGGCCGGCCGTCGAGATCAGGGTCCCGGTGGTGTCGGCGATCGGGTTGAAGGAGTGCCCGGTGCCCAGCGCCCGGACCCGCTCGCTGCCGGCGACGAGCTCGCGCAGCTCGTCCACCGTGCCCGGCCGGCAGTAGCGGGCCGGGGCGAAGCTGACGTTGCCCGCCCAGTTGCGCATTCGGCCAGCCCGCTCAGCCGGCGCCGGCGGGCACCGTGATCGCGGTGAGCACCAGGGCGTCGGAGGTGCTGAACCGGCCGGTGAAGGTGGTCAGCTCATGCCCGTCGAGCACCGGCCCGGGCACCTGGAGGACGGCGGAGAACGCCCCGGCGGACGGCTCGACGGCGATGCTGGCCTCGTCGAAGTCCAGCCAGCTGCCGGTGAGCGGGAACCATGCCTTGTAGACCGATTCCTTGATGCTGAACAGCAGCCGGTCCCAGTGCACGTGCGGCGCGCTGGCTGCCAGCTCGGCCAGCCAGCTGTGCTCCTCGGGCCGGGCGATCGCGTCCAGCACGCCGTCGGGCAGCGGCGCGTGCGGCTCGGCGTCGATGCCGATGCTCGCGGCCAGCGAGGCCGGGGCCACCGCCGCGCCGCGGTAGCCCGCGCAGTGCGTCATGCTGCCGACGATCCCGTCGGGCCATCCCGGGGCTCCTCGCGGGCCGGGCAGGATCGGCGCCGGCGGCACCCCCAGCTCCGCCAGGGCGGACCGGGCACAGGCCCGGACGGTGGCGAACTCGATCCGCCGCTTGGGAACCGCCCGGCTGACGACCGCCCGCTCGGCCGGCCACAGCGAGTCCTCGGAGGCGTCGGAGGTGGTGTCCACCGCGCGCACCCAGGAGGGCAGCAGGCGCTCGATCACGCGGGCACGGGCAGGATCTGGCGCGGCCACTGCTTGGGCTGGCTGCGTCCCTGCCATTCCCGGGGGTAGCCCAGCGAGACCTCCTCGAACCGGGTTCCGTCCTCGAAGGTGGTGCGCGGGATGTGCAGGTGGCCGTAGACCACCGCGGTGGCCGCGTAGCGCCGGTGCCAGTCGGCGGTCAGCTCGGTGCCGCACCACTGGGCGAACTCGGGGTAGCGCAGCACCAGGGTGGGCAGCCGGGTCAGCGGGTAGTGGTTGACCAGCACGGTCGGCAGCGCGGGATCGCGATCGGCCAGCCGGCGCATGGTGTACTCCACCCGGGCACGGCACCAGGCCTCCCGGCTCGGGTAGGGATCTGGATGCAGCAGGTGCTCGTCGGTGCAGACGATCCCGCTCTGGTAGGCCACCTCCAGCGCCGCCTCCTGGGTGTCGGCGCCTGGCGGGCGGAAGGTGTAGTCGTAGAGCAGGAACAGCGGGGCCACCGTGACCGGCCCGCCGGCGCCGGTCCACACCGGGTAGGGGTCCTCGGGCGTGAGCACGCCGATCTCGCGGCAGAGCCCTACCAGGTGCTGGTAGCGGTGGTCCCCGCGCAGCGTCAGCGGATCGGACTTGTGCGACCACAGCTCGTGGTTGCCGGGCGCCCAGATGACGGTGGCGAACCGGCTGCGCAGCGTCGCCAGGGTGCTCACGATCTGCTCGGCCACCTCGCCGACGTCACCGGCGACCAGCAGCCAGTCCTCATCGGTGGTCGGGTGCAGCTGATCGACGACCTTCCGGTTGTCGGAGTACCCCATGTGCAGGTCGCTGACCGCGAGCAGCTTGGCCGTCTCGCTCGTTACCGCTGACACCAGAAGTGAGCCAATCTTTCCGATCGCTCAGTGGCGATTCGCGCGTTGCGGCCGAGTGTAATCGGTGCCTGCGACAGGCGGGCATCGCCAAGACGCCGCGAGGAGATGTCACATAATCGTAAAAATCATCCGAGCGAGGGCTTGATGCCGTGGCGAACGCAGCCGTGCCGGGAGCCCCCGCTACTGTTCGCCCAGGTACCTCCGGCAGTCCAGGTACCTCGGCAGTCCCAGGTACCTCCGGCAGTTAGGCCAACTACCGGTCAGCGATGGCGAGGGCGGCATGGCAGGACGATTCACTCCGAGAGACACCGCGTTCTACGACCTGCTCGCGGAGGGGGGCCGCAACGTCGCCGCCTCCGCCGACGTGCTGGCGGGGCTGTGTGAACCGGACGCCGACCGCGCCAAGATCGCGGCCGCCATGCGCGACCTCGAGCATGCCGGCGACGCCGTCACCCACCGCATCCTGCGCCAGCTGAACAAGAGCTTCGTGACGCCGTTCGACCGGGAGGACATCTACCGGCTGGCCAGCACCCTCGACGACGTCGTGGACGCGATGGAGGAGGCCACCGACTTCATCGTGCTCGCCGATGTCGGGGAGTTGCCGACCCTGATGCTGGACCAGATCCGGCTGGTCCAGCGGGCCTCCGCCGAGACCGCGGAGGCGATGGGCCGGCTGGCTACCCTGCAGGACCTGGAGCCGTACTGGATCAAGGTCAACGAAGTGGAGAACGCGGCCGACCAGGTGCACCGGCAGCTGCTGTCCAAGCTGTTCGGCGGCAGCTACGACACCCTGGAGGTCCTCAAGCTGCGCCAGGTGGCCGACCTGCTCGAAGAAGCCACCGATGCGCTGGAGCACGTCGCGCACGCGGTGGAGACCATTGCGGTGAAAGAGTCGTGATCAACCCGGTCCACCCGGCAGTGGCCGATCGGCGCTGGTGGTCGCCGGCGTGAGCATCACTGCGCTAGCGATCGTGATCGTCGCCGTCGCCCTGGCCTTCGACTACACCAACGGCTTCCACGACGCGGCCAACGCGATCGCGACGGCGGTCTCCACCCGGGCGATGACTCCCCGGATCGCGCTGGCGATGGCCGCGGTGATGAACGTGCTGGGCGCCCTGGTCTCGACCAAGGTGGCCGCCACCGTCGGCAAGGGCATCATCGACCCGCCCACCGGCCGGGACGGGCTGATCATCGTGATGGCCGCCCTGCTCGGGGCGATCGTCTGGAACCTGGGCACCTGGTGGTTCGGGTTGCCGTCCTCGTCCTCGCACGCCCTGATCGGCGGGCTGATCGGCGCGGCGCTGGCCGGATCAGAAGGCGTCAAGTGGGCCAACATGGTCGACAAGGTGGTCATCCCGATGGTTGCCTCGCCGCTGACCGGCCTGGTGCTCGGTTACCTGTTCATGCTGGCGCTGCTGTGGCTGTTCCGCCGGTCGAACTACCACCGGACCCATCGCAGGTTCCGCTGGGCACAGGTGGTCAGCTCGGCCGCGATGGCCTTCGGGCACGGCAGCCAGGACGCCCAGAAGACCATGGGCGTGATCGCGATCACGCTGATCGTCTCGGGCCACCTGGGCAAGGACGAGGCCATCCCGTTGTGGGTGATCCTGTCCGCGGCCGGCGCGATCGCGGCCGGCACCTACGCCGGCGGCTGGCGGATCATGCGCACCATGGGCCGGCGGATCTACTCGCTCAACCCGGTCAGCGGCTTCGCGGCCCAGTCGGTGGCCAGCGGGGTGCTCTTCACCACCGCCCAGTTCGGCCTGCCGATCTCGACCACCCACGTGATCAGCACCTCGATCATGGGCGCGGGCGCCACCCGGCGGCTGTCGGCGGTCCGGTGGGGGGTGGCCGGCAACATCGTGGGGGCATGGGTGCTGACGATCCCGGCCTCGGCCGGGGTGGCCGCCCTGATGTGGGTGCTGCTCCGGCCGCTCAGCTGAGGCTGCTCGCTGAGGCCGCTCGGCTGAGGCCGCTTAGCCAAGACCACCCAGTTGAGGCCGCTCGGTCAGGCCGGCAGGATCGCCCAGACCGGATGGATCTCCAGCCACCCGGTCTGGGTGTCCAGCACCCAGGGGCCGACGATCGTGACCCGGGACTTCAGCGGGGGCATCCGCATCGGGATCGAGGGCACCGCCTCGATCACCAGGCTCTGGTCCGACCGTCCCCGGTTGACCGAGTTCAGCCACTTCGGATCGACCCCGGTCAGCGAGATGTGCATGTCGCCGTCATGCTCGCGATCGATCTCCGACGCTATTCCGGTGACCGCCACGCACGGCTGCTTGACGGTCAGCCGCTGGGGTGAGTACACCCCTTCCAGCGGAAACCCGGCGTGGCAGTACTTGGCCAGCTCGGGCGGGATGAACGCCGGATCGGGCTTGCTGGGCGACTTCGGCGCGAGCGTGGCCGCCGGCGGGCGGGAGGCGTTCGGCGGCGGCGAGGGGATGGTGGTGCTCGGCTCCGCGGTGCAGCCGGCCAGCAGCAGGCAGGCCGCGATCACCGGGTACCGCAGATGCACGTCTGTCCCCCGTCCAGCCGGCTGTCCGATACCTATTCTAGGTGGCCCTCGCCGCTGCGGAAGTGGGCCGATGCGGGGCCGGGTAACCGTTCGACGACCTCTGCAGACACCCCGGTGCCTGCTAACATCCTCCAGGGCCGGAGTGTCGGTTCGGCGCTGTCATCGATGGTTCTCACACAGTGATTATCCGGTGGTTCCAGACCCTCGCTGGCCTGACACCGCAAGCATGGTTGGTATTGGAGGGCGACGTGACCCAGACCCAGCAAGCGCCGCGAGTCCCGGTTCTCGATGATGAGCTGATCGTGGTCCGGACGCCGGAGGAGTTCCATCGCGCCCCACGCGACTACCAGAAGCTGCTGATCAGCCAGGTTATGATCAACAGCGAGGGTGAGCTGTCGGGCGGCGACGACTACACCATGGTGTTCCTGCCGCTGGCGCCCAACGCCGAGGAGCGTCAGGTCTGCGCCGAGCGCGCGGCCGAGGAGTACGACCACTACAAGATCGGCAAGAAGGTGCTCGCCGACATCGGCATCGACACCACCTACATGGAGACCCAGCGGCTCGAGGACCGCAATCTGTTCGCCGACCAGGGCCTGCACACCTGCACCACCTGGGCCGAGCGCGGGGTGTTCTCCTACATCGGCGAGGAGTCGGCGCTGCTGATGATCCGCGAGTTCTCCCAGAGCAGCTACAAGCCGTGGGCCGACGCGGTCCGCACCATCATCCTCGACGAGAAGGTGCACATCGCCCACGGCGCCCGGGTCTGCCGCAACCTCGCCGTCACCGAGGAGGGCCGCGAGCAGCTGCAGTACGCCCTCGACCGGCTGTGGCCGACGTTCATCGGGGTGTTCGGCAACCCGAACTCCAAGAAGGCCGATCTGGCGATCCGCTACGGCCTGCGCCAGACCACCAACGCCGAAGCCCGCGACGAGTGGATCAGGATCGTGTCCCAGCGCATCACCAACCTGGGCCTGCGCGTCCCGGTCACCAAGGAGTCCTGACCCATGGCCCTGATCCCGCTCCAGCTCAGGCGCCCCCAGCCGCCGCAGCCGCCCCCGCCGGACCGGCGGGAGGCCAAGGCGAGGCTGCGCGCGCTGCTCGCCGACCGGCCGGATCTCGCCGAGCGGGTCATGGTGATCCGGGACATGAACCGCCGGGTCAAGGCCTGCGAGGTCCATCTGACGACCACCTGCAACATCCGGTGCAAGGGCTGCTGGTACTTCGAGGGCGGCTTCGACACCGCCGTCCCGGAGACCTCGGACCCGGCGGTGATCAACGCGTTCGTGGACCGGCTGGTCGCCAACGGGGTCACCCAGGCGACGCTGATCGGTGGCGAGCCCACCCTGGTGCTCAAGCGGGTCGAGCCGTTCGTGGCGAAGCTGCCCTACATCACGGTCTCCTCCAACGGCCTGCGGCCGATGCCCAAGGCCGGTTTCGAGAACATCGCGGTGGCGATCAGCCTGTTCGGCGGCGGCCCGCTCGATGACGACCTGCGCGCGCACCGGGTGAACGGATCGGCGTTCACCGGCCTGTTCCAGAAGGCGTTGGAGCACTACAAGGACGACCCGCGGGTGACCTTCGTCTTCGCGCTGTCCGAGGACGGGCTGCAGTACATCGAGCCCACCGTCCAGGCCATCGGCGACAACGGCAACCAGGTGACGTTCAACTTCTACAGCGAACACGGCACCGACCACCCGCTGCACATCGAGAACGAGAAGCGCACCCTGGCCGAGGCGCTGCGGGTGAAGGACCGGTACCCCGAGGTCGTGGTGTCCCACCCGTACTTCATCGAGACCCTGATCACCGGGCGCACCCACTGGGGCGGCCGGTTCGGCTACGACGTGTGCCCGAGCATCAGCGTCGACCTGCCCGAGCACGCCGACCGGGTCGCCAACGGCCACCCGGTCATCGACGGCTTCGCCGTGTACGGCGCCGACTACCAGACGGTGCAGTTCTGCTGCACGTCCGGTGACTGCGGAGGCTGCCGGGACAGCCAGGCCGTCTACACCTGGCTGGCGGTCAGCCTCAACCAGTTCCTCGACAGCACCGAGCAGCTGGAGACCTGGGTGGACCTGACCGAGGCGTACTGGCGGCAGTGGTACTGGTCCCAGCGGCACTCGCCCAACTTCGCCCGCCGTTCCCCGTCCATCGCCTAAACCGAAGGGAATCTGCAGACATGCCGCGGAAAGCCGAGGCGGACACCGTCCGGGAGTTCATCAACACCGAGCTGGTCGACCTAGGGGTCGAGCAGGACGCGATCAGCGCCGACGTGAAGTTCGACGAGCTGGACATCGACTCACTCGATGTCGCTGACCTGATGACCTCGATCAAGCGTGACTACGGCGTCGAGATCCCCCGCCGCGATCTGGTCGGCATCACCCTCGGCCAGCTCGTGCAGCGCATCGTCGACGAAGGGTCCGCGGGCTAAGTGGCCCAGCCGCTCGGACTGGTCCCGGGCAGGAAGTACCTCATCACCGGCGTTCTCAACGACGAGTCCATTGCCTGGCACGTCGCGGCGGCGCTGCAGCGGGAAGGCGCCGAGGTCGCGCTCACCTCCTTCGGCCGGGCGATGCGGATCACCCGCAAGGCCGCGGGCCTGCTGCCGCGGCCGGCCGAGGTCCTCGAGCTCGACGTGACCGACGATGCCGGGTTCCAGGCCGTCGCCGACGAGGTCGAGCAGTGGGACCGCCTCGACGGAGTGCTGCACAGCGTCGCCTTCGCCCCCGAGGACGCCCTCGGCAAGGGGTTCCTCAGCACCCCCGCCAGCAGCGCGCTGGACGGTTTCCGCACCTCGGCCTATTCCTTCCAGCAGCTGGCGCACGCGCTCGCGCCGGCCCTCGCGCGTGCCGAGCACGGCGGCTCGCTGGTCGGGATGACCGTCGACACCGGCCGGGCGCTGCCGGGCTATGACTGGATGGGGGTGTTCAAGACCGCGCTGGAGTCCATCGCGCAGTACCTGGCGCTCTACCTCGGCTCGTCCGGGGTCCGGGTGAACCTGGTGGCGGCCGGCCCGATCGAGACGGTGTCGGCCCGGGGGGTCAGCAGCTTCGGTGACCTGGCCGACTACTACGAGCGCTGGGCCCCGCTCGGCTGGGACCGCACCGACCCCGCACGGGTGGTCGGCGCGGTGCTGTTCCTGCTGTCGGACCTCGCCCGGCACACCACGGGCCAGGTGCTCCACGCCGACGGCGGCATGCACGCGGTGGTCGGCGGGGTGGGCGTACCCGACCGTCCCGTGCGGCCGGAGTAGGGGGCTCGGGTGCGTCTGGCGGTCAAGGGCTCGCTCGGCCCGCTCGCCGGGGAACTGGTCATCCCGGTGTCGAAGTACCACGCCCACCGGGCGCTGGTGCTGGCCTCGCTGGCGCCGGGGGTCAGCCGCATCCACGGCCTGACCGACGCCGGCCACGTGTGGCACACCATCCGCGCGCTGCGCCGGCTGGGCACTGCCATCGACATCGACGGCGACACCTTCTGCGTCCAGGGCGGGCAGTACCGTCCGAAGGGCGAGCAGGTGTCGGTGGGCAGCTCCGGAACCACCCTGTACTTCCTGACGCCGCTGGTCTCGCTGGCCACCTCGCCGGTCACCATCGTCGGGCAGAAGTACTTCCAGCGCAGGCCGATCCGGCCGCTGCTGGACGCGCTCGGCGCGCTGGGCGTGCAGTTGGACTCACCGACCGGCACGCCGCCCATCTCGGTGACGCCGCGCCGCCCGACCGGTGGCCGGGTGCGCATCCCCGGCACGCTGTCGCAGTGGATCTCGGGGCTGCTGCTGGTGGCGCCGTTCGCCACCGGGCCCAGCGTCATCGAGGTCACCGGGCCGTTCAACGAGCGCTCCTACGTGGACCTCACCATCGCGATGATGCGCCAGTTCGGGCTGGTGGTGGACGTCGGCGACGACGGCCGGAGCTTCTCCGTCGAACCGGACCAGCAGCCGGAGCCGGCCACCGTGCACCTGCCGCCGGACATCGGCTCGGCCGCGTTCGGGCTCGCCGCCACCGCGCTGCATCCCTCGGACGTGCTGTTCCGCGGGTTGCGCACCCTCAGCGGCGCCGAGACCGACCACCCGGAGGCCGACCTGCTCGACATCCTGGCCCGGATGGGGGTGCCGATGCGCCGGGACCCGGCCACCGGCTTCGTGCGGGTGACCCACGACGGCCTGCAGCTGGCGCCGGTGTCGGTGGACTGCCGCCGGGTGCCGGACATGCTGCCGGTGCTCAGCGTGCTGGCGAGCCTGGCCGCGGGCACCTCCGAGCTGGACAGCGTCGCCCACGTCCGGCTCAAGGAGTCCGACCGGGTCGCTGCGATGCTGCAGCTGAACCGGATGGGTGCCCGGCTGGAGCTGCGCGGCGAACGGCTGCTGTGCCACGGCGTGGACGCGCTCCGGCCGGCTGACCTGTCCGCCTACAACGACCACCGGGTGCTGATGTCGCTCGCGATCGCCGCGTCCCGCGCCGACGGCGAGAGCCGGCTGACCTACCCGAACGCCTACAAGATCTCCTACCCCCGGTTCCTGGACGAGATGAACTCGATCGGCATGTCGATGTCGTCGGTGTCCAGCACGTCCGAGCCCAGCACGTCCCAGCGCGGCACGTCCGAGCGCCGCGCCTCCGGGCGGACGGCCGCCGCGCCGCCAGCCGGCCTGGAGAGCGACCCCGACACCCTCGCGGCCACCCCGATCGAGGCCTACCTGCGGCGCTGGGCCGAGGAACGGCCCGCAGAGACCGCGGTGGTCGAGATCGCCTCGGAGGGCCGGCCCGAGCGGGTGCTCAGCTGGCGGGAGCTGGACGCCCAGGTGGACGCGGCCGCGACCATGCTGCTCGACCTCGGCGTCGCGCCCGGCGAGCCGGTGGCCTGGCAGCTGCCGAACTGGACGGAGTTCACCGTGCTGGCGGCGGCGACGGCGCGGATCGGCGCGATCGCCTGCCCGCTGATGCCGATCTTCCGCGAGCGCGAGCTGAGCTTCATGCTCGGCCGGTCCCGGGCCCGGGTGTTCGTGGCGCCGGAGCGGTTCCGCGGCCGCGACCACGTCGCCGAGACCGTGGAGTTGCTGGCCGGCCCGGGCGCCGCCGCGGTGGACCACGTCGTCGTGGTGGGCGGCGACCGCCCGCTGCCCCAGGGCCGGCCGGCGCGCTGGCACCGCTATGCCGAGCTGACCGAGGGCCGCGCTGCCGACCACGCCGCGATCCGCGCCCGCCGGCCACCGCCGGGCGCGCTGGCCCAGCTGCTGTTCACCTCCGGGACCTCCGGCGAGCCCAAAGGAGTGCTGCACCGGATGGACTCCCTCACCCGGGCGGCGGCGATGCAGGCCCGGCACCTGGGACTGAGCCGAACCGACCGGGTGTTCATCCCGTCCCCGCTGGCGCACCAGACCGGTTATCTCTACGGCATGTGGCTGGCGTTGCTGCTGGGCGTCCCGCACATCGTGCAGCCGGTGTGGAACGGGCGGACCGCGCTGGAGGCGCTGCGCAGCTGGAAGGGCTCCTTCGTACAGGCGGCCACCCCGTTCCTCGCCGACCTGGTGGCGGCCGTGGAGGAGACCGGCCAGCAGCCGGACCCGCTGCGGATCTTCGTGGCGACCGGGGCGGCGGTGCCTCGCGCGCTGGCCGAGCGGGCCACCCGGCAGCTCGGCGCCGCGGTGTGCGGGGCGTGGGGCACCACCGAGACCTGTCTCGGCACGCTGGCCGCGCCCGAGGACGAGCCTGCCCAGGTGTGGGGCACCGACGGCCGGGCGCTGGCCGGGGTGGGGATCCGGGTGGTCGACGACGCCGGCGCCGTCCTGGGCCCGGACCAGGAGGGCAACTTCGAGGTCACCAGCGGCTGCCTGTTCGCCGGCTACCTCGACCGTCCGGACCTGACCGCCGAGGCGATGACCGCCGATGGCTGGTACCGCAGCGGCGACCTCGCGGTGATCGACGGGTCCGGCTTCGTCCGGATCACCGGACGGGTCAAGGACGTCATCAACCGGGGCGGCGAGAAGGTGCCGGTCGCCGAGATCGAGCAGTTGCTGCACCAGCACCCGGCGGTCCGGGAGGCGGCGATCGTCGCGATGCCCGACGAGCGGCTCGGCGAGCGGGCCTGCGCCTACGTGGTGGCCGAGCCGAACTTCGATTTCGCCGAGCTGCAGCGCTTCCTCGACTCCGAACGGGTGTCAATACACTACTGGCCGGAGCGGTTGGAGTTCGTGACCGCATTGCCGAGGAACCCCGCGGGCAAGGTGCAGAAGTACCTGCTCCGCGAGTGGATCTCCTCCCCGACCGACGAATCGACCGACGACTCGACCGACGATGAGGTACAGCGGTGACGATGATCGACGAATCCGGCTTCCAGGCGCTGCTGGCCGAGGTGGAGGCGTTCGTCCGCGGCCCCGGCGAGGAGTACGCGGCCGAGATCGAGCGCACCCGGGCCGTACCGGACAAGCTCTGGACGGACCTGCGCGAGCGCGGGTACCTGCGGCTGGCCGCGCCGGTGGAGTACGGCGGCCGCGGCATCCCGTTCTCCCGCTACCTCGAGGTGCTGGAGCTGATCTCGATGTCGCACGCGTCGGTGCGGATGATCGTGCACGTGTGCAACGGGGTGTGGCGCGCCATGGACCAGTTCGCCACCGACGCCCAGCGCGAGCAGTTCGTGCTGCGGCAGATCAGCGGTGACATCAGGGTCGCGTTCACCCTCACCGAACCCACCGCCGGCACCGGGGCGGACCTGCGCAGCAGCGTCGAGTCCGACGGCGACACCTACTACCTCTCCGGCGAGAAGCACCTGATCACCTTCGGCGTGCACTGCGACTACTGGCTGCTGTTCGCCCGGCTGGCCGGCACCACCGGCAAGGACGGCACGGTGGCGCTGCTGGTGGACCGCAACGGCCCCGGCGTCACCGTGGAGTCCATGTCCGACACCATGGGCGTGCGGGGCACCGACCACGCCCGGCTGATCTTCGACCGCGCCCCGGTCCCGATCGCCAACCGGCTGGGCGAGGAGGGCCGCGGCCTCGAGGTGGCGCTCGGCGGGTTCCTCACCCCCAGCAGGATCGCGGTCGCGATGTCCTGCGTGGGCCTGGCCCGCCGCGCCCAGGAGCTGGCGGTCGCGCACGCGGGCACCCGCACCACGTTCGGCAAGCCGCTGGCCGCCCGGCAGGCGATCTCGTTCGCGCTCGCCGAGAACGCCGCCGACATCGAAGCCGCCCGTCAGCTCACCCTGTATGCCGCCCGGCAGTGGGAGAGCGGCGACCAGCGGGCCGACACGCTGTCCTCGATGGCCAAGCTCACCGCGGTGGACATGCTCACCCGGGTCACCGACAAGGCGCTGCAGGTGCACGGCGGCATCGGCTACTGGGAGTCCAGCCCCATCGAGCGGGTCTACCGCGACGCCCGGGCGCAGCGGTTCGAGGAGGGCACCAACGAGATCCAGAAGACCGTGATCGCCCGCGAGGTGCTGAGGTCGGCCCGATGAGCGACCAGGGCGGTCTCCGCGGCTACTTCAGCGACAAAGTCGCAGTCATCACCGGCAGCTCCCGCGGCATCGGGCGGGCGCTGGCGCTGACGCTCGCTGCCGAGGGCGGGCGCATCGTGGTGAACTACAAGAAGAACGCCGACCTCGCCCAGCGGACCCGCGAGGAGATCGAGCAGGCCGGCGGACGGGCGATCACGGTCCAGGCCGACGTGGAGCAGCCGGCGGAGATCGAGGCGCTGTTCGACGCGGTGCGCGAGCAGTACGGCCGGCTGGACTTCTTCGTCTGCAACGCCGCGGCCAGCTCGTTCAAGAACATCGCCGACCTCAAGCAGCACCACCTGGACCGCTCGTACGCGATGAACGTCCGGGCCTTCGTGCTCGGCGCGCAGCAGGCCGTGCAGCTGATGGACGACGGCGGCCGGATCGTGGCGCTGTCCAGCTACGGCAGCATCCGGGCCTACCCGACGTATGCCAACCTGGGCACCGCCAAGGCCGCCATCGAGGCGTGGATCCGGTACATGGCCGTGGAGTTCGCGCCCAAGGGGATCAACGTCAACGGCGTCAACG
>NZ_DASVSG010000018.1:0-14945 GCF_036388195.1 Jatrophihabitans sp. | reverse complement strand
TTACCGGCGGCTATGACCTGGTGCACGTGCACGCGTCCACCTTCTCGCCGATGGCCTACCTGGCCGCCGGCGCCGCGAGCCGATCGGGGGTGCCGACCGTGGCGACGCTGCACTCGCTGTGGTCCTACGCCACCCCGATCTTCCGGGGCTTCGACGCCGCGCTGGACTGGCGGCGCTGGCCGATCACCTGGACGGCGGTGAGCACCGCCGCGGCCGGCGCGCTGTCGCAGGTGCTGCGGCCGGGCACCGAGATCGCGGTGCTGCCCAACGGTGTCCGTCCCGAGCTCTGGCGGCTGCCGCGCGCGCCGCGGGATCCGCAGCGGGTGGTGATCGTCAGCGTGATGCGGCTGTCGGCCCGCAAGCGGCCGCTGCAGCTGCTCAAGGTGCTGCGCGCGGTCCGCGACTTGGTGCCGGCCGGGATCGGCATCGAGGCGCAGATCATCGGCGCGGGCCCGCAGCGCGACACCATGCTGAGCTACCTGGCCCGGCACCGGATGACCGGCTGGGTCGAGTTGACCGGCCAGCTGGACCAGCCGGCGATCCGGGACCGGTTCGCCGACGCCGACCTCTACGTCTCCCCGGCCAGGCTTGAGTCCTTCGGCATCGCGGCGCTGGAAGCCCGGTGCGCGGGCCTGCCGGTGCTGGCCTTCGCCGGCACCGGGGTGTCGGACTTCATCGAGCACGGCCGCGACGGCCTGCTGGTGGGCAGCGACGACGAGCTGACCGCCGCGCTGGCTGAGCTGGCCTGCTCACCGGCCGCCCGCGCGGAGCTGGCCGCCGCCGAGCACGGCAACCAGCCCGGCTACACCTGGGACCAGGTGCTGCTCACCTGCGAGCAGGTGTACCGGCGGGCCTTCGAGCAGGCCGGCCGGCCCCTGCCCGGAGCGCTGGCCACGCCCGTCCCCTGAGAAACCGTCCATGAGTTTCTGCCTGGTCTCCTTCCACGCCCATCCCGACGACGAGGCGCTGCTGACGGCGGGCACCCTGGCCCGGGCGGCGGCCGAGGGCCACCGGGTCGTCCTGGTGGTCGCCACCCGCGGCGAGGCGGGGCTCAGCGACGGCCCGCCCGGACCGGGCCTGGCGGACCGGCGGGCCGACGAGCTGGACCGGTCGGCCGCGGCGCTCGGCTGCGCCAAGGTGATCCGGCTGGACTACCCGGACTCGGGGATGCGCAACGAGCACCAGGGCTTCGCCTCGATGCCGGTCGAGGAGCCTGCCGAGCGGCTGGCCGCGATCCTGCGCGCCGAGCGGGCCGACGCGCTGACCGTCTATGACCGCAATGGCGGCTACGGCCATCCCGATCACGTGCAGGTGCACCGGGTCGGGTACCGGGCCGCCGAGCTGGCCGGCACCCGGCTGGTGCTGGAGGCCACCGTCGACCGGACCGCGCTGACCCGGGCGCTGTCGCTGGTGCGCTGGACCCGGCTGCTGCCGCCGGGGTTCGCTCCCGACCGGCTGCGGCACAGCTACAGCGACCGGACGGTGATCACTCACCGCATCGATGTGCGCGCCTTCGCCGGTGCCAAGCGCCAGTCCATGGCCGCCCACGCCAGCCAGGCCGGCGGCGGCTCCGGGACCCGGACGCTGGCTGTCTTCCTGCGGCTGCCGACACCGCTCTACCGCAGGGTTTTCGGCACCGAGTGGTTCATCGAAGCCGGCCGGACGCCGGCCCGGCCACCGGTGCCGGACCTGTTCGCCAGCCTGCGCTGACGGCTCGGCGGCCGGTCGACGGACCCCGGCTTGACAGCCAGCCAAAGTTACGTACAGTAACCGTGCGAAAGCCGCTACACCTTCGTGTCTCCCCCGTGGCAGGAATGGCGTGGCGGTTTTCGCCATTCCCGAGCCAGCCTTTCCCGAGCCAGCCTTTCCCGAGCCAGCTTTCCCGAGCCAGCCTTTCCGAGCGAGAGCCTGAGCGGCGCTACAGCCCGGGGTCCGGCTCCATCCCCAGCAGTGCCCGCCCGGCCATCTCGTACCCGACCGCGCTGATCCCGTAGTGCTGGGTGGCGGCGTTGACGTCGCGCAGCAACCGTTGCAACGGGTTGCTCTGGTGCAGCGCGGTGGATCCGGCGTTGCGGTAGCACAGCAGCACCGCCTCGGCCGCGCCGGCGGTGGCGTGCACCGCGGCCAGCCGGGCCTGGGCACGCTGCTCCACGGTGGGCGGCTGGCCCGCGGCGCCGGCCTGCCACAGCGCCTGCATGCCCACCTGCAGGTAGTGGTGACCGGACTCGATCAGCGCGGTGGCCCGCGCCAGGCCGGCCTGCACCACCTCGCGGTCGGCCAGCAGCCGGCCGGACCGGAACGGCGTCTTGACCTGGGCCAGCTCGCGGAGTTCGCTGACCGCCCGCCGGGCCAGACCCAGCGGCACCGCGGCGAGCACCGGAAAGAGCAGCGACGTCAGCGGGATCCGCCACATCGGGCCGGCCGGCCACGGCGAGACCCGGTCCGGGGCCAGGGTGTGCTCGGCGGGCACCCGGATGCCCTCGACCCGGAAGTCCACGCTGGCGGTGCCCTGCAGCCCGACGACGTCCCAGTCGTCCAGGAACTCGATCTGGGATGCCGGCATCACCACCGCCCGGACCTCCGGCGGGCCGTCCGCAGCCACCACGGCGCCGCCGACCACCCAGTCGCAGTGCTGCACCCCGCTGCCGAAGGACCAGCGGCCGGTGACCAGGTACGATCCGTCCGGCTGCGGGATCGCCCGGCCGCCGGGCATCAACGCGCCACCGGCCATCTCCTGGCCGGTCGGGTACAGCGTCCGGGCGCCCAGCTCGGGGACGAACGCGCCGACGACATTGCTGGCCAGGCCGGTGGCCGCGCACCAGCCGGTCGAGCCGTCGGCGGCGGAGAGCGTCTCCACCACCCGCAGGACCGCCTCCGGGCCCGCCTCCAGGCCACCCAGCTCGCGCGGCATCCACAGCCGGAACACCCCGGCCTGGCGCAGCCCCGCCACCACATCGGCAGGCAGCCGGCGGTCCCGCTCGATCTCGCTCCCGCGGTCGCGCAGCGGGCCGGCGATCTCGGCCACCGCGGCGATCACGGCGCCCACGGCATCGGACTCCTGCGCTACTGCACTGACCACGGGCGCACACCTCGTCTCGACGCTGCTGCGGCGTCTCGAAGATAGCGTCTACAAGGCGTCCCGACGCTGTAGCCACCGCATGGCGAGCCACCCGGCCGGCACCGGCAGCCAGAAGGTGGCCAGCCGGAACAGCAGCACGGCGCTGATCGCGGCGGCGCTGGCCATGCCGGCCGCGGCCAGCCCGGTCGCCAGCGCCACCTCCACCGCGCCGAGCCCGCCCGGCGTGGGAGCGGCCGATCCGATCGCCGAGCCGGCCAGGTACACCACCGCCACCTGGGCCAGCGCGATGCCGCCGTCGAAGGCATGCACCGAGAACCAGAGCGCCGCGATGTAGCTGGCATTGAGCAGCAGCGACCCGACCAGCCCTTCGGCGAGCTTGACGGGGCTGGTCAGCAGCGACAGCAGCCGGGGCAGCGCCTGGTGCAGCGGCGGCAGCAGCCGGGCCAGCAGCCAGCGCCGGGTCGCGGGCACCGCCAGCGCCACCGAGATCAGCACCCCCAGGGCGCCCAGCACCGCGAACGCCCAGCCCGGGATGGGCACGCTGTGCCGGGCCGAGACCCCGGTCGCCGCCGCGAAGGCGATCAGCAGCACGACGTGGATGACCCCGTTGACGAGCTGGGCCAGGCCGACGCTGGTCGCGGCCCCGGACGTCCGGAGCCCGGACTTGCGCAGGTACCGCAGGTTGACCGCCAGGCCGCCCACGGCGGGCGGGGTGACGAAGCCGGCGAACGAGGCCGCCAGCTGCGCCAGCACGGTGCGGGGGTACGACAGCCGCTCGCCGACGTAGCCGGTCAGCGCCAGCGCCGCGGCCAGGTAGCTGGCCGCCGAGGCCGCCACCACCAGCGGCAGCCACTGCCAGCGGGCGTCGGCCAGCACGGTCGCCAGGTCCACCGAGCCCAGCTGGCCGACGATCAGGTAACCGGCCACGATCACGGCCACCACCGAGATGATGGTGCGCGGCCGGACCCGTTCCATCCGGACCGGCTCCGGCGGCTGCTGGTGGGTCTGGCCCTGGATCTCCTCCCGGACCGCCTCGACCAGGTCCGGGTCCTCGCGCAGCGCCTCGCGGGTCTGCCGGCTCAACACGATCGGCTGCAGCACCGCGACGGTGGCTGCCAGCTCGTCGTCGGTGAGCACCCGGCGGGCGCTGCGCACCGCGCGCTGGACGCCCACCAGCCCGACGATGCTGATCAGCAGCTCCACCCGGTCCAGGTTGATCCGCAGGTCGGTGGCGAAGACGGTGCCGTCCTGCGGGATGGGCAGCAGCACCGCGCCGTCCGGTTCCACCAGCAGGTTGGCCGCCCGCAGGCCGCGATGGGTGATCCGGTTGCGGTGCAGCTTCAGCACGCCGGCCCACAGCTCGTCCAGCTGGTTGTCGGTCGGGTCGGTCAGCGGGCTGCCGGCGACCCGGTCATAGACCAGGGCGATCGCGTTCGGGCCGCACCGCACCCCGGCCAGCAGCCTGGGCATCGCCACCCCGGTGGCCGCCGCCGCCATCGCCAGCAGCGACCGGTGCTCGGCCACCCGCTCCAGCGACAGGGCCGGCGACGGGGCGACCTCGGTGCGGATCCGGACCAGCCGGTAGGCGTTGTACACCGCTCCGGAGGCGATCAGGTCCCGGTCCAGCATGTGTACCCGCAGCTGCCGGCCCTGGGCGTCCGCGCCGAGGTAGCTGCGGTGCTCCGCGGTGGTGGCAATCCGTTCCAGCCTGCGCAGCACGATGCCCCGGCCGGCCAGCGCCGCGACGATCTGCCGGCCGTCGGGACGCTCGTTGAGGCTGCCGGCGAGGTAGCGGACGGCGATCCCGACCGTCGCCCCGATCACCAGGCTGAGCACCAGCGACAGCAGCGACGCCTTGGTGGCGGTGAAGACCGACCCGACGTACAGCCCGGTGACGGCCACCAGCAGGGCGCGCCAGCGCGGGTCCTGCGCCACCCCGACGACCGCCACGAAGGCCAGCAACGCGGCCAGGTAGGTGTCCAGCGGCCGGACCGCGGGCTCCGCGCCCGGCCGGATCAGCGCCGCAAGCAGCGCCTCGGAGGCGTAGGCGGCGATCAGCTGGTTGAGCGCCGCGACCACCGCGATCGCGATCATGCCGGTGACCAGCGCCTCGATCAGCCGGCGGGTCTGCCCGCGGACGATCTCGCGGGCCATGAACGCCAGCGGGACGGCCAGCGCCCCGAAGGCGGCCAGGGTGCGCAGCATCCGCACCAGCAGCGGGGGCACGTGGGCCAGCAACCGCACCAGGTCGTCGTTGGCGCCCCGGCTGGTGTCGCTGGCGATCAGCCCCAGACCGGTCAGCAGCAGGCCGGCCAGCACCAGGCCGGTCAGCCGCACCAGGTCCCAGGACCGGCGGACCCGGGCCGGGGCGACGTCGATGATCTCGACGGCTGCCGTCGCGGTGCCGCCGGGCTCAGCGGGTCGATCCGGCCCGATCGCAGCGCCGGGCCCGATCGGGGTGCCGGGCTCGGCGGTGCCGCCGGACTGCGTCGGGCCAGCCGCGGGCCCGGCCTCAGGCGTTGCCCAGGCCTGCTCGAGCCGCGGGCGCTGAGGCTTCACTGCGAGAACCGTCCGGTCCGGTCGGCGGTTGCTAGGACAAGCGCGAGGGTATTACAGCCCCGCCGGTGCGGCCGGGACCTGAGGGAGCATCGCAGGCGCGCAGCGCCGAGGAGCGGACCTCAGCCAGCGATGAGCGCTCGCGCGAAGAGCCGTCGAGACCGGCTCAGCTGCCGACGCTGAGCAGCCGCAGCCGGGGGGCGGCCTCGGCCGTCCGGCTCAGCCAATTACGCAGGTCCGGCCCGGCCAGCGGCCGGCTGATGTAGTAGCCCTGGGCCACCTGGCAGCCCATTCCACGCAGCTCGTCCAGGGTGGCCAGGTCCTCGACGCCCTCGGCCACGATCCGCAGGTTCAGGTCGGCGCCGAGGCCGATGATGGTCTTGATCAGCGCGCGGGTGCTGGCCCGGTTCTCCCCCGACAGCCCCTGCACGAAGGACCGGTCGATCTTGACCTCGCCCACCGGCAGCCGCTGCAGGTAGGACAGGCTGGAGTACCCGGTCCCGAAGTCGTCCAGGGACAGGCAGACGCCCAGATCGCGCAGCTGGTGCAGCACCGGCAGGGTCTGCTCCGGATCGCCCATCACGCTGCTCTCGGTGATCTCCAGGATCACCCGGTCGGCGGGCAGCCCGATCCGGGCGATGGCCTGGGCCACCCGCTCTGGCAGCTGCGGGTCGCTGATGTTGCGGGCCGAGAGGTTGACCGCGACGCTGATCGGGTAGCCGTCGACCGTCCAGCTGCGGCACGCGGCGAGCCCGGCCTCCAGCACCAGCGGGGTGAGCCCCTCGATCAGGCCGGTGGACTCGGCCAGCGGGATGAACCGGTCCGGCCCGAGCACGCCCAGGGTCGGGTGCGCCCAGCGGACGAGGGCCTCCACGCCGGTCACCAGACCGGTCTGCAGGTCGATCTTGGGCTGGTAGTGCAGCAGCATCTGCTCGGGGTGATCGCTCAGCGCCATCCGCAGGTCGGCCACCAGGGCGAGCCGCTCGATCCGGCCGCGGTCCATCTCCGGGCCGTACACCGCCACCCGGCGGTCGTTGGCCTTGGCCTCGTACATCGCGGTGTCGGCCTGGCGCAACAGGTCCGGTTGGGCCGACAGGCCGTTGGTGACCGCGACCCCGACGCTGCTCTCCGGAGTCAGCATGGCCTCGTCGAACTGCACCGGCTCGGCGAGGGTGTCGGCCACCAGCTCGGCCAGGTCGGCGGCGTTCTCCGTGCCGGGCAGCAGCACCGCGAACTCGTCGCCGCCCAGCCGCGCTACGGTGGCGTTGGTCGGCAGGCAGGCCCGCAACCGGTCGGCCACCACCTTCAGCAGCCGGTCGCCGACATCGTGGCCGAGGATGTCGTTGACCTCCTTGAACCGGTCGAGGTCCAGCAGCAGCACCGCCGCCGCGCCGGTGCCGGTGGACAGCACGTGGTTGATCTGCTCGCTGAGGTGCGCCCGGTTGGACAGCCCGGTGAGCGAGTCGTGGGTGGCGTCGTAGCCGAGCTTCTCGACCAGCCGGGTGCTCCGGATGGCGACCGCGAGATGCCCGGTCAACGTCTGCAGCAGGGTGAGGTCGTCCTCGAGGAAGGTGGCGGTCTCGCCGAGCCGGTCCATCACGGTAAGGGTGCCGGCCGATCCGCTGGACAGCGGCAGCGCCACCACGACGGCGTCCCGGACGCCGCGTTCGAGCAGCCAGCGCCGCAGGCCGCGGTCCTTGGTGGTCCGGGCGGCCAGCGTCGGCTCCTCCTGGACCAGGGCACGCACCGCGATCCAGTCGGAGTAGTCGACCGTCCGCCGGCCCACCACCAGCACCTCGTCCTCGCCGATGGTCAGGGTCAGCGCCGCGGTCGGCTCGACATCCGGACGGGCGGCGGTCAGATTGGCGAGCTGGCCGTCGACGATCATCACCTCGACGGTGGCGGCGCGCAGCAGCTGGCGGATCCGCGACAGCAGCTGGCTGGCCAGCACCTCCAGCGACTCCGCGCCGACGCCGTCGGAGACGAACTCGTGGATCAGGGTCAGCGCCTGGTGCCGTCGGCGGGTCGAGGCGTGACCGCGGTAGGCCCCGGCGCCCACGGCGATCACCAGGATCACCAGGCCGACGCCGACGATGCCGTTGCGCAGCAGCAACAGCACGATCACCGCGAAGGCGCTGGCCACCAGACTGAGGGCAGCGGCCGAGACCAGCACGTCGGCGATCTCGCGGGCGCTGAGCGGGCCGTTGTGCAGCCGGATCAGGCTCAGCACCAGCAGGCTCATCAGCTGGTCGACCGCGGCGATCACGGCCAGGACGACGGTCATCGTCCACAGGTCGATGTCGTGCCGCGGCTGCAGCCAGAGATGGATGATGGTGGCGTCCAGCGCCGCCTCGCACGCGTAGGCGGCCCCGTTGTACAGGATCTTGTCGAAGTTGATCCGCTGCAGCAGGAACGCGATCATGGCCGCGACCAGCCGGGCGATGACGAACGTCTGCGGTGACACCAGCAGCACGCCGAGCACCAGCGGAACCCCCGCCAGCGTCAGCGAGTGAGCCTGCCGGCGGAACTCGACGTTCATCAGGAACTGCTCGGCGAGCAGGAACAACGCGACCAGCGCCGGCGCCAGCACCGGGGTGGGCAGGTTCACCACCACCAGGATCGGCTGGGCGTCGTCGATGTAGGAGGTCAGGCCCGCGGCGACAGCCGCCAGGATGGCGCTGAGGATCAGCGTCCACCGGGCGGCGCCGCCGCGGGATGTGCGGCGCACGGTCAGCTCCACGTCGAATCGGACCAGCGGGCGGAGGACCACCGCGCGGACGACCAGCGGGCCGAGGACCACCGTGCGGAGGACCAGCGCGCGGACGACCAGCGGGCCGAGGACCAGCGCGCGGACTCCAGGTCATCGCCGGCGCCTGCCCAGCCCGAGCCGGTCCAGGTCGAGCCCATCCAGTCCCCGCCCACCCAGGAGGTCAGCGTGGAGGATGCGGCCCACCAGGCGGCGGCGTCCCAGGGGTTGCCCTGCACGTCGATCTCGCCGGTCAGTGGAACACCGTCGGCGTCCACCAGGGCGTCGCCGCCGCGGGCGGCGTCCAGCGAGCCCTGGCCGGTGGAGACCGGGAAGTCCTGGTCGGCTGACCGGGCCAGCTTGAGCGGGTTGGCCGAGCGCACCGAGTTGAGCGCCGCGGCGACGTTCAGCTGGCCGGCGCCTGCGGAGAGCGGGCTGGCCCGCATCGGGGTGGCGGTGCTGACCAGGGCGGACTTGACCTGGTCCGGGGTCAGGTTCGGGTAGGCCTGCAGCAGCAGCGCGGCGGCGCCGGAGACCACCGCGGCGGCCTGGCTGGTGCCGCTGCCGCGGAACAGCCGCTCGGTGCTGTCGCCGGCGACCCGGCCCTCAGGGTGGTTGGTGTCGATGAACGAGCCCGGGGCGCGCAGCGAGACGATCGAGGTGCCGGGCGCGACCAGGTCGACGTGCCGCTGCCACGAGCCGCTGCTGCTGAACGGCGCGACGGCGGGGCGGTTCCAGCCGGCCGGGGTGTCGTTGCTGTCGGACGCGCCGACCGCGATGACGTAGGGGTCGATGGCGGGGTCGGTCAGCCGGCCGGCGGACGGGCCCTCGTTGCCGCCGGAGACGACGACCACCAGTCCGTGCCGCCAGGCGTTCTCGGCCGCGGCAGCCAGCGGGTCGCGCTGGTACGGCTGCACCGAGTCGGTCCCGAAGGACAGGTTGACCACCCGCACCGGGCTGCCGTCGTAGTTGGTCTGGTGCTCGGTGATCCAGTTCAGCGCCGCGATCACCTGGCTGACGTCGGTGCTGCCGTCGGTGGTGGCCAGCTTCAGCGACAGCAGGTTCGCGTCCGGCGCCACGCCCAGCTGCACCGAGGCAGCCGCGCTGGCGAGGGACTTGCCGGTGGGCGCTGCGGCGTCGCGGCCGGCGATGATGCCGGCCAGGTGGGTGCCGTGGCCGTAGGTGTCCTGGTCGGTGAGGACACCGTTGGATTCGATGGACAGGTCCGGGCCGTGGCTCAGCTTGCCGGGGGCGTCCAGGCCGCTGACCTCGGCGGCGCCGGAGTCCAGCAGCGCGACGGTGACGCCCTGGCCGGTGATCTGCCGGTTGGCCGAGTCACGCTGCTGCCAGACGGCGCGGGCGCCGATCGCCCGTTCCACGGTGTAGAGCGAGCCGGGGTCGACGCTGGCCTCGTTGCGGCCGAGCAGGTTGAGCGAGAGCGCGTCGGCCACGGCATCGCCCCAGCGGGCGTCGTTGAAGGAGGCATGCCGTACCGAGCCGGCGGGCGCCTGGGCTGACGCGGGGCTGGTGAACGTCGATGCGGCCAGCGACAAGCCGAGGCTCGCCAAGCCGATCACGCCCGCTTTTGCCACGCGTAGGCTCGCCGATTCACTGCACGCGGCCATCCTTGGCCCCCTTCACGGTAGGCATCCTCGCCCGTAGTCAAGTGACTACCGTTAGCCACTTAACACACACCGTACAGCTACATAACACGGATCTCAACTCGAATGACGGAATTGGTCCGATGGCGAAGGTTTGGGCGTGTCGGAACCCTCGCCGGAGCCGAGTACCGGCGAGTGGGAAGGTTCCGAACGGACGGCGCGGGGCTCAGCTGCGGCGAGTGGGAAGGTTCCGAACGGACGGGCGCGGCGGCTCAGCCCGCGGCGAGTAGGAGGGGCCCGCGAATGGACGAGCGCAGCGGCTCAGCCCGCGGCGGGCGGCATCCCGCGGGGGTCGTCGCTGCGCGACCGGACCGGCTCGGCGTGCGCGCCTGCGCCGGGGGCGGTGGCGCCACCGGTAGTCGTCCCACCGGTCGTGGCGCCAGCCGTCGTGCCGGTCTGGCCTACCGTGGCCGCCCGCTCGCTGAGCCGGCGGTTCTCCTGGACCAGCTCCCGGCGTTCCCGGCGCCGCCGCATCCGGTGCGCCGCCCCCGCCCGGACGGCCGAGAGGCCCAGCGCCAGCACGGCCATGATCGCCAGCCCGGCGATCGCGAGCCAGTAGGCGGCGACGTTGTAGTCGGTGTCGAAGACGTGTACTGCGATCGTGCCGTCGTTCTGGACGACGAGGATGATCGCGGCTGCCACTGCGGCAGCGATCAGGAGCAGGCCGATCAGGACCATCAGGTTCCCCTCAAGCCAGGTCGGACGGGGCGTGCGCTGTTTGCAGCCCGGATCCCTCTGGCTGCCGAGTCTACGTGGGACGCCCTCCGGCGACCCCGTTCAGCGCGCTGGGCAGGCTCAACTCGCGCTGGGCAGGCTCAACTCGGGCTGGTGCCGCGCAGCGGGGCGCCCAGCCGGTGCAGGTAACCCAGCGCCGCGGCGTAGGAGCCGACCAGGCTGGTCTCGGTGTAGGAGATGTGGTGCTCCTGGCAGTACTGGAACACCAGCCGCTGGGCCTTGCGCAGGTTGGGACGGGGCATGTTCGGGAACAGGTGGTGCTCGATCTGGTAGTTCAGCCCGCCGAGCAGCAGATCGGTGAACCAGCCGCCGCGCACGTTCCGCGAGGTAAGCACCTGCCGGCGCAGGAAGTCCAGCTGCTCACCGGGGGCGATGATGGCCATCCCCTTGTGGTTGGGCGCGAAGGAGCAGCCCATGTAGATGCCGAAGATCGCCTGGTGCACCGCGATGAACGCCAGCGCCTTGAGCGGCGACAGCACCAGGAAGATCCCGCCGAGGTAGCCGACCAGGTGGGCCGACAGCAGCACCGACTCGATGCGGCGGTACCTGCGCTGCTTGCCCTGGATCAGCGAGCGGACGCTGGCCACGTGCAGCTGCAGCCCCTCGAAGCACAGCATGGGGAAGAACAGCCAGGCCTGGTGGCGGGCGATGAAGCGGAGCGGCCCGCCGGTCCGGCCCGCGATGTGGGCGGTGGTGAAGGCGAGGACGGAGTCGCCGATGTCCGGGTCGTGATCCTCGTGGTTGGGGTTGGCATGGTGGCGGTTGTGCTTGTCCAGCCACCAGCCGAAGCTCAGCCCGACCAGCAGGTCACCGATCAGGAGCCCGATCAGGTCGTTGGCGCGCCTGGAGCGGCACACCTGCTGATGGCCGCCGTCGTGGCCGAGGAAGGCCAGCTGGGTCGATGCCAGGCCGAGCGCCACCGCGATGCCGAGCTGGTACCAGGTGTCGCCGGCGAGCACGAATCCCGCGCAGAGGGCGAGGAACGCCAGCAGCGTGACCGAGATCCGGACCGCATAGTTCCAGCCCCGGCGCTGCAGCAGGTTGGCTGCCCGCACCTGCCGGCAGAGGACGGCGAAATCGCTGCCCCGCGCGGTCTGCGTGGTGGCCGTCAACGGGCTGTCCGTGCGGGGCGACAGTGAGGAAGAGGCAAGGCTGTGATCATGAGGCGACCTGACTGCGCCGCAGGTGCCAGCGCGAAATATGTGCCGGGGCGGCGCGCGCCGCCTGGACGTGATACCGGATGCTGGCTGACCCTACCGGTGACCCTACCTGCTGATCGGCAGCTGCGATGCCCACTGCGGCGGAGATAATGTGGAGCCGCGACATCTCGAAGTAGACGCCGGCCAGGCCGAAGGAGTCGAAGCGTCATGCAGGGCAGCAGCAGCGGGCGGCGGCGTCCGACTCCCTGGCAGTGGTTGCGCTACAGCCTCGGCGGCGGGTTGCCGGAGGACCTGGCCGAGTGGGTGCTGCACGACACCACCTGCCGGACCTGGGCGCTTCGCCAGGTGGCGCGCTCGCTGCTGGTGATCTCCCCGCTGATCGTCGTCCTGCTGGTCTTCGTCCCGGGCCCGTTCTGGATCCGGGCGCTCAGCGCGCTGGGCGGCATGCTGATGAGCCTCATCTACTCCCTGGGCTACCTGGTGGAGACGGCCGAGCACCGGCTGGTCAAGGCCGGCTACCCGGCCGGCACCGGCGCCGCCGTCCGGCAGGGCCAGGCCGGCGACCAGCGCTCGGCAGCCACGGCGCGCCGCCGGGAGAAGATGTTCCAGCGGATGGAGAACCGGCGGCGCTGAGTCCTCGGCCGAGGGGTGTTCAGCCGGGCTTTCGGTCGAAGGCTTCAGTCGGCGGGCTGGTCGCGCAGATACAGGTACCAGTAGGCGCCGGCGACGAAGACCTCCGCGCCCACCGCATTGCCCAGATAGGCGAAGAACAGGTTCAGCGTCATGTTGGAGAAGGTGACCCCGCCGGTCTCCAGGAACATCGCGGCCGGCAGGAAGAACATGTTGGCCACCACGTGGTCGAAGCCCAGCGCCACGAAGGCCGTGATGGGAAAGATGATCGCCAGGATCTTGCCGGCGATGTCGTGCGCCGCCAACGCCAGCCAGACCGCCAGGCACACCAGCCAGTTGCACCCCATCGCCCGCAGGAACTGCTCCAGGTGGGTCTCCGACACGGCCTTGCTCATCGTGATGGCGCCGAGCCGGGCGTACCCCTGGGTGGCCGAGATGGAGCCGGTCTTGGCCAGCACCCCGGTCCGGTCGGCCAGCACGTACGCCACGAACACCGCGCCGGCCAGGTTGCCCAGGGTCACCCAGAGCCAGTTCTGCAGCAACCGGGCGATGCCGACCCGGCGCGCCATCAGCGCGATCGGGATCAGCGCCATGTTCCCGGTCAGCAGCTCCGCCCCGCCGACGATGACCAGGATCAGCCCCATGCTGAACACCAGGCCGGTCACCACGGTGATCAGCCCGCCCCACACCTGCGGATCCATCCCGGCCGAGGCGACCACGGCCAGCAGGCCGCCGAAGGCGATGTAGGCGCCGGCCAGGAACCCGCCGACCAGCGCGTTGCCCGGCTTCAGCGAGGCCTTGGCGACGCCGGCGGCCACCGCGGCCGCGGCGTTCTCCTTCGGGGTGTTGTAGGCCTTCACCCGCTGGTCGGACTTGACCGCGCTCACGGGCTTGGCGGTATCGGCCTTGGCGATGCTCGCGGTGTGGTCGGACGTCCCAGCGGTGTGGTCGGACGTCCCGGCGATCTCGGACTTCGCGGTGTGGTCGGACTTCGCGGTGTCGGACACGGCATCCCCCTGAAAGCCTTCAGGCGTTGCTTGCCCCTGCCCAGCAAGTGAACTCCGCCCGGCCCGGCCGGCGCAACCGGCTCGCCCGTCCGGGCAGGCACACTGGATCCATGCGTATCGCCATCACGGGGGCCAGCGGAAACATCGGCACGGCATTGCTCCGGCGGCTCAGCGGCAGCGGCCATGAGCTGGTGGGCGTGGCCCGCCGGATCCCGACCGGAGAGCCGTACGAGGCCGTGTCCTGGCACAGCGTGGACCTCGCCGAAGCCGGGGCGGCGGCCTCGCTGGGCGGCGCCTTCGACGGCGTGGACACCGTCGTGCACCTGGCCTGGGGCTTCCAGCCCTCGCACAACATCGACTACCTGCGCAGGCTGGGCGTCGGCGGGACGGCGGCGGTGCTGCAGGCGGCGCGGACGGCCGGCGTGCGGCACCTGATCCACATGTCCTCGGTCGGGGCCTACTCGCGCTCACCGGGACGCCGGGTGGACGAGTCGGCCGCGCGCGAGGGCATCGAGAGCCTGGCCTACAGCCTGCACAAGGCCGCGGCCGAGCGGCTGCTCGACAGCTACGAGCAGCAGGCCGGCGAGGCGGCGATGCTGATCAGCCGGCTGCGTCCCGGTTTCGTGGTGCAGCCCGACGCCGCCAGCGCGCTGCTGCGCTATGGCGTGCCCGGATACGTGCCGGCCCGGCTGCTGACGCTGCTGCCGATCCTGCCGCTGGACCGCAAGCTCAGCATTCCGGTGGTGCATTCGGACGACCTCGCCGACGGCATCGTCCGGGTGATCGAGCGGCGGGCCGGTGGCGCGTTCAACTTCGCCGGCGAGCCGCCGGTGACCCGCGATGACATCGCCGCCGCGCTGGGCGCCCGGCCGGTGCAGCTGCCGGCGAAGGCGCTCAGCCTGCTCGCCGGGATCGGCTGGCGGGTGCGGTTGCAGGCGCTGGATCCCGGCTGGATCGACCTGGCGTTCTCGGTTCCGCTGCTCGACACCAGCCGGGCCAGGACCGAGCTGGACTGGACGCCGGCTATCGACTCGCGGCAGGCGTTGAGCATGACCATCCAGGCGATGGCGCAGGGCAGGAGCGCCAACAGCCCGGTGCTGCGGGCCCGTTCCGGTCTGGACCAGCTGCGCAAGCTCCTGACGTCCGGGCCGCTGGGCAACCGGCGGCTGCCCTGAGCCGACGGCTCAGCTACGCGATCCTGGTCCTGCTCACCGTGGGGTGCGCCGGGCTCACCGCAGGCTGCACCGGCCGCGCCGCCCGGCCGGGCGCTGCGGCGAGCCCGTCCTGCTCGGTGGCGCCCGGTCCCGGCTTCTCCTGGCCGGCCGGCATACCGGCAGACCTGCCGATGCCTGCCGGCGCCCGGCTCGGCGC
>NZ_DASVSG010000017.1:0-2854 GCF_036388195.1 Jatrophihabitans sp. | reverse complement strand
CAACCTGAGCAAGCTGGCCGCGGAACTGCACGCCGCCGGGGTGACCACCTTCGAATGCAAGTCCGGCTACGGCCTGGACCTGGCCACCGAAGAGCGCTCGGTGAGGATCGCCGCCGAGCAGACGTCTGAGGTGACCTTTCTCGGTGCGCACGTGGTGCCGGCCGGCATCGACCGCGGCGACTACCTCGACCTGGTGTGCGGGGAGATGCTGGCCGCCTGCGCCCCACATTCCCGCTGGGTGGACGTGTTCTGCGAGCAGGGCGCCTTCGACGTGGACGAGAGCCGGGCGGTGCTGCGGGCCGGGATGGCCGCCGGCCTCGCGCCCCGGCTGCACGCCAACCAGCTGACCGCTGGCGGCGGGGTGGCGCTGGCGGTCGAGCTGGACGCCGCGAGCGCCGACCACTGCACCCATCTGTCCGCCGCCGACATCGACGCCCTCGCCGGGTCCGCGACGGTCGCGACGCTGCTGCCGCTGGTCGAGTTCTCCACCAGGTCGCCCTATCCGGACGCCCGCGGCCTGCTCGATGCCGGGGCGACGGTGGCGCTGGCCACCGACTGCAATCCCGGCTCCGGGTTCTCCACGTCCATGCCGCTGGCGATCGCGCTGGCCGTCCGGGAGATGCGGATGACCCCGGCAGAGGCGGTGTACGCGGCCACCGTGGGGGGCGCGAAGGCGTTGCGGCGCGACGACATCGGCCGGCTGGCGGTGGGTATGCGGGCCGACCTGGTGGCGCTGGACGCGCCCAGCTACCTGCACCTGGCCTACCGTCCCGGCGTCCCGCTGATCCATCGCGTGTGGGTGGCCGGCGAAGAGGTCCGTTAGATCAGCTGCCCCTTGGGCGCGCCGCCGATCAGTGCTTGGCTGGAGAGGTGCTGCATTCTGGGGACGGCCGGCCGTACGCCGATCGGGCCGAAGCTGGCGCCGTGCTGGCCGCGCAGCTGACTCAGCAGCTGGCCGGCGACGCCGACCTCGACCGGCTGCTGGTGCTCGGCCTGCCGCGTGGCGGCGTCCCGGTCGCCGGCCCGGTGGCGCGCAGCCTGAGAGCGCCGCTCGACGTGCTGCTGGTGCGCAAGGTGGGCCTGCCCGAGCAGCCGGAGCTGGCGATGGGCGCGGTGGCGGCGATCGGCGACCAGACCGTGGTGGTCCGCAACGAGCCGGTGCTGCGGCAGCGCCGGTTGCCGCCGACCGAGTTCGCCGCGGCCTGCAAGGCGGAGCTGGAGACCCTGCACCAGCAGGCTCTTCGCTACCGGGGGACCCAGGAACCCCTGGAGCTGGCCGGACGACCGGTGATCGTGGTGGACGACGGGCTGGCCACCGGCGCCACCATGCGCGCCGCGGTCGCGACGCTGCGCGCGGCCGGCGCCGGCCGGCTGGTGCTGGCGGCGCCGATCGGCTCGCCGCGGGCCTGCCAGGCGCTGGCCGACTCGGTGGACGCGCTGGTCTGCCCCTGGCAGCCTCCGGACTTCCGGTCGGTCAGCCAGGGCTATCGGGACTTCGGGCAGATCAGCGAGGCGACGGTGATCAGCATCCTGGCCGGCTCCGGCTCCGGCCTCGGTTCCGGCTGAGCAGTTGAGCGGGCTCAGCCGAACCGGCGCGCGACCGCCTCGGCCCGGGCCACCAGGTCCAGATCATGCGCCACGCCGGGCACGTAGAAGATGATGTAGTCAGCACCCGCCGACAGCGCGGCATCGACCCGGGACGCGATCTCGTCCTCGCCGGCGATCACGGTGTTGGCCGCGAACTCGTCGAAGTCGATGCCGCCGCGGGCCTTCTCGGTGGCCGCCTTGGGATCGTCCCCGGCATCGAGCGGGAACACGTTGAGGTTGGTGGACTTGATGATCTCGTCGTAGTTCCGGCCCACCGTCTGGCAGTGCTGCTTCAGGATCGCCAGCTTGTCGGTGATCGTCGCCGGGTCACCGCCGCCGACGTTGGCAGCGTTGCCGTACTGGGCGACCAGCTTCAGGGTGACCTTCTCGCCACCGCCGCCGATCCACAACGACGGGTGCGGCTGGCGGACGCCCTTGGGCTCGTTGATCGGCTTGTCGACCGAGTAGTACTTGCCGCTGAACTGGTACTCGTCCTGGGTCCACATGCCGACCACGATCTCGACGGCCTCGCGGAAGGCGCCCATCCGGTCCTTGAGCTCAGGCCACTCGTAGCCGTAGGCCTTCCACTCGTGCTCGTACCAGCCGGCGCCGATCCCGGCGTACAGCCGGCCGTTGCTGGCCACGTCCACGGTGGAGGAGATCTTGGCGTAGAGCGCCGGGTTGCGGTAGCCGTTGCAGCCGACCATCTGGCCGATGTTGACCCGGCGGGTGTCGCGGGCCAGCGCCGCGGTGGCCGTCCAGCACTCGAAGGTCGTCTCGGTGCTCGGCCGCGGCACGGTGTGGAAGTGGTCGTAGAGCCAGATCGAGTCCCAGGACCCCGCGTCGGCCGCCTTGGCGACCGCCGTCATCGCCTCCCACTGCTCGACCGGGTCACCGATGCCGACCAGGTCCATCCGCCAACCCTGGGGTACGAAGATTCCGAAGCGCGTCATGAGCACAAGTCTGCCGCAGTCGGGAGTGCTCAGTTGGAGGGGGTTGGCTAGCTCAGGACTTGGGCTTATTTAGGTAATCGCGACCTCAGAGCACCGCCGCGAACGGACGAGTCCCACTCGCGATCGCGCTTCACAATTTCATAATTGCCAGGACTGCTCGCGACGGCCATTAGCGTCCGTCCAACGACACGACACCACCACGTCACCCGACCGGATCATCACGAGGTCATGTGAAAACGACTTGTTCTTATCTAGTTCGAGCAGAGTCCAAGGGCCTTCAGTGATGGTCGGGCGGCTGCCGACGGTCGCCACCG
>NZ_DASVSG010000016.1:0-8137 GCF_036388195.1 Jatrophihabitans sp. | reverse complement strand
AGGCGTCGCGCGCGTAGGCCACCGGGCCCTCGCCGTAGGCCTTCCAGCAATCGTCCTCGACGTAGGCGCGGGTCAAAGCCGCACCGCCCAGGAGCACCGGAAGGCGCAGGTCCTGGCGCCGCATCTCCTCGAGGTTCTCCTTCATAACGACCGTCGACTTCACGAGCAGCCCGGACATCCCGATCACGTCCGCGCGGTGCTTCTCGGCCGCGTCGAGGATCGCAGACACCGGCTGCTTGATGCCGATGTTGACCACCGTGTAGCCGTTGTTGGACAGGATGATGTCGACCAGGTTCTTGCCGATGTCGTGCACGTCGCCCTTGACCGTGGCCAGCACGATGGTGCCCTTGCCGTCGGTGTCGGCCTTCTCCATGTGCGGTTCCAGGTAGGCCACCGACGCCTTCATCACCTCCGCCGACTGCAGCACGAACGGCAGCTGCATCTCGCCGCTGCCGAACAGCTCGCCGACCGTCTTCATCCCCGACAGCAGGGTGTCGTTGATGATCTGCAGCGGCGACTGGTCCTGCATGGCCGCGTCCAGGTCGGCCTCCAGGCCGTTGCGCTCGCCGTCGATGATCCGCCGCTGCAACCGCTCGTCCAGCGGCAGCAGGGCCAGCTCCTGGGCCCGCGAGGCCGCGGTGGACTGCGAGGACACCCCTTCGAACAGCTGCAGGTAGCGCTGCAGCGGGTCATAGGCCTCGTTCACGGTGCCGTCGTCGTTCACGCTCTCCGGCCGGCGCCGGTCATAGACCAGATCCAGCGCCACCTCCAGCTGCTCGGCCGGGATCTTCGACATCGGCAGGATCTTGGAGGCGTGCACGATCGCCGAGTCCAGACCGGCCTCGACGCACTCGTGCAGGAACACCGAGTTGAGCACCTGCCGGGCCGCCGGGCTCAGCCCGAACGAGACGTTGGACAGCCCCAGGGTGGTCTGCACCTCGGGGTGGCGGCGCTTGATCTCGCGGATCGCCTCGATCGTCTCGATGCCGTCGCGGCGGGTCTCCTCCTGCCCGGTGGCGATCGGGAAGGTCAGGCAGTCGAGCATGATGTCCGACAGCGGGATGCCCCAGTTGCCGGTGAGGTCGCTGATCAAGCGCTCGGCGACCGCCACCTTGTGCTCGCGGGTCCGTGCCTGGCCCTCCTCGTCGATGGTGAGGGCGACCACGGCCGCGCCGTGCTCCTTCACCAGCGGCAGCATCCGGGCATAGCGCGAGGTGGGGCCGTCGCCGTCCTCGAAGTTGACGGAGTTGACGATGGACCGGCCGCCGACCATCTCCAGGCCGGCCTCGATGACCTGCGGCTCGGTGGAGTCCAGCATCAGCGGCAGGGTCGAGGCGGTGGCGAACCGGCCGGCGATCTCGCGCATGTCGGCGGCGCCGTCCCGGCCCACGTAGTCGACGTTGACGTCCAGCAGGTGCGAGCCGTCCCGGCTCTGGGAGCGGGCGATCTCCACGCACTGGGTGAAGTCGCCGGCCAGCATCGCCTCCCGGAACGCCTTGGAGCCGTTGGCGTTGGTGCGCTCGCCGATCATCAGCACCGAGGCGTCCTGCCGGAAGGGCACGCTGGCATACAGCGAGGCCACCGCGGGCTCGGACACCGGACGCCGCGGCGCGGCCTTCAGGCCGGCCACCCGCTCGGCCACCAGCCGGATGTGCTCGGGCGTGGTGCCGCAGCAGCCGCCGACCAGGCCGGTGCCGAACTCGGTGACGAAGGAGGCCAGCGAGCTCGCCAGCTCCTCCGGGGTCAGCGGGTACCAGGCGCCGTTCGGGCCCAGCTGCGGCAGGCCGGCGTTCGGCATCACCGACAGCCCGATCTTGGCGTGCTGGGACAGGTAGCGCAGGTGCTCGCTCATCTCGGCGGGCCCGGTCGCGCAGTTGAGCCCGATCAGGTCGATGCCGAGCGGCTCCAGCGCGGTCAGCGCGGCGCCGATCTCGGAGCCGAGCAGCATCGTGCCGGTGGTCTCGACGGTGACCTGGGCCAGCACCGGCAGCGGCCGGCCGGCGTCGGCGACCGCCCGCTTGGAGCCGATCACGGCCGCCTTGGTCTGCAGCAGGTCCTGGGAGGTCTCGACCAGCAGGGCGTCCGCGCCGCCCTCGATCAGGCCCGCGGCCTCCTCGTAGTAGGCATCGCGCAGCTTGCTGTAGTGGACGTGGCCCAGGGTGGGCAGCTTGGTGCCGGGGCCGATCGAGCCGATCACGAACCGCGGCCGGTCGGCGGTGGAGTGCCGGTCGGCGACCTCCCGCGCGATCCGGGCGCCGGCCAGGGCGAGCTCCCGGATCCGGTCGGCGATGTCGTACTCGGCGAGGTTGGCCCAGTTCGCTCCGAAGGTGTTGGTCTCCACCGCGTCCGCGCCGGCCGCGAAGTAGGCCTCGTGCACCCCGGCCACCACGTCGGGCCGGGAGACGTTGAGGATCTCGTTGCAGCCCTCCAGCCCCTCGAAGTCGTCCAGGCTCAGGTCGGCGGCCTGCAGCATGGTGCCCATCGCGCCGTCGGCGACCAGCACGCGTTCGGTCAGGGCGGACAGGAAGGGGTCGCTCGCGGGATCCAGAGGCACGGGAGAGAGTTTACCGGGCTATCCCGACGACGCCGCCGGGCGTTTTCCGTCGCGGCCGGCGGTCCCGGGCGCCGCGGCCGGTCTGCCGGCCCAGCGCGCCTGGAACGCCCTGGGCAGGGGTTACGGCCTGTTGCGGCTCACGCCCCAGCCACGGGGTCCTAAGCTGGGCAGATGACAGAATACGAGAACTGGCCGGAACTGAAGGACCCGGTTCTCGTCGCGGCATTCGAAGGCTGGAATGACGCCGGCGACGCCGCCACCGGAGCGATCGAGCACCTGGAGCTGACCTGGTCGGCGACCCCGCTGGCCGCCCTGGACCCGGACGACTACTACGACTTCCAGGTCAACCGCCCGACGGTGTCGCTGGTGGACGGCGTGTCCCGCCGGATCAGCTGGCCGACCACCCGGCTGTCGGTCTGCCGGCCCGCCGGCGCCGACTTCGACCTGGTGCTGGTGCGCGGCATCGAGCCGAACATGCGCTGGCGCGGGTTCTGCGAGGAGCTGCTGGAGATCATGCGCGAGCTCGGCGTGCGGACCGCGGTCACCCTCGGCGCGCTGCTGTCGGACTCCCCGCACACCCGGCCCACCCCGGTCACCGGAACTTCCTACGACGGCGCCAGCGCCGCCCGGTTCGGCCTGGACCGGTCCCGCTACGAGGGCCCCACCGGCATCGTCGGCGTGCTGCAGGAGGCATGTGTCAGGGTCGGCATCCCGGCGATCTCGTTCTGGGCCGCGGTGCCGCACTACGTCGCGCAGCCACCCAACCCCAAGGCCACCATCGCCCTGCTGCACCGGGTCGAGGAGGTGCTCGACATCGCGGTGCCGCTGGGCGAGCTACCCGCCCAGGCCGACGACTGGCAGAAGCTGGTCAACGAGATGGCGGCCGAGGACGAGGACGTCCGCGAGTACATCCGCAACCTCGAGGAGCGCGACGACGACGGCGAGATGCGGGAGGCGTCGGGGGACGCCATCGCCAAGGAGTTCGAGCGTTACCTGCGCCGTCGTGACCGGCCCGACGGCGGCGGCTGGCCGGGCTCCAGGTAACGGCCGGCCGCCAACACACTGCCAATTCGATCCGCGCCGGACCGCCTCGGCACCCCAGGCGCTGACCGCAACGAAGGGACGCCCCGCACCGATGCTCACCTTGCGCTGGGGCTCGGCCACCGATGTCGGCCGGGTTCGGACGCTGAACGAGGACAGCCTGCTCGCGGTGCCCGGGCTGTTCGTGGTGGCCGACGGCATGGGCGGTCACGCCGCGGGCGAGGTGGCCAGCCAGCTGGCGGTGGCCGAGTTCGCGCGGCTGGCCGAGCAGGCGGCGGTGCGCGCCGAGGACGTTGCCGAGACGGTCCGGCGGGCCAACGAGCACATCCTGGCGGCCGGCGCCGAGCGCGGCGACCGGCACGGGATGGGCACCACCCTGACCGGGATAAGCGTGGTGGGCGCTGGGCAGGATGCGCAGGGCGAGCAGCTCGCGGTCTTCAACGTCGGGGACTCCCGCGTCTACCAGGTCACCGAGGGGCAGCTGCGCCAGCTCACCGTGGACCATTCGGCGGTTCAGGAGCTCGTCGACGCCGGCCGGCTCACCGCCCAGGCCGCCAGGACCCATCCGCGGCGCAACGTGGTGACCCGGTCACTGGGCACCGACCCCGCTCCGGACGCCGACGTCTGGCTGGTGCAGCCGGTGGCCGGCGACCGGTTCCTGGTGTGCTCCGACGGTCTGACCGGCGAGCTGCAGGACTCCGACATCGCCGAACTGCTGGGCCAGAACCCGGACCCGCAGGCGGCCGCGGACGAGCTGGTGCGCCAGGCGGTCGCCGTCGGCGGCCATGACAACGTGACCGTGGTGGTGCTCGACGTCGTGGAGGTGCTTCCCGACCAGGCTGCTCAGGCCGCCCAGACCGCTCAGGCCGCTCAGGCCGAGACCGCGGCGCTGCCCTCCGCCGAGTCGCAGCTGCCGCCGACCGTGACGCTGCCGTCCGCCGAACTGGGGCTGCCGCCGACCGCCCCGATGCCCTCGCCCGTGCCGCGCGAGGTTAACGGCTGATTAATTCGCAGTTAATAACGACCGCGTGTAGTCGCCATTCTCTAGGGTGACTTCGCCGGTCGAATTTCATGTCTGCACACTGGTAGCCAATTCACGCATCTGGAGGAGACGTCTGTGTCGCGTTATGACTGGGGCAAGCAGCATGCGGCCATCGACGAGCTCCGCCAGGTCATCGAGCCGGCGCGGGTCAAGGTCATCAAGCACCCGGTCTACCACCGGCTGGCGACCCTGCAGGACGTCAACACCTTCACCGAGTCGCACGTGTTCGCGGTCTGGGACTTCATGTCGCTGCTGAAGAACCTGCAGCGCAACCTGACCTGTGTCGATGTCCCGTGGGTGCCGCGAGGCTCGACGGAGAGCCGCCGCCTGATCAACGACATCGTCCTGGTCGAGGAGAGCGACGCGCTCGGCGACGGCTTCACCAGCCACTTCGAGCTCTACGTCGGCGGCATGGAGCAGGCCGGCGCCGACACCAAGCCGGTCACCGAGTTCTTGGACCGGATCCGCAACGGCCAGTCCGTTCCCACCGCGCTGGTGGACGCCGCGGTCCCCTCGCCGGCAGCGGCGTTCGTCAACACCACCTGGAACTTCATCCAGACCGCTCCGCTGCACTGCCAGGCCGCGGCGTTCGCCTTCGGCCGGGAGGACCTGATCCCCGAGATGTTCGACCAGGTCGTCAAGATCGATGACCAGGGCGGCCGGCTCGCCACCTTCAAGGACTACCTCGCCCGGCACATCGAGGTCGACGGCGAGGAGCACACCCCGATGGCCATGGCGATGCTCGCCGACCTGTGCGGCGACGACACCGCCAAGTGGGACGAGGCCGCCGAGACCATCATCAGCGCGCTGCAGGCCCGCGTCGGGTTGTGGGACGGCATCCTGGCCCAGCTCGACTCACAGTCCTAGGCCGTCTCAGCGCCCGGTCCTCGAGCGTTTCAGCGCTCACTCCGCGGGGTCACGCGCACCAGCACCGGGGCATCCAGCACGGCGTTGTCGATCACGATGTCGGCCCGCTGACCAGGCCGGCATTCGGCGAGGTACCGGCGCTGCGCCTTTACGTACCGGGCCGTACTCGGGTGCTCCGGATCCGGGTCGGAGCCGTCCCGGCCGGCCATCCGCCGGGCGGTCTCGGCGAAGCCCACATCGAGGAAGATGGACAGGTCCCAGGCGCCGGCCAGCTCCGGACGGTGCAGGAAGATCCCGTCCAACACCAGGACGGCGCCGGCCGGAGCGGTGAGCAGCGGCGGGCGCAGCACCTGGTCGGTGGCCAGGTCGTGGCCGGCCGGGCGGTACCGGCGGCTGCCGCCCGGCCCGAGCGGGTCGAGGACCTCCGCCCACAGCCGCGGGTAGTCGAAGGAGTCCAGCCAGAAGCCGCTCGGCGACCCGCGGCCGCGCCGGTAGCGGATCGCCCGGACCTGATGGAAGTCATCGACCCCGACCCGGACCACCGGCCGGTCGGCTGCCCGCAGCGCGTCGGCCAGCTCGTCGGCGAAGCAGGTCTTGCCCGCGCCGTCGACGCCGTCGATGCCGACCCGGACGCAGTCGGCGCCCCGTGGCGGCGGGACCAGCCCGGCGACCAGCTCGATCAGCCGAGTCCGGACCGTCCGGCTGACCGGAGCCACCGAGGTCACCCGAGCCACCGGGTCAGAGCTTGATGCCGAGCAGGGCATCCACGGTGCGGGCCATCAACGCCGGCGCCGCCGGGTCGGCCCCGTCGGCGACCTGCTCCAGCGCCAGCCGCGCCCACCGGTCGACCGCTGCGATCGCGCCGCTGGTGTCCAGGTCGTCGGTCAGCCGGTCGCGCACCTGCGTCAGCAGCGCCATGCCGTCCGGCCCGGCCGCGGCCTCGCTCGCCCGGCGCCAGGTCGCCAGCCGCCGCTCGGCCAGCGGCAGCCGGCCGCCGGTCCACTCCCGGTCGGCGCGGTAGTGCCCGTCCAGCAGCGCCAGCCGGATCGCCATCGGGTCGACGCCGGCCCCGCGAAGCTTGGAGACGAACACCAGGTTGCCCCGGGACTTGCTCATCTTCTCCCCGTCCAGCCCGATCATGCCGGCGTGCACGTAGTGCCGGGCGAACGGCCACTGGCCGGTCAGCGCCTCGGCGTGCGCGGCCGAGTGCTCGTGGTGCGGGAACCGCAGGTCCGAGCCGCCGCCTTGGACGTCGATGCCCATTCCCAGCCGGTTGTGGGCGATCACCGAGCACTCGACGTGCCAGCCCGGCCGGCCGGCGCCGGCGGCGGTCTCCCAGTGCGGCTCGCCGTCACGGCGGCCACGCCACAGCAGCGCGTCCAGCGGATCGTGCTTGCCCGGCCGGTCCGGGTCGCCGCCGCGCTCGGCGAACAGGGCGAGCATCTGCTCGCGGGAGTAGCGGGACTCGTAGCCGAAATGGCCGCTGCTCGACGTCCGGGCGTAGATGTCGGACTCCAGCCGGTAGGCGTGGTCATCGGCCAGCAGCTTGGCCACCGCCTCGGCGATCTCCTGCACCGACTCGACCACGCCGACGTAGTCCCGGGGCGGCAGCACCCGCAGCGCGGCCATGTCCTGGCGGTACAGCTCGGTCTCGCGTTCGGCCAGCTCCGACCAGCTGGCGCCGGTCGCGGCCGCCCGCTCCAGCAGCGGGTCGTCGATGTCGGTGACGTTCTGGACGTAGTGCACCGCATGGCCGGCGTCCAGCCAGAGCCGGTGCACCAGGTCGAAGGCCAGGTAGGTGGCGGCGTGCCCCAGATGGGTCGCGTCGTATGGGGTGATCCCGCACACGTAGAGCCGGGCGGTGGCTCCCGGCGCGGTCGGCCTGACCTCGTCCGCGGCGGTGTCGTAGAGCCGCAGGGGCCGCGAGTTCCCCGGCAATGTGGGCACGTCAGGGGGGAGCCAGGACTGCATGGGGAGTTACGGTAGCCGCCGGTCGCCTCGATGCCACCGCCTGGGCGGTTCGCTCCGGAAACGGCGCGCCGGCGCACGTCGGGTAGAACTGATCCGGTGACCTCTTCTTCGCGCTACCTCGTCTCGGTGACCCGGTTGATCCCGGCCGAGCGGCAATGGCTCTTCGATGTGGTGGCCGACCCGGCCCAGCACCCGGTGATCGACGGCTCCGGCTCGGTCAAGGCGGCCCGTCCCGGTGGCCCGGACCGGCTCAGCCTGGGCGCCAGGTTCTCGATGGACATGAAGCTGGGCGCCGATTACCGTATCCTCAACACCGTCGTGGAGTTCGACGAGCCCGAGCTGATCGCCTGGCGGCACTTCAACGGCCACATCTGGCGGTACCGGTTCACCGAGGCGCCCGGCGGCACCGTGGTGACCGAGGAATGGGACGCCCGGAGCGCGCGGAACCGGCTCGCGCTGGTGTTGCTGCGGTTTCCGCAGCGCAACCGGGCCGGCATGATCGCCACCCTGGACCGGCTGGCCGAGCTGGCCGCCGCCCGCAGCTGACCCGGCGCCGGGCGCTAGTACGGCGGGTACGGGATCGCCGGCCATGCGGTGGGCGGCAGCGGAAAGACGCCCTTGGACAGCAACCGCCGCACCCGGCGACGGGCGGCCCGGACCTC
>NZ_DASVSG010000015.1:0-13658 GCF_036388195.1 Jatrophihabitans sp. | reverse complement strand
CGGGCGGCCGCCACCCGGACGCTGCCGGAATGCGGGCTCGGACACCTCGACAACTCCTGGATCGCTGGGCAAGGATCGCTGGGCAAGGATCGCTGGGCAAGGATCGCTGGGCACGGATCGCTGGGCACGTCGCGCACGAGGCTAGCGCAGCCGTCGGCGGGCTCCGGGCTGCTATAAGTGGGCGAGCTCCATGCCGCCGTCGCAGCGAAGGGCTTCGATGCCAGCCAGTTCCGAGCTCGATCCGCTGCCGGCGACGGTTGCCGCGCTGCGGGCTGCCGGGTGCGTGTTCGCCGAGGAGGAGGCGCGGCTGCTGCTGGCCGCAGCCGGCGCGCCGGCCGAGCTGGCGGAGCTGGTGCGCCGCCGGGCCGCGGGGCTGCCGCTGGAGGTGCTGCTCGGCTGGGCAGAGTTCTGCGGCTTGCGGGTGGCGGTGGAGCCGGGCGTGTTCGTGCCCCGCCGGCGCACCGAGTTCCTGGTGGCGCAGGCGGTGGCCCGAGTTCGGCCGGGTTCCGTCGTGCTGGACCTGTGCTGCGGCGCCGGGGCGGTCGGAATGGCGATCGCAGCGGCGGTGGGCCGGCTCGAGCTGCATGCCGCCGACATCGACCCGGTCGCCGTCCGGTGCGCCGCGCGCAACCTGGCGTCGACCGGCGCCCAGATCTACACCGGTGACCTCTATGACCCGCTGCCCCCGGCGCTGCAGGGCAGGATCGAGATCTTGGCCGCCAACGCGCCCTACGTGCCCACCGCCGCCATCGGGTTGATGCCGCCCGAGGCCCGCGACCATGAGCCGCGCATCGCCCTGGACGGCGGTCCGGACGGCGTCGAGGTCCACCGGCGGGTGGCGGCCGGAGCGCCGCGCTGGCTGGCGCCGGGCGGCGCCCTGCTGATCGAGGCTGGACAGGACCAGGCCGAGCACACCGCCGCGGCGATGGCGGCCGCTGGGCTGGTCCCGAGCATCACCCGGTCTGAGGAGTGGGCGTGCGCCGTGGTGCTGGGCACCCTGCCGCCGGGGGAGCAGGACGTGGGTTTGCCCTGATGATCAAGGCTGAACCGGTCGGAGAGTAGGCTCCGCATCACCCAGGGTAATGACCGTCGGGCGCCGATAACGGGTCATGACAGCCGGGTCGGATCGAGCCCTCATCCGCTAAACTCGGCGTGAGTTTCGCTCGCGCAAGCGATGTATCACAGCGCCGAACAGTCGCGCTTCTTGCTGTACTACGGGGGCTTTACCTTGTCGTCTTCTCTTCGGGCTGCCGCTGCGGCCCGGTCCACCTCTGGGCGCCGCAGGGCCGGGCTGGCGCTGCTGGCAGCCGGATCGATCTTCGCCTCGTTCCTGCTGGCCGCTACGCCGGCGGCGTCGGCTGCCAGCTCTCTTCTGATGCGCTACCCCTACCTGACCGATCTCACGACGACCTCGGTACAGGTGACCTTCGATACCAGCACCAAGGTGACCAGCGCGGCCGGCGCCGTGCAGTGGGGAACGCCGAGCGGGGCCACCGACTGCACCCTTACCGGCAAGTCGGTCACCAGCGCCAACAACACGGTCAACGCCCCGATCACCGTCGCCGGGGCCACCGAGTACCAGACCTCGATCCGGATCACCGGGCTGACCGCCGGAACCACCTACTGCTACCGGATCTACACCGGTGGCACGGCCCCCGTCGATCTGCTGGGCGCCGATCCCGCCCCGCGGTTCACCACGCTCTCCACCAGCGGCACGTTCACCTTCGACGTCCTCGGTGACTGGGGTGACGACTCCATCGCCGGTGGCCTGAACCAGAAGAACATCGATGCCTTGATCGCCCGGAGCGGAGCACGGTTCGCGGTATCCACCGGAGACATCGCCTACGAGACCGGCAGCCAGAACAACTACGGAAACCTGGTGGCCACCGGGCCGAGGGTGAGTGAGGTGTTCGGCCCGGAGTACTGGAAGGCCCCTGGCGCCTCCATCCCGCTGTTCGCCACCACCGGCAACCACGGCCGCAGCACCACCTTCCTGCAGAACTGGAAGCAGGCAGCCACCGTCGCGGCGTCGGGGGGCAAGTACGCGATGGAGACCTACTCCGGCATCGACGGCACGACCGCGGCTAGCTATCCCTCGGTCTGGTACGCCTTCAACGCCGGCGGCGCCCGGTTCTACATCCTCGAGGCCGACTGGAACGACAACAACGTCGGCACCGCGCCCGGCGGGGCGTACCAGGTCGACCGGGACTATCACTGGGCGCCGACCAGCCCGGAGTACCAGTGGCTGAAGGCCGACCTGGAGAGCCACAGCAACAGCCTGAAGCTGGCCTTCTTCCACTACCCGCTGCGCGCCGACAGCGCCACCGAAGGCAGCGACACCTACCTGCAGAACGACCCGAACACCCCGACCTCCACCGCGAGCCTGGAGGGGCTGCTGGCCAACAACGGCGTGGACCTGGCCTTCAACGGCCACGCCCACATCTACCAGCGCAACATCGCCCCGCCCGGCGCCGTCACCAGCTATGTCACCGGTGGCGGCGGCGCCAAGGTGTCACCCGTGACCAGGTGCAGCACCACCGATGCCTACGCCGTCGGCTGGTCCTACTCCAGCGCGGCCGGCAGCCGATGCGGCGCGGCGGCTGCGCCGACCTCGGACGCGCAGGTCTACCACTTCCTCAAGGTCACCGTCAGCGGCGCGACCGTGACCGTCACGCCGACCGACTCCACCGGCGCGACCTTCGACCCGGTCACCTACAACTTCGCGCAGAACAGCACGCCACCGGCCGCGCCGACCAACCTGCTCGCCACCGCGGTCGGCAGCACCGTCAAGCTGACCTGGACCGCCAGCACCAGCAGCGACTCCAGCGCGCAGGACATCTACCGCAACGGCCAGTGGCTGGCCACCGTCGGGCCGGCCGCCGTCTCCTACATCGACGCGGCGCCGGCCGCCGGGGCCAGCTACACCGTCCGGGCCCATGACCTGGTCCGCAACCAGTCCGGTGACAGCGCGCCGGCCAGCGCCGGCAGCGGGGCCGACACCACGCCGCCGACCGCTCCGGGCAACCTCACCGCGGCCGCGACGGGGCCCACCTCGGTGCAGCTCAGCTGGGCGGCGAGCTCGGACAACGTCGGGGTGACCGGGTACGACATCTACCGCGGCTCGGCCAGCACCCCGTTGGCGAGCGTGGCCGGCAACATCACCGGCTACGTGGACAACACGGTGGCGGCGTCGACGAGCTACACGTACACGGTCAGGGCCAAGGACGCCGCGGGCAACTCCACGGCCGGCAACGCCGCGACGGTGACCACGCCTGCTGCTCCCGGCGGGGGCGCCAGCGCGACCTCGTTCGCCACCGACGACGTCACGATCGACCAGACCGCCCCGGACGCGCAGCCCACCGCGACCGCCACCCGGGTCACCGCCGACGGCAGCCCGGTGAACGATGCGCTGATCCGGTTCAACCCGACGCTGCCGGCCGGCTGCTCCACCGTGACGGGCGTGACGTTGACCTTGACGGTCGGCGACAGCATCAACAACAACTCGGTCAAGGGCGGTGACTTCTACCTCACCGATTCCACCGCCTGGAGCCAGTCCGCGGTGACCTGGAACAGCGCCCCGCAGCGGGTGGGCAACCCGGTGTACACCCAGGCAGCGGTGGCGCTCGGCCAGACCGTGACGGTGAACCTGACCGGCAAGGTGAGTCCGGGGGCGCCGTTCTCGATCCGGATCGGCAACACCAGCGGTGACGCCGCGCAGTACTACTCCAAGGAAGGCTCGGCCACCCTCGGTCCACGCCTCACCGTGACCTGCTGACACCTTCTCCCAGCGCGATGACGCTGCCGCCGGCCCGGCGCCCGGGGCCGGCGGCAGCGTCGTTGCGCGGGGGTGGGCCGTCCGGCTAGTCGGGCGGCGACATCCGGGGCTCGCCGCCGACCCACCTCAGCGGCTCCAACCACAGCTGCCGGCCGGGGACGGCGGAGCCGATGGCGTCGGGCGGCCAGGCGTGGAAGAGCATCACGCTGGAGCCGTCGGCCAGGTCAAGCACGAAAGGGTGCCCGGGGCCGGCGGCCATCGCGGCCGAGCTCAGCAGCGGCTGCTCGGACTTGTCGGCGCAGGGGCCGATCGGGCCCCGGCAGCTGGCGTAGCCGACGGCGTACTTGTCCGACCCGTAGTCGTTGGCCGAGTAGAACAGGTAGTACCGCCCGCCGTGGGTGACCATCTCCGGCGCCTCGATCAGGTTGCCCTGCCAGGACCGGGTGTTGGACAACAGGGCGACCGGCGAGCCGCGGAGGCTGCCGGCGTCCGGGCTCAGCCGCTGGACCCAGAGCTGTACCGGCTTGCCGCAACAGTTGCCGTCGTTCTTCCAGTACAGGTACAAGGCGCCGTCAGCGCCCCGGATCGGGTTGGGATCGATCGAGCCGCCCAGCGCGGGTTGGCAGACCAGCGGCGCCGGCCGGTTGTCGACGAAGGGGCCGCCGGGGGAGTTCGACTGGGCCCGGCCGATGCACTGCTTGTCGGACTTCTGGTCGTGCTCGGTATAGAACAGGACGTACTTTCCACCGACCGCCAGCACCTCCGGCGCCCAGGTCTTGCCGCCACTGGCCCAGCGGCCCACTTGCGGCAGCGCATCCGGCCCGGCAGTCCAGTGGATCAGGTCCGGTGAGGTAAGCACCTGGATGTTCGAGCCGCCACCCTGGGTGGCGTAGGCGTAGTACCGGTTGCCGACCCGCAGCGCAGCGGGATCGGGGAAGTTCTCCTCGTACACCGGGTTCTGGTAGGGACGCCCCAGCACCGTGTCGGCGGCCTTGGCCGGCGAGGAAGATGCCCCCGACTGGCTGGTGGTCGTCGCGCCTGGGGAGGGTGCGGACTGTGATTTAGATCCCTCGCACGCCCCGGCAAGGAGAACGGCGGCCAACGCCATGGCCGCCGTCCGGAGTCGTCGATGAGCACCTGGCCGAGCTCGAAACACCTGGCCGCCTTTCGAAAAAAGAATTTTGGTATGGGTTTGTACAACGTTGTACATCACGCGGTAGGCGGGGTGTGAAAATCTATCCCACCTAATAGTGGTCGATAACGGCGTCAGAGGACAGGAGCTCGGTAAACTCGGCTGCCACGTCTCAGTGGCACCAGGGTGGCGGTCCGCAGCCCACCCGCAACAAGGACGTAGTGGATGTAAGCGACTACACCTTGATTTTATGCGCGGACCGTGGGTGAATAAGGCGTCGCATTACCACACACCCACCCCTTTCCGAGGCGGAAGTATGCAAATAAATCGTAGTTGGAGGGCGCGCCGTAGCACGGTGGCCCTCGTGGCGATGGGTGCGCTGGCCGCATCAGTCGTCAGCGTCCAGTCAGCCTCCGCGGCCCCGGCCGCGCCCGGCAAGCAGTCCCAGATCGGCAAGCACGATCGCGAGCTGCTGGCCCACGCCACCGCCACCGGCGCGTCCACCGTGACGCTGCTGATCGCCGCGGCGCCCGGCAAGAACAACTCCGTGATCACCGCCCTGAAGTCACTCGGCGCTGTGATCCGCAAGGCTGACGGCGACGTGAGCTACATCCGCGCCGATGTGCCGACCGGCAAGGTCGAGGCGGCGGCCAACCTGGCCGGCATCGTGGCCGCTGACCTCGACGAGGTCATCGCCCTGGACGACCCGACCCCGCAGGGCGCGCAGCAGCCCACCCCGCAGGCGCCGCCGAACGCGACAACTCCGCGGAACAACCCCTACATGCCTGTCGGCGAGACCGGCGCGGCCGCCTTCACCGCGGCCAACCCGACTTGGGACGGCCGTGGCACCACCATCGGCATCCTCGACACCGGTATCGACCTCGACCACCCCGCGCTGTCGACCACCACGACCGGCGAGCGCAAGATCACCGAATGGGTGACCGCGACCGACCCGTTCACCGACGATGACCCCACCTGGCTCAACATGGCAGCCCAGGTCAGCGGCCCCGCCTTCACCTTCGGGGGTGTCAACTACACCGCGCCGGCCGGCGCGTACCGGACCGCCACCTTCGTCGAGGGTGACTCCCGCCTCGGCGGCGAGGTCGGCAGCGACGTCAACCGCGACGGTGACACCACCGACAAGTTCGGGGTGCTGTGGGATGCCACCGCCAACACCGTGCGGGTCGACACCAACCAGAACAAGAACTTCACCGACGACGCGGCCATGACCAACTACGCCACGAAGTTCGACGTCGGCCACTTCGGCGTCGACAACCCGGCCACGCCGGTCAACGACACGATGCCGTTCGTCGTGCAGATCGACGGTCAGAACAAGTACGTCAACATCGGCATCGTGTCCGGCCTGCACGGCAGCCACGTCGCAGGCATCACCGCCGCCAACAAGATGTTCGGCGGCGCGATGTCCGGTGCGGCCCCCGGCGCGAAGCTGAAGTCGGTCCGGGTGTGCATGTTCATCACCGGCTGCACCAACCACGCCCTCATCGAGGGCATGACGTTCGTCGCCAAGCAGGGCAACGTCGACGTGATCAACATGTCGATCGGCGGGCTGCCCTCGCTCAATGACGGCAACAACACCCGGGCGGTCCTCTACAACCGCCTGATCGAGCAGTACAACGTGCAGATGTTCATCTCGGCCGGCAACAGCGGCTCGGGCATCAACACCATCGGCGACCCGGCGGCGGCCTCCAAGGTCATGGCGGTCGGCTCCTACGTCAGCAAGGACACCTGGCAGAAGAACTACGGTTCAGACTCCAGCTTCGTCGACAACCTGCACGGCTTCTCCTCACGTGGTCCCCGTGAAGACGGTGGCTTCAAGCCGCAGATCGTGGCTCCCGGAGCGGCAGTCTCGACCACTCCGCTGTGGCAAGCGGGTTCTCCGACGGCCGGCACCTACCTGCTGCCCCCCGGCTACGGCATGGCCAACGGAACCTCGATGGCCTCACCGCAGGCAGCCGGCGCTGCCGCGCTGCTGGTGAGCGCGGCCAAGCAGTCCGGCGTGCAGAGCCAGCCGGCTCAGCTTCGTCAGGCCATCAATTCCTCGACCCGTTACCTTCCGCGTTACGGCGCCTTCGAGCAGGGCAACGGCCTGATGAACGTGCCAGCCGCGTGGAACCTGCTCAAGACCAACATCAAGCCCGTGACCATCAGCTCCTCGGTCCCGGTCAACACCGTGCTCTCCGGCTTCCTGGCGACGCCGGGCCGCGGCGAGGGCATCTATGACCGTGAAGGGGTCAAGGCCGGTGACAACTACGTCCGGACCTACACCTTCACCCGCACCTCAGGCGGTGGCGGAAGCCAGAACTTCAACCTGAGCTGGGTCGGCAACGACGGCACCTTCACCACCGCGGCCAGCTCCATCGCGCTGCCGCTGAACTCGCCGGTCACGCTGGCCGTCAACGTCCACCCGACCAGTGCCGGCGCGCACTCGGCGATCCTGAACCTCGACAACCCGTCGACGGCCGGTATCGATGGGCAGACGCTGAACACCGTTGTCGCGGCGGAGCAGTTCTCCGCGGCGAACAACTACTCGATCGCGCGCTCGGGCACGATCGGTCGCAACCAGGTCACCAGCTACTTCTACAACGTCCCGGCCAACACGCCGGCGTTCAAGGTAGACATGGTGGGTGGCGGCGACACCCCCGGCGCCGGGCAGATCCGCTTCCTGCGGTTCCACCCGTACGGCGTCGGGATTGACGCGAACTCCTCGCTGAGCTGCTACAACCCGTCGTCCGGTTCGTGCGTCGGCTCGCCGACCAGCCGCACTCAGAGCAACCCCCAGGCTGGCGTCTGGGAGGTCACGGTCGAAGCTCGGCGTACGTCCGATGCTGAGAACGCTCCCTACACCCTGACGGCCTCGATCCTGGGCGCGACCGTGTCGCCCAACCCCGACACCATCGCGTCGGCCACGATCGGGACTCCGGTGGCTCGCAGCTACACGCTGAAGAACATCTTCGGTGAGTTCACCGGCCGGGCGGTCGGCACCCCTCTGGGCAGCGCCCGGATCCTGACGCCGACCATCGCCGACCTGGCCCAGCAGGAGCGTGACCTCACGGTGACGGCAGGCTCGTCCTCGCTGCGGGTCACCATCGGTGGCACCAGCGACCCGAGCGCCGACCTGGATCTGTTCGTCTACAACTGCACCACTGGTAGCTGCGTGTTGGCCGGCCAGTCCGCAGATGGCGACAGCGAGGAGTCGGTGACCATCACCAACCCCGCCGCCGGCACCTGGAAGACCCTGGTCGACGGCTTCGCAGTGCCGGCCGGCTCGACCACGTTCAATTACGTGGACGTCTTCACCAACTCCGCCTTCGGCTCCGTCGCGGTGACGGACTCGAACGCGGTGCGGCCGGCCAACTCCGAGTGGACGGTGCCCGGATCGGTCACCGCGAACGCGGCGCCGGCGACCGGCCGGGTGTTGCTGGGCAGCGTGCAGGTGCGTACTGACACCAACGTGTTGGTGGGTACCGGCGACGTGATCGTGCAGAGCGTCACCCCGTAGTCAGCAGGTAAATCAGCAGTCCGCATAGCGGAAGGCCCCGCCGGAGTGATCCGGCGGGGCCTTCTCGCGTCTGCAGGTCAGCAGCTAGCCGGCCTCGGCGATGCCGTACTGCACCAGCTCGACCAGCAGCGCGGCAGGCTTCGGGACGTACATGAACGCCACCCGCATGCCGGGCCGGGCGCCGGCGCATGGCGCCGCGTCCACCGGCACCAGCCCATGGTCGCGGAGCCGGGCCAGCTCGCCGTCCAGGTCGTCCACCTCGAACGCGACGTGGTAGAGCGAGGGCGACCGGCGGGTGAAGTGGTCGCTGAGCGCGGAATCCTCACGCACCGGGGTCACCACTTCGATCGACGGCTGGCCACCGGCGCCCGGATAGGACCAGAACTCGCAAGCCACCCCGTAGTCGGCGGCCACGCCCTCGTCATCCCTGTCCATGCCCAGGGCTGTCAGGAAGGCCGCGACGCCACCCGGATCCTCGGTTGCCAGGCCGATATGGTCGATACCCATGATCACATCGCACACCCTAACGGCGCCGCGGGTGTTACCGGCGGTTAGCCGGGCAGCGCGTCCATGCCGCGCGCATCAGCCCCGTCCCGGCCACCGAGGCCCGGCGGCCCAGGCCGACCGAGACCCGGCGGCTGAACACGTTGTACTGGGCCTTCTCGATCTCGTCGAGGATCGCGCCGTACAGGGTCCAGGCGGTCAGCAGGCAATCGCGTGAGGTGCGCTGGACAAGGTCGATGCCGGGGCGGGCGGATCGGTAGAGTTCCCGCGCCCGTCCGAGCTCGAAGGCGATCAGGCGCCGGATCGGCTCGCAGGCCGTCCCGGTAATCCGGGCACGTCGCAGCGCCGCGCGGTCAACCCCGAAGCGGTCCAGTGACTCCAGCGGGAGGTAGATCCGTCCGCGGTCGAGGTCCTCGGCGACGTCCCGCAGGAAGTTGGTGAGCTGGAAGGCCAGCCCCAGGTCGATCGCCGGCTGGCGCAGGCCGTCCCAGCCGGTACGTTCGTCCCCGCGGCCGAGAATCGGCAGCATCTGCAAGCCGATCACCGCCGCAGACCCCCACATGTAACGGCGCAGGTCGGCGAAGGTCTGGTACTCGGTGACGACCAGGTCCATCCGCATCGAGTTCAGGAAGTCGGCGAAGTGCTCGCGCGGTATCTGCCAGCGGGCGATGGTGTCGAGCACCGCATCGCAGAGCGGATCGGCCGAGGCGCCGCGCTCCAGATCGGTGAGGAAGGCCTGGGTCCAGGCATCGAACCTGCCCGCCCGCTCGGCAGCGGTGAGCCGCGGGTCGAGGTCGTCGACGATGTCGTCGGCGTACCGCGCGAAGCCGTAGAGCGCGTGCACGTAGGGCCGCTTGGCCGCGGGCAGCAACTGGGTGGCCAGGTAATAGGTCCGTCCGTGCTGGGCATTGAGCGTTCGGGCCTGCAGGTAACCGGCCTGCGCCCGGGGCTCGAGGATGCCTGCGGCGCGCAGCTCGCGCCGGGCGCCCCGGCTGGGTCGAAGCGGGGCGGCCATGGCGGGCTGCTGCTGAGGTGCGCCGGCTGGCCTGCCCGTGGCCGGGTGCTCCTGCGGTGATGTCCGGTAGTTCTCCTTGGATCTGTTGGTGATCATCGCGCGCCTGCCTTGACCATCGGCCCGAGTCCGGTTCGCAGCGTGGTGAAGACCGCGGCGATCAGCGGCTGGAGCGCGGTCAGCGCTGCGGGCAAGGGCTGGCCTCCGAGCAGCCGGGAGCGCAGCTCGGCGCCGATGACTGCCTCCGCGGCGAGGTACTGGGCGGCCGCGAGCTCGGCGGTGAAGCTGTGCGCATCGGCGGCCAGGGCTTCGGCAAGGGCCTGGCTGAGAACCTGCCGACGGAGCAGCTGAATATGTTGCTCATGGCGTTGCAGATCCGCGCTCTCCACGATCGCCGCGTGGAAGCGCACGACCTCGTCGGCGTCGGCATCGGTGCGTCCGGCCGTGAGCTGGTAGATCACCTGCTCCTGCAGGGCGAGGAGCACCGACGACCCGCGCGGGCAGTCCCTGACCGTGGCGACCAGCGCGGCCTGCAGCGGGTCGACCTCGTCGAAGAAGAGGTCTTCCTTGGTGTCGAAGTAGTTGAACACCGTGGCGACCGAGACGCCGGCCTGCCGGGCCACATCGGCGATGGTCACCGAGTCGTACCCGTGCTCGAAGAACAGCGACATCGCGGCCACCCCGATGGCCTCCCGGGTGCGCCGCTTGTGCTGCTCGCGCAATCCCAGACGCCTGGTCATCGCCGCCTCGCCAGGTCAGGCATCACACTCGGCATCGGCCTCAGCCCCGCATCCCGGTGATCCGGGCAGCCGCGAGCTTGCCCGACAGCAACACCATCGGAACACCGACGCCCGGCTGGGAATTGGAGCCGCAGAACACCAGATTCTCGATCCGGCGGTCCAGCGTCGGAAAGCGGAACGGCCCGGACTGGCCGAAGGTGTGCGCCGCTGCGAAGGGGGCGCCGGCAGCCATGCCCTGATCCTGCCAGTCCTGCGGGGTCACCATCGCCTCGACCTCGATGGCCTGGGAGAAGCCGGGCAGCCCGCGCCGGTCCAGCGTGGCCATGATCTCGTCCCGGTAGCGCGGGCCGGTGACCGACCAGTCGATCGGCGCTCGGGTGTTGGGGCAGGGGAACAGCGCGTAGTACGTGGCGCGTCCCGGCGGCGCCAGCGAGGGATCGGTTCTACTGGGGTTGCTCACCAGGAACGACGGATCAGTCATCAGCCGGCCCTCGTCGATGATCTCGGTGAACGTGCTGCGCCAGGCCTGGCCGAAGAAGATGGAATGGTGGGAAAGCTCCGGGTACTGAGCGGTCGATCCGGCGTGCACCAGCACGCAGGACGGGGAATACCGCAGCCGCGCCAACCGGCGAGGCCGGTACTCGGCCGGCAGCAGCTGCTCGTAGGCGCTCGGCAGGTCGGCGTTGACGACCACCACATCGGCGGCGAACCGCTCGCCGTCGCAGGTGTGCACGACACGGGCCCGGCCGCCGGTCACCTCGATCCGTTCGACTTTCTTGCGGTAGTGGAAGGTGACTCCGTGATCAGCGGCCGCGGCGGCCATCGCCTGCGGAACGGCGTGCATGCCGCCGCGGGGGAAGTAGACGCCGGCGATGGTGTCCATGTAGGAGATCACCGCATAGATGGCCAGCGCGTCGTGAGGCGCCAGCCCGGCATACATCGCCTGGAAGGAGAAGATCCGCCGGAGCCGGTCGTCCTCCAGGTACTGCCCGATCTTGGGGGCCAGCCGTCGCAGGCCGCCCAGGGCGAGCAGCTTGATCCCCGCGCTGCCGAGCAGCTGGAGCGGCGAATCCAGGTTGCGGTCGATGAAGTTCGCCATCTCCAGCCGGTACAGCTTGCGCAGGAACCGCACCAGGTCCTGGTAGCCGGCCGCGTCCCGGTCGGAGGCGACCTCGGCGATCTCCGCCGCCATCCGATCCGGGTCGGTATGCACGTCGATCCGTGAGCCGTCGGCGAAGTTGGCCCGGTACGCCGGGCTCAGCGGCAGCAACTCGAGGCGATCCGCCAGCCGCTCACCGACGCATGCCAGGGCGTCGTCGATCAGCTCGGGCATCGTGAGCACCGTGGGGCCGGTGTCGAACTGGTAGCCGTCGCGCCGGAGCACCCCGGCGCGGCCACCGGGGTCGCCGGACTGCTCCAGGACGGTCACCCGGCGGCCCGCCCCGGCCAGCCGCAGCGCCGCCGACAGCCCGCCGAGCCCCGCGCCGACGATCACCACGTCGTCGGTGGGGCCGGGGACCACCCGGGACGTCCGGAGCATGGGTTGGCCTCTCGGCGTGCGCGCAGCCGCAAGGAGCTGCTGTCCCCGCTGCACTCGATGGTGCTGCACCTCGATGGTGCCGTACTTCGATGTTAGAGTCACTCTAGGTTCAAGAGCAGCCATGTGGTTATTCGGCCCATCCGCCAGTCCGGATTGCGCCCGAATCGTCGACCTGAAGCCGCCTTGGAGCCGCCGTGTCCAGCACCGGAAAGCGCGTACCGGGCTCGGCGACCGGCCGTGGCTCCAGTGGACGAGCCGAGCGGTGGGCGCAGTTGCCTGCCAAGGCGCTGGGATTGGGCTTCGAGCAGCTGGTGCGGCGTGGTCTGCGCGGCGTCTGGGTACGGGGCGAGTTGCCGGCCGGAGGCTGCGTCTGGGCCGCCAATCACCACAGCTGGTGGGACGGCTTCCTGGCCGCGGCAGTGCTGCGCCAGCAACGGCGGCCCGCGGCATTGCTGATGGACGGGGACAACCTGTCCCACTACCGCTTTCTCGCCACGATCGGCGTCATTCCGACCGGGCGGCCCCGGCAGGCGTTGCAAAGCCTGCGCGACGGCCGGGTGCTGGTGATCTTTCCCGAGGGCGAGCTCAGGCCCGCGGGCCGGCTCGCGGAGCTGGCGCCTGGCGCAGGATGGCTGGCCCGGCGGGCGCCCGCGCCCCTCGTGCCGGTCGCGGTGCGAGTGGCCATCCGCGGACACCAGTACTCGGAGGGACTGATCGATATCGGGCCACCCTGCGCTCCTGGCCGGTTGGCCGCGGACCTGGCCGAGCGGGTGGCCGCGCTGGACGCCGCGCTCGCCGGGGCCGACCCGCGGGAGCCGGTGCCCGGTTTCGCGCGGGTTCTCGCGGGGCGGCGCAGCTGGGACGAGCGGATCGATCGCTGGGCGAGGATCGGCCGGCGGTGACCGTCCTGTTCCGGGCCGTCCTCGGCTTCCTGATGCTCAAGCTCGCCGTGCTGCTGGCGAACCTCGCGTGGTTTCCGGTGCTGCGCAAGGGACATTCCCGCAGGCACGACAGCCCGGCAGTGTCGCTGCTGATCCCGATGCGCGACGAGGCCGCCACCCTCGCCGACCATCTGCCGGCTCTGCTGGGGCAGTCCGGGGTCAGCGAGGTGATCGTGCTGGACGACCGGTCCGGTGACTGCTCGGCCGCGCTGGCCGGCTCGATGCTGGCCGGCTCACCGACGGCCCGGCTGGTCTCCGGAACGCCGCCACCGCCCGGATGGGTCGGCAAGAACTGGGCCTGCGCGCAGTTGGCTGCCGAGGCATCCGGTGAGCTGCTGGTCTTCTGCGACGCCGACGTGCTGCTGGCGCCGCACGCGGTCGAGGCGGTGGTCGGGGCGATGGCCGAGCAGCGGGCCGACGTCTTCTCGGTCTTTCCCCGGCAACTCACCGGCAGTCTCGGCGAAGCGCTGCTCACCCCGCTGATCGATGATGTG
>NZ_DASVSG010000014.1:0-3278 GCF_036388195.1 Jatrophihabitans sp. | reverse complement strand
ACCGTCGAGGCCGTGCTGACCCAGGCTGCCGATGCCTGCTCCGCCGCCCGCCCGGGCGCCCGCCGGGAGTCGCTGGAGGCCTACGTCAAGCGGCTGGAGCGGATCGAGCAGATCGCCACCGCCCGGCCGGGGGTCGAACGGGTCTTTGCCATGCAATCGGGCCGCGAGGTCCGGGTGATGGTACTGCCGGAGCAGGTCGATGACCTGGCGGCCGGTGTGATCGCCCGCGAGGTCGCCAAGCAGATCGAGGACGAGCTGACCTACCCCGGCCAGATCCGGGTGACCGTCGTCCGGGAGTCACGGGCCACCGAAGTCGCCCACTGAGCCGCTGAGCGGGCCAGCTCCTGCGCCGCTCCTGGGCCGGCCTGCTCCTGCGCCGCTCCTGGGCCGGCCTGCTCCTCAGCGGCTCAGCCGGCTCGGTCGGCCTGCTCCTCAGCCGTGAACCGGCGCCGATAGATCGCCGACGGGCCGACCGGTCGCCCGTCGGGATCGTCGATCCGCTTCACCGCCACCAGGGTCAACCCGTTCTTCTCCAGCACCCGGCGGGAGGCGGTGTTGGCCTGCTCGGGATCCACCACCACACCGGCGATGGCAGCGTCCTGCTCACGGATCAGCTGCATCAGCGCGGCGATCAGCCGGGTGCCCAGACCCTGGCCGCAGCAGGCCTCCTCGCCGATCAGGTAGTCGAAACCTGCCTCGTCCGGGCTCGCGCCGATCCACGCGCAGTAGTCCGGGTAATCGGCCCACCGGTACCACTGGACGAAGGCGACCGGCCCGGTCGGCAACTCGGCGATCAGGGGGTGGGACGGCTCGACACCCTCGATGCAGGGCAGGTACTCGGCGCTGACCGCGGCCGGCTCGGCGGAATCGTGCCACCACCGGTGCACGTGAGCCGCCCCGAGCCACCGGCACATCAGCGGCAGGTCGGCAGCCGTCATCGGCCGCAGCAGGATCGGGGGCGTGTCGGTGGCGGCGGAGCGAGCATCTGGCGTCGAGGTCGCGACCATGAGCAAGAGTAGCCAACCGGGCTGGCGACCCGGGGGTTGGCGCGGCCTCGTACCCTTGAGCCGATATGAACGCCGCCCCGGGTACCGACTCCAGCGCCAGCCGCACCTATGCCATCCGCACCTACGGCTGCCAGATGAACGTGCACGACTCCGAACGGCTCTCCGGGCTCCTGGAGCAGGCCGGCTACCGCCGGTCGGCCGACCAGAGTGGCCGGGAGGCCGACCTGGTGGTGTTCAACACCTGCGCGGTGCGTGAGAACGCCGACAACCGCCTCTACGGAAACCTGAGCCAGCTGGCCCCGGTGAAGACGGCCCGTCCGGGCATGCAGATCGCCGTCGGCGGCTGTCTGGCCCAGAAGGACCAGTCCGCCGTGCTGCAGAAGGCGCCCTGGGTCGACGTGGTCTTCGGCACCCACAACCTGGCCAGCCTGCCGGTGTTGCTGGAACGGGCCCGGCACAACGGCCAGGCGCAGGTCGAGATCCTCGACGCCCTGGCCAACTTCCCGTCCGACCTGCCCAGCCGGCGAGATTCGGCGTTCTCGGCCTGGGTGTCGATCTCGGTCGGCTGCGACAACAGCTGCACGTTCTGCATCGTGCCCAGCCTGCGCGGCAAGGAGACCGACCGGCGACCCGGCGACGTGCTGGCCGAGATCGAGGCCCTGGTCGCCGACGGCGTCACCGAGATCACCCTGCTGGGCCAGAACGTCAACTCCTACGGCCGCTCGTTCGGCGACGCCCTGGCCTTCGGCAAGCTGTTGCGCGCCTGCGGTCGCATCGAAGGCCTGGACCGGGTCCGGTTCACCAGCCCGCACCCCCGCGACTTCACCGACGACGTGATCGCCGCGATGGCCGAGACGCCGAACGTCTGCCCGCAGCTGCACATGCCGATGCAGTCCGGCTCCGACGCCGTGTTGCGGTCGATGCGGCGCTCCTACCGGCAGGCGCGTTACCTCGACATCATCGACCGGGTCCGCGCCGCGATGCCGCACGCTGCGATCACCACCGACATCATCGTCGGCTTTCCGGGCGAGACCGAGGCCGACTTTGACCAGACCCTGGAGGCCGTCCGGCGCGCCCGGTTCGCCAGCGCCTTCACCTTCCAGTACTCGCCGCGGCCCGGCACGCCTGCGGCGACCATGGCGGACCAGGTCCCGAAGGCCGTGGTGCAGCAGCGCTACGACCGGCTGATCGAGCTGCAGGAGGAGATCAGCTGGCAGCAGAACAAGCAGCTGATCGGCGCCGAGGTGGACGTGCTGGTCAGCGCAGCACAGGGCAAGAAGGACGCGGCGAACCTGCGCATCTCCGGACGGGCCCGCGACGGCCGGCTGGTGCACGTGGCCACCGGCGACCTGCCGGTGGCAGCCGGCGACGTGGTCAGCGCCCGGGTCACCTATGCGGCGCCGCACCACCTGGTCGCCGACGGGGGCATCTCGGCGCACCGGCCCTGGCGAGGCGCATCCGGGCAGACGACGCCGGCAGCGAAGCAGGCACCCCGGCCGTTGCTGAGCATCGGCCGCCGGCCGGCCTGACCCCTCAGCACGTCCCAGCAACCCTCGCACTCGACTCGGGAGGCACGGTGAAGCTTCTTCTCACGTCCGCGGGGGTCAAGAACCCGACCATCCGCGATGCGTTGGTCGACCTGCTGGGCAAGCCGATCGCCGACTCCCACGCCCTCTGCGTCCCTACGGCGCAGTACGGCCACCCCATGTGCGGGCCAGCCATGGCATGGAGCTTCATCGCCGGCCAGGACTCGCTGCCCATGTGCGACCTGGGTTGGAAGTCGCTGGGTGTCCTGGAGCTGACAGCGCTGCCCAGCATCGGCGACCAGCGGTGGATCTCGTGGGTCGGTGAGGCCGACGTCCTGCTGGTCGCCGGTGGCGATGCGCTGTATCTGTGCCACTGGATGCGGCAATCCGGGCTGGCGGACCTCCTGCCGTCGCTGCCCGACACGGTCTGGGTGGGGTTGAGCGCCGGGAGCATGGTGATGACCCCACGCATCGGTAAGGACTTCATCGAGTGGACGCCACCGGACGGCGACGACAGCACCCTCGGGATCGTCGACTTCTCGATCTTCCCGCACCTGGGCATGCTGCCGGACAACACCATGGCCGGCGCCGAGAGCTGGGCGGCCGAGATCGCGGGCCCGGCGTACGCCATCGACGACGAGACCGCCATCAAGGTGGTCGACGGCGCCGTCGAGGTCGTCTCAGAAGGGCACTGGGTGCACTTTCCGCCCTAGGCTGCCGACGCCGACCGCTCGTGTGCCACGCC
>NZ_DASVSG010000013.1:0-2318 GCF_036388195.1 Jatrophihabitans sp. | reverse complement strand
CCGGGGACGGTGCGCGACAACCTGATCGCGATCACCGGCGCGTTGCAGAAGGCCGGTTACACGGCCGGACGCGGGATCGTCGGCGCCAGCGAGGGACGGCTGCCGTTCACCAGGAGCGGCCGTCCGGGAGTGCTGCAGCTGACGGCGGTGGACGCCTGCACCACCCGCTGGCAGGTGCAGGCCTGAACCCCGGTCACTGGGGCACCGCGGGCAGCTGGGTCGAGAGCGCGTCGTCGGTCACCGCGGCGAACCGCAGGTCGGCGAACCGGGCGAAGTACATGTCGCTGGAGCTGACCCCCTCCCGGTCCTCCGGGCCGAAGCCGCGCTGGTCGCCGTTGGCCCCCATCACCGACGCGCCCTCGACGGCGGTGAGCAGCGGCGGGCCGGTGGCGCCGGCCGTGATGGTCAGCGCGGCCGAGATCAGCAGCACCGCGTCGTAGGAGTACATGGCCCAGTCCGGCGGTTGCAGCACCGGCCGGCCGGCCGCCGACATGCCGACCCGGTCGGGCCCGAAGCGCTGCTCGTAGGCGGTCCGGAACCGTTCGAAGGGCGCCGGGCCCATCTCGCTGGTGATCCGGAACGACACGAACGTGGCGCCGTCGAGCCACCGCGGGTGATCGGCCAGTTGCTGGCGCACCAGCGGGTCCTCACCGGTCGGGCTCAGGAAGACCGGAACCTGCCACCCGGCGGACCGGGCGGCCCTGATGACCTGCGCGATGCCCGGCGCGCCGGCCCACAGCAGCAAGGCCCCGGCGCCAGCTCGGCGGGCCGCGAGCACCTGGGCGCTGACATCGCCGGCGGCGACCGGCAGGACGATCCGCTTCACCACCCGCAGCCCGTTCTGCGCCAGGTCGACGCGCAGCTGCCGCGCACCCTCGCGGCCGTAGGAGGAGTCGTCGCTGATCAGGGCGATCGGCCCGGTCCGGCGGGCGGCCAGGTAGTCGGCCAGCCGCCGGCTCATGTGCTTGTTCGCCGGCGCCAGCCGGAAGATGGTCGGGTGCGTTGCCGGGTCGACGAACGAGCCACCGCCGTCGAACACCACGAAGACCGGCAGGGACGCGGGGTCGGTCACCCGGGACACCGCCAGCGCCCCGGTGCCGTCGGTGATCAGCGCCGCGGCATTCCAGCGGACCGCCGTCCTGGCGTTGGCGACCGCGGTGCTCGGCGAGGCGTTGTTGTCCAGGATCTTCAGCCGCAGCCGGCCGTTCGGCACTCCCGGGACGACGGCCTGCTGGGCGATGGCCAGCTCGGCGCCCCGCACCACCGACCGCCCGATCCACGGCTGGGCGGCCAGCGGCGCCGACACCACGATCAGCGGCCCGTCGCCGGCCGGCGCGCCGGGCCCGGCCTGGCACCCGGCGCCGGCCAGCAGCGCGCAGAGCAGCAGGCCGACGGTCAGCACCCGCATGGCAGCTCCTGCTCCTGTACGACCTGGCAGCCGGTCCTGGTCCCGGCTGGCTGGTCCTTCTCCGGCTGGGACCTGCCACCGTGCTCCGGCGCCCGGTACGTTGGCAAGCGAGGCCGAGCAAGCCACGCAGGCCGTCGCACGTCGGAGACAGCTGATGAAGCTGAGCATGCTCATGGCAACGACCATCCTGGGGCTGGCGCTGGCCGGCTGCGGCGGGAACGGCGATTCGACGTCGGGAGCGGCGTCCGGAATCAGCAGCAGCGCGGCCTCGCCGTCGGCGACCGCCTCCCTGTCCCCCTCCCAGTCCGAGTCCGGATCCGCCGGGGCCGCGCAGGCAGCGTGCAACCAGCAGCAGACGGCGCCGCATCCGGAGCTCATCCGCCAGCTGCCTGCGGACTTTCCGACCCTCGTCGGCTGGCAGCCCACCGAGGTCACCAACCAGGGCCAGACCCGCGCGGTCAGCGGCGTGCTGCGTGGCGGGGTCACCGATCTGGTGACCGTCCGCGACAACGCCGCCGATGAGCTCGTCACCGAGGGCTACACCCAGGCCGGATCCGATGAGGAGGCCGGTTTCGAGGCGGAGGCCGAGTTCACCGGACCGCAGGAGGTCACCATCAAGGTCAAGCCGCTGTGCCGTGACTACCTGGTGCTCACCTACACCGTCCGGCAGTAGCCCGGCCGGCGAGGGGCAGCCGTGACGAGCCGCCGCCGCGCCGGCCTGGCGCTCGTGACCGCCGCCCTGCTGCTGGCCGCAGCCGGCCCCTGCTACGCCGACACCATCGAGCTGCCGGCGCCGCAGGCCGACCAGCTCGGCGGCTCGGAGCTGTTCCAGGCGCTGGGCACGCCCCAGGACCAGCTGCCCGGCTACCTGGCTCCCGGGCCGCTCAGCAATGACGAGCTCGTCCAGGTC
>NZ_DASVSG010000012.1:0-11946 GCF_036388195.1 Jatrophihabitans sp. | reverse complement strand
GAAGAGGGCCTGCGGATCAAGGAGGCCCACGGCGGCGAGGTCACCATCCTCACCATGGGTCCCGAGCGGGCCACCGAGTCGCTGCGCAAGGCGCTGTCGATGGGCGCGGACAAGGGCGTGCACGTGGTCGACCCGGCGCTGCACGGCTCATGCGTCATCACCACGGCCAAGGTGCTGGCCAAGGCGCTGGGAACCCTGGAGTACGACCTGGTGATCGGCGGGTTCGAGGCCACCGACTCGCGATTGTCGGTGCTGCCGGCGCTGGTCGCCGAAGCCACCGGGCTGCCGCAGCTGTCCGGCGCCCGCAAGGTCACCGTGGCCGGCTCCACCGTCACCGTGGAGCGGGTCACCGAGGCCGGCTATGACGTGGTGCAGGCCGCCACCCCGGCCGTGCTCAGCGTGGTCGAGAAGATCAACGACCCGCGGTACCCGTCCTTCAAGGGCATCATGGCCGCCAAGTCCAAGCCGGTCACCACCCTCACCCTCGCCGAGCTCGGGCTGGCCGAGAACGAGGTCGGCCTGGCCGCCGCGACCACCATGGTGGACTCCTTCGAGCTTGCCCCGCCGCGCGCCGCGGGCGTCGTCGTCAAGGACGACGGCAACGGCGGCGCCGCGATCGCGGAGTACCTGGCCAGCAAGAAGCTCATCTGAGCCGGCGACCAGACCACCGACGAGACTGACCGAACGAGACGGTAAAGGGACCACACCATGGCTGAAGTGCTCGTACTGATCGATTCGGCGGACGGCAGGCTGAAGAAGTCCGCGCTCGAACTGCTCACCGCCGCCCGCACCCTCGGTGAGCCGGCCGCCGTCGTGATCGGCGCGGCCGGAACCGCCGCGGCGCTGCGCGACCAGCTCGCCGAATACGGCGCGGCCAAGGTCTACGCCGCCGAGAGCGACGAGGTCGCCGACTACCTGGTGGCGCCCAAGGCCGAGATCCTGGCCACCGTCGCCAAGCAGGCCTCGCCGGCCGCGATCCTGGTGGCCTCCACCCCGGAGAACAAGGAGATCGCGGCCCGGGCCGCCTTCAAGCTCGACTCCGGGTTCATCGCCGACGCCGTCGAGGTGAACCCCGACGGCTCGGCCAAGCAGTCCATCTTCGGCGGCGCGGTCACGGTCAGCTCGCGGGTGACCACCGGCATCCCGGTGATCAGCCTGCGGGCGAACTCGGTGGCGCCCCAGGCCGCCCCGGCCGCCGCCGAGCAGGTCAGCGTCGAGGTCGCCCTGTCCGAGGGCGCGAAGGCTGCCAAGATCGTGGACCGGGTCGCCGAGGCCAAGGGCTCCCGGCCGTCGCTGCAGGACGCCTCGGTGATCGTCTCCGGCGGCCGCGGCGTCGGCTCGGCCGACAACTTCTCCGTGGTGGAGAACGTCGCCGACTCCCTCGGCGCAGCGGTAGGCGCCTCCCGGGCGGCCACCGACGCCGGGTGGGTGCCGCATCAGATGCAGGTCGGCCAGACCGGTGTCACGGTGTCGCCGCAGCTCTACGTGGCGCTCGGGATCTCCGGGGCGATCCAGCACCGGGCCGGCATGCAGACGTCGAAGACCATCGTCGCGGTCAACAAGGATCCCGAGGCCCCGATCTTCGAACTGGCCGACTTCGGCGTGGTGGGTGACCTGTTCGCGGTGGCGCCGCAACTGGCTGAGGAAGTGAGCAAGCGCAAGGGATAACGCCACTACACTGGTCCCAGTGACGGTGGGTGCTGAGTTCGGCGATCAAGCAGGTGCGAGCACCCCTCCGGACGGAAACGTCGAGACGATCTTCGCGCCGCGGTACCGGATCACCACGCTCGGCATCCTGATCCTGATGACGATCATCGCCTTCGAGGCGCTGGCCGTCGCGACCGCGCTGCCCACCGCCGCCCGCAGCCTGCACGGCCTGGCGTCCTACGGCTGGGCCTTCACCGGCTTCCTGGTGACCAGTGTGGTCGGCATGGTGGTGTCCGGGATGTACTCCGACATCCACGGCGCGCGCCGGCCGCTGCTGGCCGGGTTGGCGCTGTTCATCGCCGGCCTGCTGCTCGGCACCGTCGCCGGGACGATGTGGGAGCTGGTGGCCGCCCGGTTCGTCCAGGGCATGGCCGTGGGCCTGTTGATCACCGCCATGTACGTGGTGATGGGGGAGGTCTACGCCGATCAGGTGCGGCCCCGGATCTTCGCCGCCCTGGCCGGCGCCTGGATCATCCCCGGGCTGGTCGGCCCGGTGCTGGCGGGCTGGATCACCGAGTACCTGTCCTGGCGCTGGGTGTTCGGTGGGCTGGCCCCCTTCGTGGCGCTCGGCGGGGTGCTGATCCTGCCATCGCTGCGCCAGCTGCGCAGCACCACCGGCGCCGGCCGGATGGACCGGCGGCGGATCGGCTACGCCCTGCTGACCGCCGTCGGCGTGGCCGGGGTGGCCAACCTGGGCGAGAACCTGAACCTGCTGGGCGTCGCCGGCGCGGTCGCGGGGGCGATCGCGATGGTCGCCGGGCTGCGCCGGCTGCTGCCCGCCGGAACTCCGCGGTTCGCCCCGGGGGTGCCGGCCGCGATCGCCTTCCGCGGGGTGCTGGCCGGGATGTTCGTCGGCATGGAGGTGATCGTTCCGCTGACCCTGACGGTGCAGCTGCGCTACTCGCCCACCTGGGCCGGCATGCCGCTGATGCTGTCGGCGCTCAGCTGGGCGAGCGCGTCGGCGATCCAGGGCCGGCTCAGGCAGCCGAACCGGGCGGCGCTGGTCAGGCTCGGACTGGTGCTGATGGCGATCGGCGGGGTGGGCATGGCGCTGGTGGCGCTGCGGGTGGTGCCGGGCGCGGTGGCCTTCGCGGTCTGGCCGTTCGCCGGCTTCGGAGCGGGCTTCGCGATCACCAGCGCGAGCGTGGTGATGCTGGAGTGCACCACCGATGCCCGCCGGGGCTCGGACTCGGCGGCCCTGCAGCTGGCCGACTCGTCGGTCTCGGCCATCTCGGCGGCCTTCGCCGGGGCCTTCATCGCCCTGGCGGTGCACGGGCGCATCGGATACGGCGCCGGCTTCGCGGTGGTGTACCTGAGCATGGCCGGGCTGGGAGTGCTAGCGGTCAGCCGGGCGTCCCGGTTGCCGTCCGCGGCCCGGGGGCAAGCGGGCGGACGGCAGGGCGGGGACCGGCTGGCGGGCGAGTGCGGCCCGACGGCCGGTGGCGGCGGCCAGCCGATCACCGCATCGGTGGATCGTGGCCGTCGCGGCTCAGTAAGCTCGTAGCCGATGCCCTATCTCGATCATGCCGCGACCACGCCGATGCTCGCGGAGGTGATCGACGCGGTCGCCGCGTCGATGCGCGCCTCCAGCACCGGCGCCGTCGGCAACCCGTCCTCGGTGCACACCTCCGGCAGGCAGGCCCGCCGGATCATCGAGGAGTCCCGGGAACGGCTGGCTGCCGCCCTGGGCGCCCGTCCCTCGGAGGTGATCTTCACCAGCGGCGGCACCGAGGCGGACAACCTGGCGGTCAAGGGCATCTACCTGGCCCGCCGGGCCGCGGATCCGGCTCGCCGCAAGCTGCTGGTGAGCGCAGTCGAGCACCACGCCGTGCTCGATTCGGCGGACTGGCTGGTCACCCACGAGAACGCCGAGCTGGTGCTGCTGCCGGTCGACCCCGACGGTGTGGTGCAGCCGGAGACGCTGGCCGCGGCGATCGCCGAGGACCCGGCCGCGGTGGCGCTGGTCAGCGTCATGTGGGCCAACAACGAGGTCGGCAGCATCCAGCCGATCCACGAGCTGGCCGAGATCGCGCACGGCTACGGGATCGCCTTCCACACCGACGCGGTGCAGGCCGTCGGCACCCTGGGGGTGTCCTTCGCCGACTCCGGCGTCGATGCCATGACGGTCACCGCCCACAAGATCGGCGGGCCGTACGGGGCCGGCGCGCTGCTGCTGGGCCGCGGCGTGGACTGCGTGCCGGTGCTGCACGGCGGCGGCCAGGAGCGCGACGTCCGGTCCGGAACCCTGGACACCCCCGGCGCGGTCGGGTTCTCCCTCGCTGCCGAGCTGGCGGTGAGCAGGCGCGACGAGCTGGCCGCCCGGCTGGCCGGGCTGCGCGACCAGCTGATCGCAGGCGTGCGGGAGATCGTCCCGGATGTGGTGCTGAACGGCCATCCGGTGCACCGGCTGCCCGGCAACGCCCACCTGTCCTTTCCCGGCTGTGAGGGCGATTCGCTGCTGATGCTGCTCGACGCCCGGGGCATCGAGTGCTCGACCGGCTCGGCGTGCTCGGCCGGCGTCGCGCAGCCCTCGCACGTCCTGCTGGCGATGGGCGCCGACCCGCGACGGGCCCGCGGCGCGCTGCGGCTGTCGTTGGGGCACACCTCCACCGAGCAGGACGTCCGCACCCTGATCGAGGCGATCGGGCCGGTGGTCGAGCGCGCTCGCCGGGCTGGCGCCGCCGCCAACCTCGTGACCACGGCAGGACGCGGCGTATGAAGGTGCTGGCAGCGATGAGCGGCGGCGTCGACTCGGCGGTGGCCGCGGCCCGCGCGGTGGCCGCCGGCTGGGACGTGACCGGCGTGCACCTGGCGCTGTCCCGCCAGCCCGCCACGCTGCGCACCGGGTCGCGCGGCTGCTGCTCGCTGGAGGATTCCCACGACGCCCGGCGCACCGCCGACATCCTCGGGATCCCGTTCTACGTCTGGGACTTCGCCGAGCGGTTCCAGTCCGACGTGATCGACAACTTCGTCTCCGAGTACGAGGCCGGCCGCACGCCCAACCCGTGCCTGCGGTGCAACGAGCAGATCAAGTTCTCGGCGCTGCTGGACCGGGCGCTGGCGCTCGGGTTCGACGCGGTGGCCACCGGCCACCATGCCCGGCTGACCGACGGCCGGCTGTACCGGTCGGTGGACGCGGCCAAGGACCAGTCCTACGTGCTCGCGGTGCTGACCCCGGAGCAGCTGGCGCACGCGGTCTTCCCGCTCGGGGACTCGACCAAGGACCAGGTCCGCGCCGAGGCCGCGGAGCTGGGGCTGGCGGTGGCCAGCAAGCCCGACTCGCACGACATCTGCTTCATCGCCGACGGCGACACCCAGGGCTTCCTGGCCCGCCGGCTGGGGGAGCGCCCGGGACGCATCGTCGACACCGACGGCGCCGTGCTGGGCGAGCATGCCGGCACCCATCACTTCACCGTCGGCCAGCGCAAGGGGCTGAACCTGACCACCCCCAGCGCGACCGGCCAACCGCGATACGTGCTGTCGCTGCAGCCGAAGTCCAACACCGTCGTGGTGGGCAGCGCGGCGGACCTGGAGGTGTCCGAGGTCCGCTGCGACCGGCCGGTCTGGATCGCCGACCCGCCCGTGGCGCCCTTCGACTGCCAGGTCCAGCTGCGCGCGCACGGCATGGTGTCGGACGCGCGCGTGCATCCCTCTGGCGGCGACCTGCGGGCCGAGCTGCGGCAGTCCCAGCGCGGGGTCGCCGCCGGCCAGGCGCTGGTGATGTACGACGGCGACCGGGTGCTCGGCTCGGCCACCATCGTCAGCGCCGGCCAGCCGGCTCGGCCTGCCGTCAGCACCGGATGACCTCCCCCTGGCCGGCCGGCGCCGCGACCGGGATCGGCTCGCTGCCCGGTGCCGATCCGGACGAGGCCGTCCGGCTGGTGCTCGGTGAGGTGCCGGACCTGCCCTACCTTCCGGAGCTACCGGGGCGCGGCTTCGGCGCGGACGTGATCGCCCGCACCGGCGCGCTGCTGGTCGACTATCCGTTGGAGTGGCAGCCGCACGGCTGGACGGTGACCAGCCACTCCGGACGCGATCAGGCCCGGGCCCGGGATCACCTGAACCGCGACCTGGACGCGATCACCGAGCAGGCGCAGGGCGCGCCGCTGCTGAAGGTGTCGGTCTGCGGCCCGATGACGCTCGGCGCGGCGCTGGAGCTGCCCAACCTGCACAAGGTGCTCACCGACCTGGGCGCGTTCCGCGACCTGACCGAGTCGCTGGCCGAGGGCGCCCGGGTGCTGCTGGCGGAGCTGGGCTCCCGGCTGGCCGGCACGTCCTTCGTGCTGCAGGTGGACGAGCCGGGCCTGCCCCCGGTCCTCGCCGGCCAGGTGCCGACGCCGTCGGGGTACGGGACGGTCCGGTCGCTGCCCCGGTCGGTGGCGGAGCCGGCGCTGACCCGGGTGCTGGAGGTGGCGCCGCCCGGCCATCGGGTGGTGCACTGCTGCGCCGATCAGGTGCCGTACGACCTGATCCTCGGGGGCGGCGCGTCGGCGGTGTCGGTCGATGCGAGCCTGATCGCCGATGCGCACCTGGACTCGATCGGCGAGCTCGTCGAGGCGGGCGTCTCGCTGTGGCTGGGGGTCTTTCCCGGCGTCGACGCCGACATCTCCGCGGTCCAGGCCCGGGATCGGATCTCCCGGCTGTGGGCCAAGCTGGGGTTCGATCAGAGCCTGCTCGCCGGCGCCGTGGTCCCGACGCCGTCCTGTGGCCTGGCGGGGGCGTCGCCGCCCTATGCGCGGCGGGTGATGGCCGCGCTGACCGAGGTGGGCAGGTCGCTGCGCGACGGCCTGGACTGAGCCCTCGGATCGCTTCGGGGGGTTCAGCGCTCCTGGCCGGCTCCGGCCGGTCAGCCCAGCGAGCCGGTGACCTCGCCCTCGGCCGATACCCGCACCGACAGCGGCCGGCCGGCGAACCGCAACCCGGTCACCGCGAGCCCACCGGCGTCCGGAGCCAGGCGCAGCGGCCGGAACCCCAGCGAGCCGGCCGCCGCATCCGGGCGCGGGCCGAGCAACGCCGTGACGATCGCCATCGCCGACGCCGCCGACCAGGCCTGCGGCCGGCAGGACGCCGGGTAGGGGATCGGTCGCCGGCCGGGTTCGGCGCGGTGGCCGCCGTGCAGCTCGGGCATCCGGTAGCCGAACGCCGGAGCGGCGGCCAGCAGCCCTTCGATGAGGCCCGCGGCCGCGGCGTCCGCGCCGGGAACGCCGTCAGCCGCCGCGGCCGCCAGGCCGGTGATCGCGATGGCGGTGTCGTGCGTCCACACCGAGCCGTTGTGGTAGCTCAGCGGGTTGAACCCGGCGGACGAGCTGGCCAGCGTCCGCAGCCCGAAGCCCGAGGACAGCTCGGGCGAGCCGAGCCGGCCGGCGACCAGGGCGGACTCCGGCGCGGTCAGCAGCCCGGTGCCCAGCAGGTGCCCCAGGTTGGAGGCCACCGAATCCACCGGCTCGCCCGAGCCGTCCAGCGCCAGCGCCGGGTAGCCACCGTGCTCGTCGGTCAGCCAGAACCGCTGCCGGAAGCGCTCGGCGAGCTCAGCAGCCCAGCTCCGCCAGCGCTGCCCACCGGGACGGCCGAAGGCATCGAGCAGCGCGGCCCCGGCCATCGCCGCTGCGTAGCCGTAGGCCTGCACCTCGCTCAGCGCGACCGGCGGTTCGGCCAGCCGGCCGTCCCGGAACTGGATGGAGTCGGCCGAGTCCTTCCAGCCCTGGTTGCTCAGGCCGTGCCCGGAGCGGTCGGCATAGCTGAGAAAGCCGTTGTCGTCGATGCCGTAGTCCGCCATCCAGGCCAGCGCCCGCTCCAGGTTCGGCAGCAGCTGCTCGACCTCCTGCTCGGCCAGCCCCCACCGCCAGCTGTCGTGCAGCAGCAGGATCCACAGCGGGGTGGCATCGACCGTGCCGTAGTAGGTGGCCGGCAGCCGCATCCGCTGGCCCGGCTGGCGGCCCCCGGCGTGCTCGATTTCGCCAGCCCGGATCTCGTGCAGGATCTTGCCCGGCTCCTCGGCCGAGTCCGGATCGACCCGGTTGCCCTGGCGGCGGGCCAGGGTGCGCAGCGTGCCTGCGGCCAGCTCGGTGCCCAGCGGCAGCAGCATCCGGGCCGAGATCAGGCAGTCCCGGCCGAACAGCGTCAGGTACCACGGCGCCCCGGCGCCGAGGAAGTGGTCCTCCGGAGCCTGCGGGTCGGCCAGCTCCAATGCCGCCAGATCGGCCAGGGACTGCGCGAGCAGGGCGCTCAGCCGCGGGTCGCCGAACTGGATCGTCGGCGCCGCCAGCCGGGACTCCCCGGCCGGCGCGCTTACCACCGGCAGCCCCGGGTCGGTCACGGTGTAGCTGAGCTCGATCAGCCTGGTGTCGCCGCGGCCGAGCTCGACGTCCCAGCTGAGGCGGGCGGGGTCGGCGGCGATCTCGGTGGGCGGCGGCGCCGCGGCCGCGCTGACCCGGACTCCGGCCGGCCCCGTCCAGCTGAGGCCGTCCGGCCGGCTGGCAGCGGCGAGCGCGGCGCCGGCGATGCCTGCCTTCACCGCGGCCATGCCGGCCAGGTCGCAGGCCAGTTCCAGGCTGAGCCGCGCGGTCACCGGCTGCCGGGCTGCCGAGGTGATGCTCACCGACTCGGTGGCCGCGGACCCCGACACGGCCAGGCGGCGCTCGATCCACACGGTGGGGTCCGCCCCGGGGTCACCGAGACCTCGGACGATCGACACGCTGCGCAGGGCGCTGGAACCGGCCAGCTCGCCCGAGATCGGCGCCAGCTCCGCCCCCGCGACGGTGAGCACCGACCGGGACAGGATGCGCCGGTCGGCCAGGTAGATGCCCTGCACCCCGCTGCCGCGCAGCTGGCCGTCCGGGTCCGCCAGCGCCAGCGCTGGGGCCCGCACGCAGGCGAGCAGCTCGTGCAGATACGGCTGCTGGCCCGCGGTGTCCGTCGTCGGGCCCTGGCCTGGTGTGCTGGTCATCGGCCCGCGCTCCCTCGTCCCGCTCCGCGTGATCTGCTGGCCTGCCAGCGTGCCAGCTGGCCACGAAACTGTCGGTGCCGGGCGGTAGCTTGAACGCGTGACGACAGCCGATGACAGCCCCCCGGACAGCGCCGAGCTCATCGCGGCGCGGCAGCGCCATGCCGAGCTTTCCGAGCAGCTGGCCGACGCCGCCTATCGGTACTACATCGCCAACGCGCCGACCCTCTCCGATGCCGACTACGACACCCGGATGCGCGAGCTGCAAGCGATCGAGGACCAGTTCCCCGAACTGCGCACCCCGGACTCGCCGACCCAGCGGGTGGCGGGCGACTACTCCTCCCAGTTCGCCGCGGTGGAGCACCTGGAGCGCATGCTCTCCCTGGACAACGCCTTCACCCCCGACGAGCTGGCCGCCTGGCTGGTGCGGGTGGAGCGCGAGATCACCGCGCCGAGCTTCCTGTGCGAGCTGAAGGTCGACGGCCTGGCGATCAACCTGGTCTACGAGCGCGGCCGGCTGGTGCGCGGAGCGACCCGGGGCGACGGCAGGACGGGTGAGGACGTGACCGGCAACGTCCGGACGATCGCGGCCATCCCGGACCGGCTGGCCGGCTCCGACGTCCCCGACGTCATCGAGGTGCGCGGCGAGGTGTACTTCCCGCTGACCGAGTTCGCGAGCCTCAACGCCCGGCTGGTGGCCGAGGGCAAGGCGCCCTACGCCAACCCGCGCAACACCGCATCGGGGTCGCTGCGCCAGAAGGACCCGCGGATCACCGCCAGCCGCAAGCTGGAGATGGTGGTGCACGGGGTGGGCCACGTCGAGGGCGGCCCCAAGGTCGAGGCCCAGTCCCAGTGGTATGACTACCTGCGCCAGTGGGGCCTGCCCACCTCGGCCCGGGCCAAGGTGGTCTCCTCGATGGCCGAGGTGTCGGAGTACATCGACTACTACGGCCAGCACCGCCACGACGTCGAGCACGAGATCGACGGCGTGGTGGTCAAGGTGGACTCGCTGTCGATGCAGCGCCAGCTGGGCTCGACCAGCCGGGCGCCCCGGTGGGCGATCGCCTTCAAGTACCCGCCCGAAGAGGTCAACACCAAGCTGCTCGACATCCAGGTCAACGTCGGGCGCACCGGCCGGGTGACCCCGTTCGGGGTGATGGAGCCGGTGACCGTGGCGGGCTCCGTCGTGGAGATGGCCACCCTGCACAACGCCAGCGAGGTCGCCCGCAAGGGCGTGCTCATCGGCGACACGGTGGTGCTGCGCAAGGCCGGCGACGTGATCCCGGAGATCCTCGGCCCCGTGGTGGCGCTGCGGGACGGGTCCGAGCGGGCCTTCGTGATGCCGACCCACTGCCCCGCATGCGGCACCGAGCTGCGGCCGCAGAAGGAGGGCGATGCCGACATCCGGTGCCCGAACCACCGGTCCTGCCCGGCCCAGCTGCGTGAGCGGTTGTTCCACGTCGCCGGCCGGGGCGCCTTCGACATCGAGGTGCTCGGCTACGAGGCGGCGGCAGCCCTGCTCAAGGCCGGCCTGGTCACCGATGAGGGTGACCTGTTCTCGCTGACGGCCGACGACCTGGCGCGCGCGGACTTCTTCCGCCGTAAGGACGGCGAGCTGGCCGCCAATGCCCGCAAGCTGCTGGACAACCTCGAGGCGGCCAGGACCCGCCCGCTGTGGCGGGTGCTGGTCGCGCTGTCCATCCGGCACGTCGGGCCGACCGCGGCGCAGGTGCTGGCCCGGGAGTTCGGCTCCATCCAGGCCATCGCGGACGCCACTCCCGAGCAGCTCGCCGCCGCCGATGGCGTCGGGATGACCATCGCCGAGTCGATCCGCGAGTGGTTCGCCGTCGACTGGCACCAGGAGATCGTCAAGAAATGGGGCGCGGCCGGGGTCCAGCTGGAAGAGGAGCGGGTGATCGACACCAGCCCCAAGCCGCTGGCCGGCCTGGCCGTGGTGGTCACCGGGTCGTTGGAGAACTACAGCCGGGACGAGGCCGCTGCCGCGATCACCAGCCGCGGCGGCAAGGCGGCCGGCGGGGTGTCGAAGAAGACCGCCTTCGTGGTCGTGGGCGACACCCCCGGCAGCAAGTACGCCAAGGCCGTCGAGCTCAAGGTCCCGATCCTGGACGAGGACGGCTTCACGGTGCTGCTGGAACAGGGGCCCGAGGCCGCCACCGCGGTCGCCCGGATCGGGGACGAGTAGCTCCGGCTCAGGACGGGTCGGGGTAGAGCACGGTCGCCGCGATCGACGCCAGGTGCGACATCCGGATGATCTCGCTGGCCAGCCAGCGCAACGCCGGGCGGCCCACCAGGATCGCCCTGCGGCCCAGCGGGACCACCGCAAGCTCGGTTCCCAGGTTGGCCCACGCCGGGGGCGCCCAGCGCTCTTCGGCGTCCAAGGCCCGCGAGGGGGTGGGCGGCCACCAGGGCGTGGCCAGCCGATCGATCTCGGGCCCGGCGGAGCTGCGCGCGATCACCCTGGAGAGGCCGCTCTCGTCCGGCGCCTGCAGCACCAGCGCCCAGCCTGAGCGGAACAGCCGGCAGACGCCGTCGGCCAGCACGCCGGGCGCGTCGTCGGTGCTGATCGCGAGCTTCTCCAGCAGCTCCAGCTCCCGGAACGGGTCGATCACCCCTGCGTACGGCCTGATCGACTCGACGCGGACGCCGGGCACGCTGGCGGCGGCGGTCACCAGGGAGTCGGCCAGCTTGCCCGGGGGCAGCTCGACCACCAGATCATCGGTGGCCTGGCCGCCCGAGCGCTCGACGATGTCGACGCTGAGGATGTCCCCGCCGGCATGGCCGAGCGCGGACGCGACCGCGCCGAGCGCGCCTGGGCGGTCGGGCAGGACGACGCGGATCAGGAAGGACACCCGCATAGTGTGCCGTGCGGCGGTATCCCCGGTGTTACGCGCGCCGAGCGAGCATCGCAGGCGCGCAGCGCCGAGGAGCGGAGCGAGGTTGCGATGAGCGCGTGCGCGAAGAGCCGATGGGCCAGTGCGAGCATCGCAGGCGCGCAGCGCCGAGGAGCGCAGCGAGGGCATGTCCGCCCCTCCGCGACGCCCGCCCTAGACTCTGCAGTCGTGCCTGACGATCGATCGACCCTGACCCGCGACGAAGTCGCGCACCTGGCCCGGCTGGCCCGGCTGGCGGTGACCGAGGACGAACTGGACCTGTTCGCCGGCCAACTCGACGTCATACTCGGCGCGGTGGCCCGGATCGGCGATGTCGCCGCCGCTGACATCCAGCCGACCTCGCACGCGGTGCCGTTGCAGAACGTGCTGCGCCAGGATGCCGTG
>NZ_DASVSG010000011.1:0-17968 GCF_036388195.1 Jatrophihabitans sp. | reverse complement strand
CATAATATGGCACGCGAGTTCACACTGGACCGACTACGCCGCGCCGACATTTCGAACCAGCGGTCTACGGACTCTGATAGCTCTTGGGTCCCTCACGTCCACACATTGCCCGTGCGACCTTCGAGGTGCATCCTCCGGACGGCAGGCGCTCGTCGCGCGTCCGCGACCTGGTCGATCTCGTGGTCATCGCTCGAACCCAGGTGGTGCAGGCGCCGCAGCTGCGCACCGCCATCGAGGCTGAGCGCCTGAACCGAAACCTGCCGGAGATCGCGGGCTACGCGACGCCGCCCGGCTGGCGATCGACCTACGGCCGGCTGGCTCGTGACGTCGCCGAGTGCCGAGACCATCGGACCTACGACCGGGCGGTCGGGCTCGTCCAGGCGTTCCTCGATCCGGTGCTGCAGGCGGCTGTCACGACAGGTCGATGGGATCCACGTGTTCAGGCCTGGTCCTGCGACTAGCCGCTCAGCGCGGCGGCTTGGCCAGCAGGCCCGCGCACTGGCGGAACTCCTCGAACTCCGACCGGATCCGGCGAGCCGTCGCGCCGGTGGCCGGCACCGCGATGCCCCGCTCGTCCAGCCGGGCCGGCGCGAAGGAGGCGGCGGTGACCTTGTCGCGGGTCAGCGTCAGGGTCAGGATCCCGCTGTCGTCGCGCTGGTCGCCGAAGGAGATCCACCAGAAGTAGTTGCCGAGGCCGAAGGAGATGTAGGTGCCGTCCGGACGCCAGCCGGCGCCCTGCAGGCCGTGCGCGTGGGTGCCGACCACCGCCGACGCGCCGGCCGCCGAGAGCTTGTCGGCGATCGAGTACTGGTCCTCATTGGGGCAGTGGACGTACTCGGTGCCCCAGTGCAGGTACACGATCACCGCGTCCGCCTGCTTCTTGGCAGCCCGCACCGCCGCGACCAGCCGGTCGGAGTACGCGCTGGCCACCCCGGCGCTGGTGCTGGTGGCCGTGAAGTTGGCCAGCGTCTCCTCCCGCACCTGCAGGCCCGCCACGAACGCCAGCCGCACCCCGTTGATCTCGGTGTAGTACGGGGCGTAGGCAGCGTTGGCGTTGGCGCCGATGCCCACCACCGGGAAGCCGGACCGCTTGATCGCGGCCAGGGTCTGGGCCAGCCCCGCCGAGCCGTAGTCGGCTGCGTGGTTGTTGGCCATGGTGACCAGGTCGATGCCCGCCGCCCGCAGCGCCGTGAACGCCGACGGCGGCGCCTTGAAGGTGAAGTTCTTGTTCTCCGGGGTGCCGCCGACGGCGATGGCGGTCTCGAGGTTGAGCATCGTCAGATCGGGCTTGGCCAGGCTCTTCGCGGCCGGTCCGAAGACGGTGGCCGGGTTGGCGGCCAGCCGGGCAGCGGTCCGGTCGGTGAAGTGGACGTCGCCGGCGAAGCCGAGCCGGACGACGCCGGACGGCTCCGACGACGCAGAGGGCGTGGCCGACGAGCCGGCGGACGAGCCGGCCGGGGACGACGGCGGCCCGGCGGCCGAACCGGACACCGAGCTGGAGCCGTCGCTGGTCGAGCCGGACGGCGAGGACGAGCTGTCGCAGCCGGCCACCAGCAACAGCGCGACGGTGGCGGCCAGCGCGGTGCGGGCAATATCGCCTCGGGAGTTTCTGGGCACCGCACTAGCATGCACGGTGCGCCTTCCGTTCCCATCCAGCCAGGCCATCGAAGGAGAGTATCCGTGTCCAGCGCCGCATCGCAGTCCACCGACGGAACCGCTGCCAGCGCCGTCCGGCCGTCGGTTGCGGTTGCCGCCGGAACGACTCCGCGGGCCGCGCTGGAGGCGGCCGGCATCGACGTCAACGGCCCGTCCGGCGCCGTGGTGGTTCGCGATTCGCGCGGCGAGCTGCGCGATCTGGACGTGCCGTTCGACGCCGCCGACGAGGTCGAGCCGGTCCCGATGGACTCGCCCGACGGCCTGGCGGTGCTGCGGCATTCCACCGCGCACGTGATGGCCCAGGCCGTGCAGCAGCTCTTTCCCGGCGCCCTGCTGGGCATCGGGCCGCCCATCGAGAACGGCTTCTACTACGACTTCCTGCCCAGCAGGCCGTTCACCCCCGAGGACCTCGCGGCGATCGAGAAGAAGATGGCCGAGATCGTCAAGGCCGCCCAGCGCTTCTCCCGGCGCGAGATCTCCGACGACCAGGCCCGAGCCGAGCTCGCCCACGAGCGGTTCAAGCTCGAGCTGATCGGGCTCAAGGGCGGCCAGAGCAACCACGCTGACAATCACACCAAGACCGAGCTGGACGCCGAGGAGATGTCGCAGGTCGGCGGTGGCGCGCTGACCATGTACGACAACCTCGATCGGGACGGCGGGCTGGCCTGGACCGACCTGTGCCGGGGACCGCACCTGCCCACCACCCGGCGGATCCCGGCGTTCAAGCTGATGCGCACCGCCGCGGCGTACTGGCGCGGTGACCAGGCCAACGAGCAGCTGCAACGGATCTACGGCACCGCCTGGCCGAGCAAGGACGACCTCAAGGCGTACCTGGTGCAGCTGGAGGAGGCGGCCAAGCGCGACCACCGCAAGCTCGGCGGCGAGCTGGACCTGTTCAGCTTTCCCGACGAGCTGGGGTCCGGGCTGGCGGTGTTCCACCCGAAGGGCGGCATCTTGCGCCGGGTGATGGAGGACTACGTCCGGCAGCGGCACGCCGAGGAGGGTTTCGACTTCGTCAGCACCCCGCACATCAGCAAGGACGGCCTGTTCCACACCTCCGGCCACCTGCCGTACTACGCCGACAGCATGTTCCCGCCGATGGAGCTGGAGAATGCCGCGTACCGGCTCAAGGCGATGAACTGCCCGATGCACAACCTGATCTACCGGTCCCGCGGGCGGTCCTATCGGGAGCTGCCGCTGCGGCTGTTCGAGCTGGGCAACGTGTACCGGTTCGAGAAGTCCGGCGTGGTGCACGGGCTGACCCGGGTGCGCGGGCTGACCATGGACGACTCGCACAGCTACTGCACCCCGGAGCAGGCGCCGGCCGAGATCAAGCACCTGCTCGACTTCTGCCTGGGCCTGTTCCGCGACTTCGGGCTGGAGGACTTCTACCTGGAGCTGTCCACCCGGGACGACTCCAAGCCGGACAAGTTCATCGGCACCGACGAGCAGTGGGAGGCCGCGACCGCGATCCTGGACCAGGTCGCGACCGAGTCCGGGCTCGACCTGGTTCCCGATCCCGGCGGCGCGGCCTACTACGGCCCGAAGATCTCCGTGCAGGCCCGCGATGCCATCGGCCGCACCTGGCAGATGTCGACCATCCAGTACGACTTCAACCAGCCGGCCCGGTTCGGGCTGGAGTACGCCGGCGCGGACGGCGAGCGCCACCAACCGGTGATGATCCACTCGGCGAAGTTCGGCTCGATCGAGCGGTTCATCGGGGTGCTGATCGAGCACTACGCCGGCGCCTTCCCGGCCTGGCTGGCGCCGGTGCAGGTCATCGCGATCCCGGTGACCGACGAGCAGGTGGAGTACCTGCACGGGGTGGCGGCGCAGCTGAGGGCCCGCCGGATCCGGGTCGAGGTCGATGCCAGCGCCGACCGGATGCAGAAGAAGATCCGGACCGCGCAGCAGGCCAAGGCGCCGTTCATGCTGATCGCCGGCGGCAAGGACGCCGAGGACGGCGCGGTCTCGTTTCGGTTCCGCGACGGCGAGCAGCTCAACGGCGTTGCGCTGGACCGGGCGCTGGACCAGATCGCCGATTTCGTCGACCGGCGGATCAACCACTCGCCCTCGGTGGCCGACTTCCAGCCGATCTCCCGCGAGCAGCCGTGACCGAACCGGAACTGGTCGACGGCGCGGACTTCGCCGGCCGTCCCGATGCCTTTCAGCGGCTGTGGACGCCGCACCGCATGGTCTACATCGGCGGCGAGGGCAAGCCCGCCTCCGACGCCGAGCACCACTGCCCGTTCTGCGACATCCCCAAGCAGTCAGACCGGGACGGCCTGATCGTCAGCCGCGGCGAGCTGGCCTTCACCGTGCTCAACCTGTACCCGTACAACCCCGGCCACCTGATGGTGGTGCCGTACCGGCATGTCGGCGACTACACCGACCTGAGCGCCGACGAGGCCGCCGAGGTGGCGCTGCTGACCCAGCGGGCGATGGCCGCCCTGCGCGCCGCCGCCCGCCCGCAGGGGTTCAACATCGGCATGAACCAGGGGACGGTCGGCGGGGCCGGCATCGCGGCGCACCTGCATCAGCACGTCGTTCCGCGCTGGGGCGGGGACATGAACTTCATGCCGGTGATCGGTCAGACCCGGGTGCTTCCGCAACTGCTGGCCGACGCCCGCGAGCAGCTGGCGGCGCACTGGCCCGAGGCCTGAGGCCTGAGGCCTGAGGCCTGAGGCCTGAGGCGGTCACCTGCTCAGCTGGGGTCGCTGACCTGCGCCGCGTTGGACTGCGCCGCGTTGGACTGGGCCGGCTTGGCCTCGTCGGCCTGCGCCGCGTCGGTCTCGGTCGGCTTGGCCGCGTCAGTTTCGGCCGGCTTGGCCTCGTCGGCCTGGGCCGGCTTGGCCTCGTCAGTTTCGGCCGGCTTGGTCGTCGGCTGTGCCCCGTTGGACTGCGCCGTGTAGGACTGGGCCGGCTTGGCCGCGTCGGACTGGGCCGGCTGGGCCGCGTCAGACTCGGCCGGCTTGGCCGGCTGGTTCCATGGCTTGGCCGGAGGCGACGTGGGCGCCGCCAGCTTGCTGCGTACCAGCTGCGCCAGCGCGCCCAGCGCGCCCAGGATCAGCAACCCCCGCCCGGCCTTGCGCGTCCTGCTGGTGGTCGGCTTCTCCCGTCGGACCAGCGTCGCCGCCGCCACGGCACGTTCCACCGCATCGGTTCGCACCTGAGCCGCCTGTGCCTTCGCCCGCGACTTGGCAAGCGCCGCCTGTGTCTTCGCGTCAGCCACCGTCAGGCCGCCGTGCCTGCGCGCCTTGCGGGTCTGCTGGCGGGCCTGCTCGCGCCGGGTGTGGGCTTCGGCCTTGGCCAGCTTGCGGGCCCGGCGGCCCCGGGCTGCCAGCGCCACGGCGCCGGCCTCGACGGCGGAGCCGACCGCGTCCACCGCGCTGCCGACCGCGTCCACGGCCTCGGTGACGGCGCCACCGGCTGCCCCGACGGCGGTGCTGAGCGCGTGTCCCGCGCTGGCGGCCGCCTCCTTGGCGTTCTGGGTCACCGCGGCGCCGGTGGACTTGGCGTTCTGGGTCACGGCGATGCCGGTCGACTTGGCGTCCTGGGTCACCGCGGCGCTTGCCGACTTCACAGCCTGCAAGGCGTCAGCGACCTCTGACCGGGTTTGACGTCTGATCACGGGTTAGCTCCATTCGGTTTGAGGAGTCCTGCTGAGCCGTGCGCGCTAAACCTACCCAAGGGGTCCTAGACGGGGTACTCGGTGCGCTTGCAGCCACGGCGGACCGCGCGCCGGGTCTTGCACAGCCCGACGGCGGCCCGCCAAGCTGGGGGTATGGACTCCGGGGTGCCAGCGCCGCAGGTCTGGCCGATGTTCCGGGCGCGCGACGCCCTCGGGCTGATCCGGTTCCTGGTCGACGTCGTGGGATTCGAGGAGACCGCCGTCCACGCCGAGGGCGAGCTGGTCAGCCACGCCGAGCTGGCCTGGCCGCCCGGTGGCGGGATCATGCTGGGGTCGGTCCGCGACGACGACCTCGGGATGATGCCCGGCACGTTCGCCGCCTACGTCGTCACCGACGAGCCCGATGCCCTGCACCGGCGAGCTGTCGACGCGGGCGCGGAGATCATCCGGGAGCCGCACACCACCGACTACGGCTCCCGCGAGTTCGCGCTGCGCGATCCGGAGGGCAACAACTGGTTCTTCGGCACCTACCGGGGCGAGCCGCGCCGGCCACCGGCCTAAATCGCCTCGACCGGGCGGCTCGGTGATGGCACCGTAATGCCATGCCCTGGTCCTTCACCGATGATCCGCACCGGTACGCCGAGCACGTCCTGGACCTGCTGACCGCGCGCCCGGACGTCCACACCGTTCCGCTGACGGTGCTGGAGACGCTGCGGGCCGGCCAGCGGTTCTCCGATGTGGCTCCGCTGTTCGGCTGGTACGGGGCCGCCGGCGAGATCACCGGCGCGATCTCGATGACCCCGCCGTACGGCGTCCTGCTGGCGGAGCTGCCGCCGGGCAGCGAGGACGAGCTGGCCGCCGGGATCCGCGAGCGGGCAGCCGAGGTGCCCGACACCATGGGCACCGTGGACGCTGCCGGCCGGTTCGCGGCCAGCTGGACGGCCGGCACCGGCCTCCGCACCGAGGTGGCCATGCGGCAGCGCGTCTACACCCTGGACGGTCTGCGGCCGCCGACGCCACCGCCCGCGGGCCGGGCCCGGGCCGCCGTCCCGGCGGATCTGGACGTGGTGATGGACTGGGTCACCCGGTTCCACCTGGAGGCCGAGGCGTCCGCGGCGACGCCCCAGCCGGAGATGTACCTGCGGCGGATCGAGCTCGGGCTGCTGTGGCTCTGGCTGGACGAGCAGGCCCGTCCCGTGTCGATGGCCAGCCGCAACGTCACGGTCGCCGGGGTCAGCCGGATCGGGCCCGTCTACACCCCGCCGGACTCGCGCCGGCGCGGTTACGGGGCGGCGGTCACCGCGGCCTGCACCCAGGACGCCCTGGACTGCGGCGCCCGCCAGGTCGTGCTGTTCACCGACGAGGCCAACCCCACCTCGAACGGCATCTACCAGCAGCTCGGCTACCGGGCGCTGGACGACCGGCTGATCCTCCGGTTCGTCGGTGCCCCGGACCAGGCTGGCGCACCGGACGAGGCTGGCGCACCGACCTCCTGACCGGTCGACTGTCATACCGATCGAACGCCAGGACGGGCGCTCGGTATGACCGTCGCCCAGCCGGCGACCAGGAGTCTCAGGACGATGTGCAGGGCACCTCGACGACGATGCCGAGCACCGTCTCGGTGCATACCGTGCTGCTCGGCGACGGGACCACCGTGGGAACGGTCAGGGTCGGCAGCGGAAGGCCGGACGGCGCCGGGTTGCTCGAGGCGGCCGGACTGCTCGGCTTCGGCTTGGCCGAGCTCTGGGGCGGCGAGCTGGCCGGCGGGGTGCTGCTCGGGGCCGGGTGAGGAGTGCCGGACGAGCCGGTGCCCGAGGAGCCAGAGCCCGAGGAGCCAGAGCCAGTGCCCGACGAACCAGAGCCGGTACCGGAGGAGCCAGAGCCAGCACTCGAAGAACCAGCGCCCGACGTACGAGAGCCGCCGGATGACGCGCCACCCCGATCCAGCCCGGCCGGCCGCCCCGGGTTCACCGGCGGCAGCCATGAGGTGTCCACCGGTGGCAGGGCGCCCGTGGTGATGCCCTTGATCGGCCCGTCCAGCGGCGTTCCGGTGCCGTAGGCCGCCGCGGTGCCCAGCACCAGGGCCAGGTACTCGTCGGAATGGTTGTAGGCCAGCACCGCCCGGCGCTGACCGGCGGCCGTGCGCAGGTCACCGCCCGCGGCGCACAGGTAGCGGGCCGCGGCCAGCGCGGCGTCGTTGATGTTGAACGGGCTGGCGACCCGGTCGCCGTTGCCGTCGATGCCGTACACCGCCCAGGTCGAGGGGATGAACTGCATCGGCCCGACGGCGCGGTCGTACCGGGAGTCGCGGTCCAGCCGGCCGCCGTCGGTGTCGGCGATGTAGTCGTAGACGACGCCGTCGAGCGCCGCCCCGATGATGTGCGGGCTGGACTCCCCGCTCGGGCTCAGGCTCGCCCCGCCGTACCGGCCGTGGTTGGACTCGATCCGGCCGATCCCGGCGAGCAGCCACCATTCGAGGCCGCAGCCGGGCTGGGCCGACGCCAGCCGGGCGGCCGCGGCCCGGTAGGCGTTGAGCGCGACCACCGGGATGCCGTTGGCTGCCAGCCCGGTGATCACGGCCGGGCCGGCAGCGGCCGGCCGGGCGACATGGACCGGCTGGGCGGGCAGCAGCTTGGCGCCCTTCGGCGCGCCCTGCGACAGCCGGGCAAGCCCGGCCGGAGCGGCAGCGGAAGCGGCAGGGCTGGTGGTGGGGGAAGCGCTGGGCCGCGTCGGGGTGCCGGCCGCGCCGGTGGTCGCCAGGATGCCCGCGCCGAGCGCGACAGCCATCGCCGCCGCGAGCGCGGCGCGCGGCAGCCAGGCCGGAGCCGGCGGCGCGGGCACCGGCTGGTGTGCTGCCCGGTGCCGCCCCGAAGGTGCCGCGTGGCGTCCGGTGGCGACGGTCGGTTCAGTACTGTCCGGCTCGGTCATGGTCTGCTTTCTCGCGGGACGGGCAGGTCATCACGTCCAACGAGCAGTGCCGGTGACGGTTACGTGGCCTTTGCCGGGACAAGGAAGATCACACAGGAACCGGCGAGCCCGTGTCGCAGCCCTGGCTCGGCTTGATTCGGCAGAGCGGCTATCCGAGCAGCGCGGCGGCCACCGTCGGCGGAGCGGGGTCGTGACGCAGGTAGCTGCGGGTGAAGCTGCCCGCCCCACCGGTCAGCGACCGCAGCACCGCCGGATAGCGCAGCAGCTCGATGGCCGGCACCTCGGCGCTGATCACGCTGCGGTTGCCGGGCCGGTCCGAGGTCAGCGGCTCGGTGCCGGTGACCCGGGCCCGCCGGCCGGACAGGTCCGACAGCACGGCGCCGATGGAGTGCTCGGCCACCGTGATCCGCACCGAGTCCACCGGTTCCAGCAGCTGCACCCCGCCGGCTGCCGCGGCGTCCTTGACCGCCAGCGCCCCGGCCGTCTGGAACGCGGCGTCGGAGGAGTCCACGCTGTGCGCCTTGCCGTCCACCAGGGTGACCTGGACGTCCACCACCGGCACCGTGGCCTGCTGCTGCAGGCCGCGGGCGAGCTGGGCCCGCACCCCCTTCTCGACGGAGCCGATGAACTGGCTGGGCACCGCGCCGCCGACCACCCGGTCCAGGAACTGCACTCCCGAGCCGCGCGGCAGCGGTTCGACCACCACGTCGCAGACGGCGTACTGGCCGTGGCCGCCGGACTGCTTGACCTGCCGGCCGTGCCCGCGCGCCTGGGTGGTGAAGGTGGCCAGCAGCGGCACCCGGACCGGCTCGGTCTCGATCGCCGCGCCACCGGCGCGCAACCGGGCCAGGACGACCTCGGCATGTGCCTCGCCCAGGCACCAGAGCACCAGCTGGTTGGTCTCGGCGTTGCGCTCGATCCGGACGGCCGGGTCGGCGGCCGCGAGCCGGGTCAGCGCCTTGGCCAGCGCGTCCTCGTCGTTGCGGGTCGCGGCCCGGACGGCCATCGGCAGCAGCGGCTCGGGCAGCTGCCAGGGCAGGATCACCAGCGGCTGGCGCTGCTCGGAGAGCGTGTCACCGGTCTCGGCGCTGGCCAGCCGGGCCACCACGCAGAAGTCCCCGGCGAACGCCGAGGAGATCGGCGCCAGCGTCGGCCCGAGCAGCGTCGCGACCTTCTCGTCGGCGTCGTGGTCGGGATGGCCCCGGTCGGCGCTGCCGTGCCCGGAGACGTGCAGCGCGGTGTCGGTGGTGATGGTGCCGGAGAACACCCGGGCCAGCGACACCCGGCCCAGGTACGGGTCGACCCAGGTCCGCACCACCTCGGCGGCCAGCGGCCCGGCCGGGTCGCACGTCAGCTTCGGCCCGTCCGCACCGATCGGTGTGTAGCAGTCGGGCAGCGGGCGCTCGGTCGGGCTCGGGAAGCCCCGGACGATCAGCTCCAGCAGCTCGCTCATCCCGAAGCTGGAATCGCCGCCGCCGCAGACCGGCACCACCGGATGGAAGTGGCCGCGGCCCACCGCGGTGTGCAGGTCGGCGACCAGCACCGCGGGGTCCAGGTCGTCGCCGGACAGGTAGCGGTCGAGCAGGGACTCGTCCTCGCTCTCGGCGATGATGGCCTCGATCAGCGCCGCCCGGTCGTCGGAGTAGGCCGGGTCGGTGGCGGTGAGCAGCTCGACCAGCCCGCCCGCCGCCGGCTGCGCCGCATCGGTGGGCAGGTACAGCGGCAGCACCGCGTTGCCGTCCACCCCGCCGAAGGCCTGCCGGCAGGCGGCCAGCGTCCGGGCCAGGTCCGCGCGCGGGGCGTCCAGCCGGTTGATCACCACCGCTCGGGGGGTTCCGAGGGCCGCGCATTCCTCCCACAGCGCCAGGGTGCTGTCATCGAGCTCCTCGGCGGCCGAGACGACGAACAGGGCGGCGTCGGCGGCCCGCAACCCGGCCCGCAGCTCCCCGACGAAGTCCGGCGAGCCGGGGGTGTCCAGCAGGTTCAGCACCATGTCGCGGTAGCGCATCGGGCAGACGGAGAGGAACGCCGAGCGCTGCTGGCTGATCTCGACCGGGTCGGCGTCGGAGACGGTGTTGCCGTCGGCCACCGTGCCGGCGCGCGAGATGGCGCCGGCCGCTGCCAGCAGGTGCTCGGTCAGGGTGGTCTTGCCCACCCCGCCGTGCCCCACCAGCGCGACATTGCGGATCTGCTCTGGATTGCCGGCTGCCACCGGGGCGAGCCGGCTCTGCGTCCTGGCCGCTGTCTTGACTGACATCGCGCAGCCCCTCACTGGGCTGCCCCGACTCCGGACGGGCCTGCCGGAGTGATCCGAAAAGCGTGGCCCTCCGCTGCATTTGACACCCGCGCGGCGTGCCGGGCAAGGCCTGCGGCGGCCCCGTCTTCGCGCTGCGCCGGCCGCCGGGGGGCTGCCCGATAGAGTTGAGCGGTGCTGAACCTGCTGCGGGCCCCGATCGGCAAGGCGATCGCGCCGCTGGGCCGGTCGCTGGCCCACGCGGGGGTCAGCCCCGACATGGTCACGATCACCGGCACCATCGGCGCCACCGTCTCGGCCCTGGTCTTCTACCCGCGCGGGGCCTTCTTCGTCGGCACGCTGTTCATCTGGGCCTTCGTGATGTTCGACATGGTCGACGGCGCGGTGGCCCGGGCCGGCGGCACCAGCAGCCGGTTCGGCGCGGTGCTGGATTCCAGCTGCGACCGGATCGCCGACGCGGCGGTGTTCGCCACCCTGGCCTGGTGGTTCGCCGGACAGGACCAGCCGGCGCTGCTGGCGGCCTCGCTGCTGTGCCTGGTGCTGGGGTCGCTGACCTCCTACATCAAGGCCCGGGCCGAGGGCGCGGGGTTCAGCTGCAACGTCGGCATCGCCGAGCGGTCCGAGCGGCTGATCATCGTGCTGGTGGGCACCGGCCTGACCGGCTGGCCGTTCCGGCTGCCCTACGTCCAGGCGATCGCGCTCTGGGTGCTGGTGGCCGCCTCGACGATCACCGTCATCCAGCGGCTGGCCACCGTCTGGCAGCAGTCCCGGGCGCAGCAGGCGTGAGGCTGGCCGGTGGCTGGCTGACCACCGCCTCCTACGTCGCGGGATGGCGGCTGATCCGGGCGCTGCCGGCGCCGCTGGCCGGCCGGCTGTTCGCCGCCGCAGCTGACCTGGCGGTCCGCCGGGACGGCAGGTCGGTACGGCAGCTGCGCCGCAACCTGGCCCGGGTGGCCGGCCCGGACGTCGCGCCCGCGGAGCTGGACCGGCTGGTGCGGGCGGGCATGCGTTCCTACGCCCGGTACTGGCTGGAGACCTTCCGGTTGCCGAGCATGGACCACGGCCAGATCATCGCCCACGTGCGCACCGACGGGGCCGACAATGTCGACCGGGCGATGGCCGCCGGTCGCGGCGCCGTCTTCGCGCTGCCGCACAGCGGCAACTGGGACATCGCCGGGCTGTGGCTGGTCCGGCGCGGCTACCCGTTCAGCACGGTGGCCGAACGGCTGCAGCCCGAGTCGCTGTTCGACCGGTTCGTGGCCTACCGGGAGAGCCTGGGGATGCGGGTGCTGCCGCTGACCGGCGGGCCGCACCCGCCCATGCAGGTGCTGGCGGAGCGGTTGCGCGCCGGCGAGGCGGTGTGCCTGGTCGCGGACCGGGACCTGTCCCGCAGCGGGGTGGACGTGCGGTTCTTCGGCGAGCCGACCCGGATGCCGCCCGGGCCCGCGCTGCTGGCCGCCACCACCGGCGCGGCGCTGATCCCGGTGCACCTGTACTTCGACGGCGAGGGCTGGGGCCAGTGGATCGGCCCGGAGATCGAGCTGGGCGACGGGCCGCTGCGCAGCCGGGTGCAGCACGCCACCCAGGCGCTGGCCAGCGCCTTCGAGAGCCGGATCGCCGAGCATCCCCAGGACTGGCACATGCTGCAACGGCTCTGGCTGGCCGATCTGGACCCGTCCCGGCTCGTGGCCGCCCAGCCGTGAGGATCGGCATCGTCTGCCCCTACCTCTGGGACATCCCCGGTGGCGTCCAGGCGCACGTGCGGGACCTGGCCGGGACCCTGATCGGCCTCGGCCACCAGGTGTCGGTGCTGACGCCGGGGGACGAGGACTCGCCGAGCCTGCCGAGCTACGTGGTGGCCGCCGGCCGGACGGTGCCGATCCCGTACAACGGCTCGGTCGCGAGGTTGCAGTTCGGGCTGGTCTCGGCCACCCGGGTACGGCGCTGGCTGCGCCAGGGCGACTTCGACGTGGTGCACGTGCACGAGCCGGCGCCGCCGAGCCTGTCGCTGCTGACGGTGCTGCTGGCCGATGCCCCGCTGGTGGCGACCTTCCACGCGGCCTCGAACCGGTCGCGGTTCCTGGCGATGTTCGACAGCGCGGTGCAGGCGTTGCTGGAGCGGCTGTCCGGGCGGATCGCGGTGTCGCCGGCGGCCCGCAAGATGATCGTCGAGCACCTCGGGGCGGACGCGGTGGTCATTCCCAACGGGGTGTCGATCGCGGCCTTCGCCGGCGCCGAGCCGCTGCCGGGTTACCCCCGCGACCCGGCGCTGGGCGGGACGATCGGCTTCATCGGCCGCTACGACGAGTCCCGCAAGGGGATGTCGGTGCTGCTGGAGGCGATGACCGAGCTGGTCCGCACCCGGCCGGGCGTGCGGCTGCTGGTGGCCGGCCGGGGCCAGGAGCAGGACTTCCTCGACGAGCTGCCGGAGCCCCTGGCCGGGTCGGTGGTGATGCTGGGGATGGTGAGCGAGCGCGACAAGGCGGCCCTGCTGCGCAGCGTCGACGTCTATGTCGCCCCGAACACCGGCGGCGAGAGCTTCGGGATCATCCTGCTGGAGGCGCTGGCCGCCGGCGCCCCGATCGTGGCCAGCGACCTGCCCGCGTTCCGCCTGGTGCTGGAGCCGGCCGACGCGACCGGCTCCGAGACCGGATCGCAGCGGCGACGGAGCGAGGATTGGAGACGGGTCCGGGGCGGCCTGCTGTTCCGCAACCGCGACTCGGCGGCGCTGGCCCGGGCGCTGGAGCACGTGCTGTCCGATTCCACGCTGCGCCGGCAGCTGGCCGAGACGGGGGCCGAGCTGGCGCGGCCCTACGACTGGCAGGTGGTCACCGGGCAGATCCTGCGGGTGTACGAGATCGCCTGCGCGGCGGCCGTCCGGAGCTAACGTCGAGTTAGCGAGCCTCCCGGCGCCTCCGCCGCGGAGTTTGTAGCCTGGCCCGGTGCTACCGGCGGGTTGGTTGGTCGCGGCGGTGTTCGTCGCGGTCCTGCTGACCTCCTGGGTGACCTTCACGCTGACCCGGCTGGACCGGCTGCATGCCCGGGTCGACGCCGCGCAGTCGGCGCTGGACGCCCAGCTCGTCCGCCGGGCGGCGGCGCTGCTGCAGCTGGGCGAGCGGCCGGACTCCAACCTGGCGCCGGACACCGCCCACGCGCTGGTCGGCACCGCCCGGGCCGCGCTGGCGGTGCAGCACTGGCAGCAGGACGATCGGCGGACGGTGGAGAACCAGGTCGGACGCGCGATCGCCGGACTGCAGGCCGAGCGCGCCCGGCTGCCCGCCGACGCGGTCACCGAGCTTGCCGAAGCGGCAACCCGGGTGATGATCGCCCGGCGATTCTTCAACGATGCGGTCCGCGACACTCGTACGCTGCGGGCGCGCAGGATGCCGCGGTTGTTGCATCTTGCCGGCCGCCGGGAGCTGCCGCTGTTCTTCGACATCGACGACACCAGCGTGTTCTCCGACAGCCCGCCGGACCGGGAACCCGGGACGCCGCCTGAGCACCCCACCTGAGACCCGCCACATAACGCGGCTGAACAGCCAGCCTCGACCGCAAGGAGCACCACGATGATTGCCGGACTGTCCAAGCCCCAGGCCTTGATCGCCGCCGGGGCCGCCGCGGTGGTGATGATCGGCGGCGTCTCGGCCCTGGCGCTGCGCGGCGAGGACACCAAGCTGGCCGCGCCGGCCAGCTCGAGTTCGCCGGCCAGCTCGCCGGTCCCCACCCCGACCCCCACGCCCAGCGCCAAGCCGTCCGCCAAACCCGTCGCCCCGGTCAATCCGCTGACCGGCATCGGCAAGCCGCCGGCCGGCCCGGTCCTGGGGGTCAAGATCGACGACACCGCCAACGGGCGGCCGGCGGTGGGCCTGGACAAGGCCGACGTGGTCTACATCGAGGAGGTCGAGGGCGGCCTGACCCGGATGCTGGCGGTGTTCGGCACCTCCAAGCCGGTGGTCGAGCCGGTCCGCAGCGTCCGGGCCAGCGACGCCGAGCTGCTCGTGCAGTACGGGCGGATCTCGCTGGTCGCCTCCGGCGGGGGCCATGACGCGCTGCCGCGGCTGGACGCCTCGCCGATCAAGGGCATCATCAACGACCGCGGCGCCCCGGGCTTCTCCCGGGACGGCAACCGGCCGGTGCCCTACAACGTGCGGGCCGACCTGGCCCGGATGTCGGCCCGGGCCCGGACGGCGGGCTCGCGCAACGTGGGCTTCAGCTGGGCGCGGACCGATCCCCGGCTCAAGACGGCGCGGGTGGCGACCAGCGTCCGGACGGTGGTGGGCAGCACCCCGGTCACCTTCCAGTGGCAGGCCCGGCTCGGCAAGTACGTCCGGACGATCGGCGGCGCCGCCCTGCACACCGCCAACGGGGCGCCGATCGCCACCCCGAACGTCCTGGTGCAGCTGTGCAGGGTGACCAACAACTTCGGCGACGTCGACGTCAACGGCAACCCGTCGCGCTACACCCACACGGTGGGCTCCGGACGGGTGGTGCTGTTCCGCAACGGCCACCGGATCGAGGGCAGGTGGTCACGTCCCTCGGCCGCCGCCCCGACGAGGTTCACCGACCTCAAGGGCGCGCCGCTGCTGCTGGCTCCGGGCGGCGCCTACGTGGTGCTGGCAGCCAAGGGAGCGCGGGTGTAGCCGGTCAGAGCGCGGACGCGGCCCGCGTGGACCGCCGCGCCCTTTGACCGGGATTGCCCGTCCCGCTGTTCCTGCCGCGGATGTCGCCCGCGGTGCCCAGCACGCGCCATCCAGCCGTAGAATGCAGGCATGACCTCTGAGCACGGCAGCGCCGCCAACACCCCGTCCCCGGCCACTCCCACCGTGGGCACCGCCCGCGTCAAGCGAGGCATGGCCGAGATGCTCAAGGGCGGCGTCATCATGGACGTCGTCACCGCCGAGCAGGCCAAGATCGCCGAGGATTCCGGCGCGGTCGCGGTGATGGCGCTGGAACGGGTGCCCGCCGACATCCGGGCCCAGGGCGGCGTGTCCCGGATGAGTGACCCGGACATGATCGACTCGATCATCTCGGCGGTCTCGATCCCGGTGATGGCCAAGGCCCGGATCGGGCACTTCGTCGAGGCCCAGGTGTTGCAGGCCCTGGGGGTGGACTACATCGACGAGTCCGAGGTGCTCACCCCGGCCGACTACACCAACCACATCGACAAGTGGCAGTTCACCGTGCCGTTCGTGTGCGGGGCCACCAACCTGGGCGAGGCGCTGCGCCGGATCACCGAGGGCGCGGCGATGATCCGGTCCAAGGGCGAGGCCGGCACCGGGGACGTGTCCAACGCCACCACCCACATGCGCAAGATCGGTGGCGAGATCCGGCGGCTGAGCTCGCTGTCGGCCGACGAGCTGTTCGTCGCGGCCAAGGAGCTGCAGGCGCCGTACGACCTGGTCGCCGAGGTGGCCAAGCTGGGCAAGCTGCCGGTGGTGCTGTTCACCGCCGGCGGCATCGCGACCCCGGCCGACGCGGCCATGATGATGCAGCTGGGCGCCGAGGGCGTGTTCGTCGGCTCGGGCATCTTCAAGTCCGGCAACCCGGCCCAGCGCGCCGAGGCGATCGTCAAGGCCACCACCTTCTACGACGACCCGGACGTGCTGGCGAAGGTGTCGCGGGGTCTGGGTGAGGCCATGGTCGGCATCAACGTCGAAGAGATCCCGCAGCCGCACCGCCTCGCCGAGCGGGGCTGGTAACGCCATGTGCCGCAGCATCAAGACCCTCCGGCCGCCCTACACCGAGGACGCGACGTCGGAGGACAGCCGGGCAGCGGCCCTGCAGTACGTCCGCAAGGTCGCCGGCATGCGCAGCCCGTCCAAGGCCAACCACGAGGCGTTCGACGCCGCGGTGGACCAGATCGCCGCGATCACCGACGAGCTGCTGGCGAGCCTGGTGCTGCCGGCCCGCTCCGCCGCCGCCCGATAGCTGGTGGACGGTACGCGGCCGCTGATCGGGGTACTGGCGCTCCAGGGGGACGTCCGCGAGCACCTGGCCGCGCTGCGCTCGGTCGGCGCCGAGGCCATGCCGGTCCGGCGGCAGTCCGAGCTCGAGGCCGTGGACGGCCTGGTGATACCGGGCGGGGAGTCCACCACGATCGTCAAGCTGGCCCAGTCCTTCGAGCTGTTCGAGCCGTTGCACAAGCGGATCGCCGCCGGCATGCCCACCTACGGCTCCTGCGCCGGGATGATCCTGCTGGCCGACCGGATCCTGGACGGCATCGCCGGGCAGGACACCTTCGGCGGCATCGACATGACCGTCCGGCGCAACGCCTTCGGCCGGCAGGTGGAGTCCTTCGAGGAGGCGGTGTCGGTCGAGGGCCTGGACGGCGGCCCGCTGACCGCGGTGTTCATCCGCGCGCCCTGGGTCGAGGAGGTCGGCCCGGACGCCCGGGTGCTCGCCCGCGTGGAGTCAGGACCGGCGGCGGGTAGAATCGTGGGGATTCGCCAGCAGCACCTGCTGGCCACGTCTTTCCACCCCGAGCTCACCGGTGACGCGCGAGTGCACGGGTACTTCCTGGAGATGGTGCGGGAGGCCGAGCAGGCGCCCGCCACGGGCGCCGCGGCGTCGAAGAGCGGAGACGAGTGACATGAGCGGCCATTCCAAGTGGGCGACGACCAAGCACAAGAAGGCTGTCGTCGACGCCAAGCGCGGCAAGATGTTCGCCAAGCTGATCAAGAACATCGAGGTCGCCGCCCGTACCGGCGGCGGTGACCCGACCGGCAACCCGACCCTCTTCGACGCGATCCAGAAGGCCCGCAAGACCTCGGTGCCGCTGGACAACATCGAGCGCGCGGTCAAGCGCGGCTCGGGCGCCGAGGCCGGCGGGGCCGACTGGCAGACCATCATGTACGAGGGCTACGGACCCTCCGGCGTGGCCGTGCTCATCGAGTGCCTGACCGACAACCGCAACCGGGCGGCCAGCGAGGTGCGGACCGCGATGACCCGCAACGGCGGCAACATGGCCGATCCCGGCTCGGTGTCCTACCTGTTCAGCCGCAAGGGCGTGGTGATCGTCGCCAAGGACGGCCTCACCGAGGACGACGTGCTCGCCGCGGTGCTGGAGGCCGGCGCCGAGGAGGTCAACGACCTCGGCGAGGAGTTCGAGGTGATCTGCGAGGCGACCGACCTGGTGCCGGTGCGGACCGCGCTGCAGGACGCCGGCATCGACTACGAGTCGGCCGACTCCTCGTTCCTGCCCAGCGTGCAGGTGCCGCTGGACGAGGAGGGCGCGCGCAAGGTGTTCAAGCTCATCGACGCGCTGGAGGACTCCGACGACGTGCAGAACGTCTACGCCAACTTCGAGGTGTCCGACGACGTGCTGGCCGCGGTCGGCTAGCACCCCCGAGCCCGGGTCGGCTAGCTGTATTGACCACAGACGTTGGTGACGCTGTTCGGCATGGCGTCGTGACATGAGGAAGACCTCCGAGTGAGGTGTGGAGCTGTCTAGGAACCGCTCCTCTACCCGGAGGTCTTCGTGTCCCACGCTAATGCTTTGC
>NZ_DASVSG010000010.1:0-28409 GCF_036388195.1 Jatrophihabitans sp. | reverse complement strand
GGGGTTGACCCGCAAGCCGTGGGTCAAGACCACGCTGGCGCCGGGCTCGAAGGTGGTCAGCGACTACTACGACCGGGCCGGCCTGACGCCCTACCTCGACAAGCTCGGGTTCAACCTGGTGGGCTACGGCTGCACCACCTGCATCGGCAACTCCGGGCCGCTGATCCCCGAGGTGAGCGCGGCGGTGAACTCCTCCGACCTCGCCGTCACCGCGGTGCTGTCGGGCAACCGGAACTTCGAGGGCCGGATCAACCCCGACATCAAGATGAACTACCTCGCCTCGCCGCCGCTGGTGGTCGCCTACGCCCTCGCCGGCACGATGGACCTCGACCTGTACACCGAGCCGCTGGGCCAGGACCAGGACGGCCAGGACGTCTTCCTCCGCGACATCTGGCCGAGCAACGCCGAGGTCGAAGAGGTGGTGAGCGGGTCGATCGCCCGGGAGATGTTCGTCACCGACTACGCCGACGTGTTCGCCGGGGACGAGCGCTGGCAGTCGCTGCCGACCCCGGAGGGGCAGACCTTCACCTGGGATCCCGAGTCGACCTACGTCCGCAAGCCGCCGTACTTCGACGGCATGCAGCGCGACCCCTCCCCGGTCACCGACATCGCCGACGCCCGGGTGCTGGTCAAGGTCGGCGACTCGGTCACCACCGACCACATCAGCCCGGCGGGCTCGATCCGGGCGGACTCGCCGGCCGGCAAGTACCTGGCCGAGCACGGCGTCGAGCGCAAGGACTTCAACTCCTACGGCTCCCGGCGCGGCAACCACGAGGTGATGATCCGGGGCACCTTCGCCAACATCCGGCTGCGCAACCAGATCGCTCCCGGCACCGAGGGTGGCTTCACCCGGGACTTCAGCGCCGCCGACGATCCCGCGCAGGCGCCGGAGACCACGATCTACGAGGCCTCGGTCAACTACGCCGCGGCCGGCATCCCGCTGGTGATCCTGGCCGGCAAGGAGTACGGCTCGGGCTCGTCGCGGGACTGGGCGGCTAAGGGCACGGCGCTGCTCGGCGTCCGGGCGGTGATCGCGGAGTCCTACGAGCGGATCCACCGGTCCAACCTGATCGGGATGGGCGTGCTGCCGCTGCAGTACCCGAAGGGCGAGACCGCCGAGACCCTGGGCCTGACCGGGCAGGAGACGTTCACGATCACCGGGATCACCGCGCTCAACGACGGTGAGATTCCGCGCCAGGTGGAGGTTCGGGCCGCGACCCGGGCGTCCGACGGGCAGGTCTCGGAGTGGACGTTCTCCGCGACCGTGCGGATCGACACCCCCGGCGAGGCCGAGTACTACCGGCACGGCGGGATCATGCAGTACGTGCTGCGATCCCTGCTGGCCTGACGGGCTGACGACCCGGGCTGCCGGGCTGACGGATCGCTGCCGGGCCGACGACCGGCTGCGCGGCCGACGACCGGCTGCGCGGCCGACAATTCGACGCCGCTCAGCCCGTCAACCGGCACGGCGTTCGTTTGCAGTGAAGTGACTGCGATACCGCACGCCGGAAGTAGCAGCCCTCGGTAACAACTCGATGTCAGGGTCTTTGCCGGGACATCACTAGAAGGATATGTTCCCGCCGACAACATTTTCTTTGTGGTCGACGGATTGCTGCCAGCCGCATAGTCGATCCAGCATCGCGAAAGGCGGAATTGCCCATGCGCAAGAGCGCAATCGGTCTGATCGTCGTCGGAGCCGCGGCCTCGCTCGCTCTCGCCGGGTGTTCCTCGGACAAGACCAACGACAACTCCGCCCCCGCGGGCGGCGCCACCAGCAGCGCCAGCACCGGCGGCGCCAGCCCCACCGCCACCGCGTCGGGCTCCAGCTCCAGCGCGGCCGGCGCCGTGGACGGCAAGGGCGCCAAGGTCGGCATCATCCTGCCCGACACCCAGTCCTCCAACCGCTGGGTGTCGGCTGACCCGGAGGCGCTGGAAGCCAACTGCAAGAGGGTCAATCTCGACTGCGACATCCAGAACGCCGGCGGGTCCGCCGCCAAGCAGAAGACCATCGCCCAGCAGATGGCGGCCGGCGGTGTGAAGGTCCTGATGCTGGTCAACCTCGACGCGGCCTCGGGCGCGACCATCCTGCAGGAGGCCAAGAAGAACGGCGTCATCACCATCGACTACGACCGGCTCACCCCGGGCGGCGGCGCGGCGCTGTACGTGTCCTTCGACAACACCAAGGTCGGCGAGCTGCAGGGCAAGGCGCTGACCGAGTGCCCGCAGGTCAAGGGCAAGTCCGCGGTCAAGTACGTCGACATCGACGGCGCGCCGACCGACAACAACGCCACCCTGTTCGCCCAGGGCTATGACAGCGTGCTGAGCAAGGCGCCGGGCTGGACCCGGGTCGGCAAGCAGACCGGCAACTGGGACGCCACCACCGCCGGCCGGGTGTTCAACTCCTTCATCCAGAAGAACCCCGACCTCGGCGCGGTGATGGTCGCCAACGACACCATGGCCGGCGCCGTGATCACCAACCTGACCAACCTGAAGCTCAACGGCAAGGTGGCCGTCTCCGGCCAGGACGCCTCACCGGCCGGCCTGCAGCAGATCCTGGCCGGCAACCAGTGCTTCACCATCTACAAGCCGTCCAGCGAGGAGGCCCGTCCCGCGGTCGAGGCGGCGGCGAAGCTGGCCAACGGCGAGATCCCGGCGACCACCCAGAAGATCAAGGACCCGAAGACCGGTCAGGACGTCCCGGCCATCCTGGCTGAGCCGGTCGTGATCACCAAGGAGAACGTCGCCACCCCGATCAACGACGGCTACACCGCCAAGAACCAGGTGTGCACCGGCCGCTACGCCGCGCTGTGCACCCAGGCGGGCGTCAAGTAGGACCGCTTCCGGGCGGCCGGCGCTGACCACGCCGTCCGCCCGTAGGCTCTGCCCGCGGCGAGATCCCGTGGAGCACGTCACCCGCCGGCCCGCCTCCGGGCCGGGGGCCGGATGCGAGAGGACGCAGGCCGTGACCCGTCAGAACGACCCGCCGCTGCTGCAGCTGCGCAACGTGAACAAGAGCTTCGGCCCGGTGCAGGTGCTGCACGACGTCAGCTTCGAGGCGCGCGCCGGCGAGGTGATCTCGCTCATCGGCGACAACGGGGCCGGCAAGTCGACGCTGGTCAAGTGCATCGGCGGGACGTACAGCATTGATTCCGGCGAGTACCTGTTCGACGGCGCCCCGGTGCACGTCCGCTCCCCCCGGGATTCGGCGGCGCTCGGGATCGAGATCGTGTACCAGGACCTGGCGCTGTGCGAGAACCTCGACATCGTCCAGAACATGTTCCTGGGCCGCGAGCGCAAGCGCGGGCTGACCCTCGATGAGAATTCGATGGAGCAGGCGGCTACCGAGACGCTGGCCTCGCTGTCGGTGCGCACCGTGAAGTCCGTGCGCCAGCGGGTGTCGAGCCTGTCCGGTGGCCAGCGGCAGACGGTGGCCATCGCGAAGTCGGTGCTGTGGAACTCCAAGGTCGTCATCCTCGACGAGCCGACCGCGGCGCTCGGCGTCGCCCAGACCGCCCAGGTGCTCGACCTGGTGCGGCGGCTGGCCGACCGGGGGCTTGCCGTGGTGCTGATCTCGCACAACATGCTCGACGTCCTGGAGGTCTCCGACCGGATCGCGGCGCTCTACCTGGGCCAGCTGGTCGCCATCGTGGAGCGCTCGTCGGTGAACCAGACCCAGCTCGTCGAGCTGATCACCACCGGGCGCTCCGACAGCATCACCGGCGTCCCGGCCGGCGCCGGCCTGACGGGAGCCTCGGCATGACAACCTCGGGCACCTCCGCGACCGCCGCCCCGCCCGACCCGGATTCCGCGCCGGATCCCAACAGCCTGGCGGTCATGGCCTCGACCGCCCCGGTCGGCAACGGCATCGGCGACTACGCCCGCAACTACGTCTCCCGGCTGCGCGGCGGCGACATGGGCTCGCTGCCGGCCATCACCGGCCTGGTGGTGCTGGTCATCCTGTTCGGCCTGCTGCAGCCGTCGTTCGCCAGCCTGTACAACACCGCGGTGCTGCTCACCGAGGGCTCCGGCCCGATCGTGATCGCGATGGGCCTGGTGTTCGTCCTGCTGCTCGGCGAGATCGACCTGTCCGCCGGCTACGCCGCCGGGGTCTGCGCCGCCGTGATGGTTCGGGTGATGGTCGGCTACAACGCCCCCTGGCCGGTTTCGATCGGGCTGGCGCTGCTCACCGGCATCGTGATCGGCACCCTGATCGGGCTGCTGCGGGCCAAGCTCCGGATCCCGTCCTTCGTCGTCACGCTGGCGTTCTTCCTCGCCTTCCAGGGCGTGGCGCTCTACATCCTGAACAACGGCAAGGGCCAGCAGGGCAACGTCAGCGTCACCGACGACGTGATCAACGGCATCAACAACGGCCAGATGCCGCTGTGGGCCGGCTGGCTGTTCGCGGTGCTGTGCGTGCTGCTCTACGCCGGGGTCAAGCTCTCGGCCAGCCTCAGCCGCCGCCGCGCCGGCCTGTCCGCCGAGCCGACCTCGGTACTGGCTCTCAAGGTCGCGGGCCTGGCGGTGCTGGTCGGCGGCATGGTCTACCTGCTGAACCAGAACCGGGCGATCGTCAAGACCTCCTCGATCGAGAACGTCAACGGGCAGCTGGTCCGGGTGGCGCCCGCCCGGCTGGAGGGCGTGCCGTGGGTGATCCCGCTGGTGGTCGTGCTGCTGGTGATCTGGACGTTCGTGCTGACCCGGACCCGCTATGGACGGCACGTCTACGCCGTCGGCGGCAACGAGGAGGCCGCCCGGCGGGCCGGTGTGCAGGTCGACCGGATCCGGATCTCGGTATTCGTGATCAGCTCCTTCATGGCCGCCATCGGTGGCATCCTGATCGCCAGCAACGTCAAGTCGGTCAGCGTCGACAACTACGGCGGCAACACCCTGTTGCTGGCGGTGGGCGCGGCGGTGATCGGCGGCACCAGCCTGTTCGGCGGCAAGGGCCGGGTCATCGACGCGATCATCGGCGGCCTGGTGGTCGAGGTGATCTACAACGGCATGGCCGACCTGGTCAAGGGCACCAACGGCTCGGCGGTGCAGTACGTCGTCACCGGGCTGGTGCTGATGCTGGCCGCGGCGATCGACGCGCTGTCGCGCAGACGGGCCGGCGCGGCGGGTCTCGGCTGACCGGCCGGTGCCTCTCGGTGAAGGGAAGGGTGGGCCGTTGACCGCGCAACGGGTCGCCGTTCGCCCCGAGGAGATCCGCCGGCACAACCTGAGCCGGCTGCTGCGCTCGATCCACCAGCACGGTGAGCTGACCCGGGCGGACCTGACCGCCGCCATGGGGCTCAACCGCAGCACCATCGGGGCGCTGGTGTCGGACCTGGTCGCGCTCGGGCTGGTCACCGAGTACGTGCCCTCCGGACGTGACCGGGCCGGCCGGCCCTCGCACGTGGTGGCGCCCCGTGCCGACGGGCCGTACGTGCTGGCGGTGGATGTGGCCGTCGAGCGGATCGTCACCGCGGCGGTGGGCCTGGGCGGCGCCGTGCACGAGCGCCGGACCACCGCCATCGACGGCGCCGCCCGGCTGCCGCGGGCGGTCGTCGACCAGATCGTCGCCGACGCCGGCTGGCTGGCTGACCGGCTGCCCGGCTCGCAGGGACCGGTCGGGATCGGGGTCAGCATCCCCGGCACCGTCCGCCGCCGGGACGGTTTCGTCGACCACGCGCCGAACCTGAACTGGCGGGCGGTGCCGTTCGCCGCGCTGCTGGCCGAGGCGCTGCCCCGCCGGCTGGACGTGCAGGCCGGCAACGATGCCGACCTGGGCGCGGTCGCCGAGCACCAGCGCGGCGCCGCGATCGGATATGACCATCTGGTCTATCTCAACGGCAGCGTCGGCGTCGGCAGCGGCATCATCGCCGAGGGCAGCCAGCTGCACGGGGTCGGTGGGTACGCCGGCGAGATCGGGCACATGACGATGAACCCGGACGGCCCGCCCTGCCACTGCGGCAGCACCGGCTGCATCGAGACCTACATCGGCGAGCACGCGCTGCTGCGGGCGGCCGGGGTCACCGACCAGCACGGGCCGCGGGCGGTCGCCGCGGTGTTCTCCGCCGCCGCTGCCGGTGATGAGCGGGCGGTCGCCGCGGTGCGGACGGTGGCGATCTGGCTCGGCCGGTGCCTGGCCAACGTGGTGAACTGCTTCAACCCGCAGGCGATCGTGGTGGGCGGCTCGCTGGCCGAGGTGGTCCGGCTGGACCGGGCCGCGGTGGAGACCGAGCTCGACCGGCGGGCGATGGCCGCCGCCCGCGCGGGCGTGCAGGTGCTGCTGCCGGGGCTGGACCAGGACTCGGCGCTGATCGGCGCTGCGGAACTGGCGTTCCAGGCGCTGCTGACCTCACCGGACTCGCTCGCCGTCTCACTCGCCGGGACCTGATGAGGAAGACTGAGCCCATGGCCGCCTACACCGCACGGGTCGAACGGGGTGAGCAGTTCTGGCTCGTCACCGTTCCGGAGATTCAGCGCACCACCCAGGCTCGGACGTTGCGCGAGGTCGAGCTGATGGCCCGAGATCTCATTGCCGTGATGGAGCAGGTCGACCCGCAGTCCTTCGAGGTGAAGCGCGACATCGTGATTCCTTCGGATGGGCCAGAGCAGTAGGGCCCTCGACGATCACGGCAGGTTCTTAATCACTTCGGACGTGGCTTTCCCGCATCGTCGCGCTTTCACGCCAACGACCATCCTTGTTGCGGTCACGCTCCTGCGTGCCGCCGCCCTTTTGGGCACCTGCGGAGGTTTGGGCTTAGCTGCCATGCTGATCATCCTTCCAAGTGGAAACCTCGAGGTGCTCATTGAATCGATAGCGCTTTCGAGTATTTTACTACGGAGTGTGATCGGCGCATCCAACACGTTCGGCCTCAAAGTGCCTTACGGCCTCATCTGGATGGACATCTCGACGCCTTCGGCTCAAGCGCGGCCGACCGGAGCAGACCAGAAACCCCAGCCACCACATCAACAATGTGGAGCAACCTCACTGCTCAACGCGAGCGGTACACATCGGCGCGCCGGGCGATCTTGAGGACGTACATCACCTTGGTGTCATCGTCGAGCCGGTAGACGATGCGATAGTCACCGCGACGCGCAGCCCAGCGTCCGATCAACTCGCCCTGTAGAGGCTTCCCTCGGCGCTTCGGCGCTTCGGCAAGGCTGCCGAAGACAAAGGCCACCAGCGGCTCGGCGACCCGCGGCGGCACCGCTTGCAGGCTGCGCAGCGCGGCCCCGGTAAGCACTGGCCGGTACTCCGGCGAATCGGGGGTCACCGCCGTGGCGGCAAGTTCAATGCCTGGCGGACCTGGGCTTCGTCATAAACTCGTCCGGCGGTGACGTCGTCTTCGGCCTGGGCGAGATCCTCCTGGATGCCCGGCTGTGACAGCCAGAAAAGCGTCTCCTGCATAGACTCCCACTCGTCGGCTGACACCAGCACGACCGCAGGTCGACCGTTGCGCGTGATGGTGTACTGCTCGTGTTCCATCTCGGCGCGCTCTGTGTACTCCGACAGGTGCGCCTTCAGGTCGGACAGCGACGTAGTCTGCATGCGCTGATTATAGACCCAAATTCAGGGCGGAAGCAGAGCCGAATCAGGGTCCTAAGGAGAACTCACACCGGGCAAGCTGATCGCGAAGCATAGCGACGACAACGACCGAAGCGCCGAAGCGCGCCACGCTTTAACGGGCTGCCCGGCACTCCCATGCAGTACTACTTCTCACGTGGCATCACTGTTTGCTCGAAAGGCGCCTCAACCGCCTGGCCTCGCGAACCCTGCGTGGTGAGCGCGTCCAGCCGCTCACGGATCTGCGCCAGCTCGGTCATGACGTCGTGCAGGCTGGTCTCCGTCGTCGCCACGTCGGGCGTTTGAACGCGCTCCACGAACCAGGCCGCGATGGTCGCGGTGACGACAGCGAGCAGCGCGATACCGGCAAGCATGAGCGCGACGGCGACCGTGCGCCCCTCACCTGTCACCGGGTACCTGTCGCCGTAGCCCACGGTCGTTACGGTGGTCGCCGCCCACCACAGCGCGTCCTGAGCTGTCGTCAGGGTTGCTCCGTGGGCATCCCGCTCGGCGTCGAGCACGAGCCCTGCGCACACGACGCACATCAGCAGGACGGCGCCAAGCGCGTAGGCAGCGGTTCCCATCACCCGACGTTCGGCGGCACGACGGCCACCCGCTCCGAGGACTCCGACCACGCGCAGCAAGCGCAGCGGGCGCAGCACCGGCACTGCAAGGGCGAGCAGGTCGGGAATGTGATGACGCAGGAAGGCGCGACGGCTCGGTGACAGGTACAGGCGCACCGCGAAGTCCACTGCGAACGCCGCCCAGATTGCGACGTTGGAGACCCAGAGCGCTCGGTGCGCGGTCGCAGGCAAGCCGGGACGGTACAGCGGCAGCAGGAACACTACGAGGAACGCAAGAGCCAGCACGAGCAGTGGCCCATCGGTGGCCCGCCGCCAGCGATCAGCAGCGCTACCAGCCCGGACCGAGTCCGTCTCAAGGCTCACGCGGCGGAGGCTATCCCAAGATCGAGCTGCCCCTGACCAGGCTCCACGCTCACGGACTAGCTGACTACCTCGGCTTCGACGTCCTGGTCGCGGACCTGCCTGCCGGGGGCGAACTGGGTGCGGTACAGCTCCGCGTACAGCCCACCGGCCCGCAGCAGGTCATCGTGGGTGCCGGACTCCACGATCCGGCCCTCGTCGATCACCAGCACCTGGTCGGCGGCCCGGATGGTGGACAGCCGGTGCGCGATCACCAGCGACGTCCGGCCCTGCAGGGCGCCGGCCAGCGCAAGCTGCACCGCGCGCTCGCTCTCGCTGTCCAGGTGGGCGGTGGCCTCGTCCAGGATCACGATCGGCGGCGCCTTGAGCAGCAGCCGGGCGATGGCGATCCGCTGCTTCTCGCCACCGGACAGCCGGTAGCCGCGGTCACCGACCACCGTCTCCAGCTGGTCGGGCAGCTCGGCGATCTTGTCGGCGATGTTCGCCGCCCGCAACGCCTGCCACAGCTCGGCGTCGGTGGCCTGCGGCCGGGCATAGCGCAGGTTCGCCGCGATGGTGTCGTGGAACAGGTGGGCGTCCTGGCTGACCACGCCGATCGCGTCCCGCAGCGACTGCTGGGTGACCGTCCGGACGTCCTGCCCGCCGACCCGCACCGCCCCCGTCCGGACGTCATAGATCCGCGGCACCAGCTGGCTGATGGTGGTCTTGCCAGCGCCGGACGGGCCCACCAGCGCAATCATCTGACCGGCCTGGGCGGTGAAGCTGACGCCACGGAGCACGTCCTGGCTCGGGGTCTGGTCCAGCACCGCGACGTCCTCCAGCGAGGCCAGCGACACCTCCGAGGCGGTGGGATAGGAGAACCAGACGTCGTCGAACTCGACGGTCGCCGTGGCCGGCGTGACCTGGATCGGCACGGCGCCGGGGGCGTCGTTGATGAGCGGCGCCAGGTCGAGCACCTCGAACACCCGGTCGAAGCTGACCAGGGCGCTCATCACGTCCACCCGGATGTTGGACAGCTGCATCAGCGGGCCGTACAGCCGGGACAGCAGCAGCGCCAGGGTGACCACGGTCCCGGTCGACAGCTGCCCGGTCAGCGCGTAGTAGCCGCCCAGGCCGTAGACCAGCGCCTGCGCGAGGCTCGCCACCAGGCTCAACGCGGCGAACAGCGCCCGGCCGTACATCGCCGACCGGACGCCGATGTCGCGGACCCGCGCGGCGCGGGAGCTGAAGGACACCGACTCGTCCACCGGCTTGCCGAACAGCTTCACCAGCAACGCCCCGGAGACGTTGAACCGCTCGGTCATGGTGGCGTTCATCGACGCGTTCAGGCCGTAGGACTCCCGGGTGATCGCCTGCAGGGTGCTGCCGACCCGCTTGGCCGGCAGCACGAACACCGGCAGCAGCACCAGCGCCAGCGCGGTGATCTGCCAGGACAGCGTGAACATCACCGCGGCGGTGAACACCAGGCTGACCGTGTTGCTGACCACCCCCGACAGCGTGGAGGTGAACGCCTGCTGAGCCCCCAGGACGTCGCTGTTGAGCCGGCTGACCAGGGCGCCGGTCTGGGTCCGGGTGAAGAACGCCAGCGGCATCCGCTGGATGTGGTCGAACACCCCGGTGCGCAGGTCGAAGATCAGGCCCTCGCCGATCCGGGCCGAGTACCACCGCTGGATCAGCGACAGGCCGGCGTCGACCACCGCCAGGCCGGCGATGATCACCGCGATCCAGATCACCACCCGGACCTCTCCCCGGCTGGTGATCTCGTTGATCACCCGGCCGGCCAGCACCGGGGTGGCGACTCCGATCATGGCGTCCAGCACGATGATGATCAGGAACAGCAGCAGCTCGAGGCGGTAGGGACGGGCGAAGGCGATCACCCGGCGGGCGGTGCCGGCGCGCAGCGGCCGCTTGGACAGCGTGGCGTCCCGGCGCATCGAGCGCATCACCGAGTAGCCGCCACCGCCGGGCATCATCGCGTCATCACGGATCGATTATCCGCGCGCCGGGAACGGCCGCGGCGTGCTGGCCTGCCTAATTCGCTGGCAGCGCAACCGGCGGCTGCCGCGCTCAGCACCGATGGACCGGCCGTCGGATCGTTGGCCGCGCTGCCGCCGGATCGTTGGCCGCATTGCGGGAGGTTGTTCGGCGAGTCGCCCTGCTACGCGGCCACTGATCGCCTGGTTCACCGGATCAACCGGTTCGGCCTGGAATCAACCGGTTCAACGGGATCACCCGGTGCCCGTTATCCGGCCGGGCTACTCGGACAGGCCGGCCAGCATGCGGAGCTGTCGGTGCTGAGCCTCCCGCTCAGCCCGTTCCTGCTCGGCCTGGGACCGGTCCGCGGCGGCCAGCAGCAGCGCCTTGATCTCGGTCACCGCGGTCACCGGCCGCTCCAGGATCGCCGACACGAACCGCTCCCCCGCCTCGGCCAGCTCCCCGGGGGGCGCCACTGAACTCACCAGCCCGATCCGCAACGCCTCGTCGGCGCCCACCCGGCGTCCGGTGAGGCAGATCTCGGCCGCCCGGGAGTAGCCGACCAGCTCCAGCAGGCGCTTGGTGCCACCGAGGTCGGGCACCAGCCCGAGGGTGACCTCGGCCATGCTGAACTGGACGTCCGTCGCGGCGATCCGGACGTCGCAGGCCAGGCTGAGCTGAAACCCGGCGCCGACCGCGTGCCCCTGCACCAGCGCGAGGCTGACCAGGCCCGGGCGCGCGAAGACTCCCAGGCCCTGCTGGTACCCGGCGATCTCGGCGCTGGCCTCCTCGTGCCCGGCCTGGGCCAGCTGCTGGACGCCGGGAATGCCGTCCACCCCCTCGGGGGTGAACATCGCTCGGTCCAGGCCGGCCGAGAAGGACGGCCCGTCGCCGCGCACCACGAGCATCCGGACCGTGCCGGGCAGCGCGTTGACCGTCCGGGTCAGCCAGGCCCAGGTCAGCGGGTTCTGCGCATTGCGCTTGGCCGGCCGGTTCAACGTGAAGGTCGCGACCTGATCGGCGCGCGACAGCTCGACAGCGAACCCGGCGGCAGCCGGGATTTCCGGCTGGTAGCCGGGATCGGGGGTCAGGAGACGCTCTTCTTTCCCCTGGTGGCCCCGCCGCGACTGCGCAGCGACACCTCGTTCTCGCTCAGCAGCCGGTGGATGAAACCGTACGAACGGCCGTGCGTATCCGCCAACTCGCGGATGCTGCGGCCCTTCTCGTACTGCTTCTTCACTTCGCTCGCCAACTTGTTCCGGTCGGACCCCGTGATGCGGGCGCCCTTCTTCAGATCAGCCACCGTCAGTCCTCTCATTGGATAACGCAGCGCAGCACCGTGGTGCAGTGATCCGTTTTGCACGCATCCACCTTGCTAGCAGGCTGGCTCTCCCACCGCAATGGGCAGCGTGATCTTCCGAGCTCAGGCCAACGCCACCAGATCGGCCAGATCCGGGCTCCAGCTGTCCTCGACACCGTCGGGCAGCAAGATCACCTTGTCCGGATTGAGAGCTTCCACCGCGCCCTCGTCGTGGGTCACCAGCACGATGGCCCCGGCATAGCGGCGCAGCGCGTCCAGCACCTGCTCCCGGCTCGCCGGGTCCAGGTTGTTGGTGGGCTCGTCCAGCAGCAGCACGTTGGCCGCGCTGGTCACCAGCATCGCCAGCGCCAGCCGGGTCTTCTCGCCGCCGGAGAGCACCCCGGCGGGCTTGTCGACGTCCTCGCCGGAGAACAGGAACGCTCCGAGGACGCTGCGCAGCTGCAGGTCTGCGGGGTCCGGAGCGGCGCTGCGCATGTTCTCCAGCACCGTCCGCTCGGTGTCCAGGGTCTCGTGCTCCTGGGCGTAGTAGCCCAGCCGCAGGCCGTGGCCGGGCAGCACCTCGCCGGTGTCGGGCTTCTCGGCCCCGGCCAGCAGCCGCAGCAGGGTGGTCTTGCCCGCCCCGTTCAGCCCGAGCACCACCACCCGGGTGCCCCGGTCGATGGCCAGGTCGACGCCGGTGAACACCTCCAGCGAGCCGTAGGACTTCGACAGGCCCTCCGCGGTCAGCGGGGTGCGCCCGCACGGCGCGGGGTCGGGGAACCGCAGCCGGGCCACCTTGTCGTGCGCCCGCACCTCGGCCAGGCTGGCGTTGAGCGCGTCGGCCCGGCGCAGCATCTGCTGGGCGGCCTTGGCCTTGGTGGCCTTGGCCCGCATCTTGTCCGCCTGCCCGCGCAGCGAGTCGATCTTGCGCTCGGCGTTGGCCCGCTCCCGGGTGCGCCGGCGCTCGTCGGCCTCGCGCTGCTTGAGGTAGGTCTTCCACCCGACGTTGTAGATGTCGATGACGCTGCGGTTGGCATCCAAGTACCAGACCTTGTTCACCACCGCGTCCAGCAGCTCGACATCGTGGCTGACCACGATCAGCCCGCCCCGGTGGCCCTTGAGGAAGTCGCGCAGCCAGGTGATCGAGTCGGCGTCGAGGTGGTTGGTGGGCTCGTCCAGCAGCAGCGTGGTCGGCTCGCCGGCCGAGTCCGCGAACAGGATCCGGGCCAGCTCGATGCGCCGGCGCTGGCCGCCGGACAGGGTGCCCAGCGGTTGGGCCAGCACCCGCTCGGGCAGGCCGAGGTGAGCGCAGATCCGGGCCGCCTCTGCCTCCGCGGCGTACCCGCCGAGGCTGGAGAACCGCTCCTCGAGCTGGCCGTAGCGGCGTACCAGCGTCTCGTCGTCGTGCTCGTCGGCCAGCCGGTGGCCGACCGCGGTGAGCTGGTGCAGGATCTCGTCCAGGCCGCGGGCCGACAGCACCCGGTCCCCCGCGGTCTGCTCCAGGTCGCCGGTACGCGGGTCCTGGGGCAGGTAGCCGACCGGTGAGGTGCTGCTGACCTGGCCGCCGTGCGGCAACGTCTCGGCGGCGAGCACCTTGAGGCTGGTGGTCTTGCCGGCGCCGTTGCGCCCGACCAGCCCGATCCGGTCGCCGGCCTGGACCCGCAGCGTGGTGGGCTGCAGCAGCAGCCGCGCGCCCGCGCGCAGTTCGAGGTCGGTGGCGGTGATCATGTGACGGCACTTTCCGGTTCAGGGCTGATGGGCATGGAGGCACAGGTGGCCGGGCTCAGCGCGGAACGGTGCTCACGTCTGACCAGATTACCCCACCTCGGCGTCCGGGACCGCCTCACGCGGGCCGCGCGGGACCGCGCCCAGGTACCGTTCCACTGGATTCGGCGGCTCCAGCAGCGGGGACCGCCCGACGGCGGATGGTGGACGATGCAGTTCAACGACGACGCCCAGCTGGACACCTCGCAGGTACAGGACGCCCGTGGCGGCGGGATGGGCCGGGGCGGCCTGGCCGTCGGCGGCGGTGGCCTGGGGCTGGTCGGGCTGATCGCCGTGGTGCTGTTCAACGTCCTCGGCGGTGGCGACGGCGGCTCGGCGGGTGGGCTGGGCGGCCTCAGCGGTCTCGGCCAGGGGTCCAACCCCAACTCGATCGACAACAGCACGCTCAGCAGCGAGTGCCGCACCGGCGCGGACGCCAACGAGCGCGCCGACTGCGCGATCGTGGCCGACATCGACTCGGTGCAGGCGTTCTGGGCCACCCAGCTGCCCCGCGAGGGCACCCGGTACAGCAAGTCCCCGACGGTGTTCTTCACCGGCCAGGTCAACACCGGCTGCGGCGCGGCCAACTCCGGCGTCGGGCCGTTCTACTGCCCCGCCGACGCCAAGGTCTACATCGACCTGGCGTTCTTCAACGAGCTGAAGACCCAGTTCGGCGCGACCGGCGGGGCGTTCCCCAACGCCTACGTGATCGCCCACGAATATGGCCACCACGTGCAGGACCTGTTGGGGACCTCGGACCGGGTCAACCACAGCGAGAGCGGCCCGACCTCGGGCACGGTGCGGCTGGAGCTGCAGGCCGACTGCTACGCCGGGGTATGGGCCCACCACGCCACCACGGTTCCGTCCGCGAATGGCCGGCCGTTCATCGAGAACCTGACCCAAGCCGACATCGACGCCGCGCTGGACACCGCCGGCCGGATCGGCGACGACTGGATCCAGTCACATCTGGGCAGCGGCGGGGTGGACGAGAGCAAGTTCACCCACGGGTCCTCCGCGCAGCGGCAGAAGTGGTTCGGCGCCGGCTACAAGTCCGGCGACCCGGATCGCTGCGACACCTTCCGAGCGTCCAACCTCGGCTGAACCAGGTCGGTCGCGTTCTCGGACTGTCATGCCGACCGGCCGCTATAACGACCCGTGGGCATGTCGGTCCACCTGACGGGCTGAGCCTGAAGCTCAGACGTTGAAGCCGAGCGCCCGCAGCTGCTCGCGGCCGTCGTCGGTGATCTTGTCCGGGCCCCACGGCGGCATCCAGACCCAGTTGATCTTCATGGCGCTGGCCAGCGGCTTGGGCCCGCCGGTCAGCGCGGCCTCGGCCTGCTCCTCGATCACGTCGGTCAGCGGGCAGGCCGCCGAGGTCAGCGTCATGTCGACCGTCACCGTGGCGTCGTCGGCGATGTCCAGGCCGTAGATCAGCCCGAGATCGACGACGTTGATGCCCAGCTCGGGGTCGACCACATCGCGCAACGCCTCTTCGACGTCGTCCTGCGACGGCTTGGGAATGGTGCGGGCTTCGGTCATGACTGCGCTCCTTGTTCGGTGTTCCCGCTGGCCTCGGCCACGGCCGACTTCATCGCCATCCAGCCCAGCAGCGCGCACTTGACCCGCGCCGGGTACTTCGACACACCCTCGAAGGCCACCGCGTCATCGAGGGCCTCGGCCTCGTCCTCGGTGAGCTCGCCGTGCCCCTGCGACTGCATCAGCTCCAGGAACTTCTCCTGCAGCCGCAGCGCGTTCTCGATGGGCTGGCCGACCACCAGGTCGCTCATCACCGAGGTGGACGCCTGGCTGATCGAGCAGCCCTCGCCCACCCAGCCGAGCTCGGCGATCTCGCCGCCGGCGAGGCGCACCCGCAGCGTGACCTCGTCGCCGCAGGTCGGGTTCACGTGATGCACCTCGGCGTCGAACGGCTCGATCTGGCCGCGGTGCTGCGGGTGCTTGTAGTGATCGAGAATGATCTGCTGGTACATCGAGTCCATCGACAAGCTCATCGTTGACCTCGGCTCGTCGCGCAAGCGCTCATCGCTGAATTCACTCCGCGCCTCGCTTCGCTGCGATGCTCGCTCATCCGAACATCTCCTGCACCCGGGCCAGGCCCGCGACCAGGGCGTCGATCTCGGCCGTGGTGGTGTAGATGCCGAACGACGCCCGGGTGGTCGCCGGGATGCCATAGCGCACACACACCGGGCGGGCGCAGTGGTGCCCGGCCCGCACCGCGATGCCCTGCTCGTCCAGCAGCTGGCTGACGTCGTGCGGGTGGATGCCCTTGACCGTGAACGAGATGGTGGCCCCGCGCTCCTCGGGCGAGTTCGGCCCGATCACCTTCAGCCCCGGCACCGACGCGAACGCCTGCAGCGCGTACGCGGTCAGCTCCGCCTCGCGCTCCTGGATGGCCTCCATCCCGATCGCGCTGACGTAGTCGATGGCCGCGCCTAGCCCGACCGCCTCGGCGATCATCGGGGTGCCGGCCTCGAACCGGTGCGGCGGCGCGGCGTAGGTGGTGCCGGTCATGTCGACGGTCTCGATCATCTCGCCGCCACCCATGAACGGCGGCAGCTCGGCCAGCAGCTCGTACCGTCCCCAGAGCACCCCGACCCCGGTCGGCCCGTACAGCTTGTGGCCGGTGAAACCGAGGAAGTCGACGCCGAGCGCCTGGACGTCCACCGGGCGGTGCGGCGCGGACTGTGCCGCGTCGAGGATGGTGAGCGCCCCGACCGCCTTGGCCCGGGCCACGATCCTGGCCACCGGGTTGACGGTGCCCAGCGCGTTGGACTGGTGGACGAAGGACACCACCTTGGTGTGCGCGTCGATCCGCTCCTCGATGGCGGACATGACCAGCCGGCCGTCCTCGTCGATCGGGATGTAGCGGAACTCAGCACCGGTGCGCTGGGCCAGCAGCTGCCATGGCACCAGGTTCGAGTGGTGCTCCATCTCGGTCACCACGATGTTGTCGCCCGGGCCGATCCGGAACTTCTCCGCGCCCGGGAACGTGGTCGCGTTGGACAGCGAGTACGCCAGCAGGTTGAGGGACTCGGAGATGTTCTTGGTGAAGATCACCTCTTCGCGGCGCGGGGCATTGAGAAACGCCGCCACCTTGTCCCGGGCCGCCTCGAACAGCGTGGTCGCCTCGGAGCCGAGGGTGTGCACCGCCCGCGCCACGTTCGCGTTGTGCCGGGAGTAGAAGTCGTCGAGGGCATCGAGCACCTGGCGCGGCTTCTGCGAGGTGTTGGCCGAGTCCAGGTAGACCAGCGGGACCCCGTGCACCTGCCGGGACAGGATCGGGAAATCCTTGCGGATCACCTCGACATCGAAGGAACTGGACACCTGCACCGCCTCACTGAGCATTTCGCTGCTGAACTACGAGCCCTCTACTGAACAACGGACCGGGGCCGAGCCTTACCCCCGCCGCACTGGGAACTGCTGAGAACTACAGCACTGCCGCCGGCTCGTTCACGCCGTACCGGGCGTAGCCGTGCGCCTCGAGCTCGTCGGCGAGCTCGGCGCCACCGGACTCCACGATCCGGCCGTCGAAGAAGACGTGCACGAAGTCCGGCTTGATGTAGCGCAGGATCCGGGTGTAGTGGGTGATCAGCAGGGTGCCGATCCCGGTCTCCCGCACCTTGTTGACGCCCTCGCTGACCACCCGCAGCGCGTCGACGTCCAGGCCGGAGTCGGTCTCGTCCAGGATGGCGATCTTCGGCTTGAGCAGCGCCATCTGCAGGATCTCGTGCCGCTTCTTCTCACCGCCGGAGAAGCCCTCGTTGACGTTGCGCTCGGCGAAGGACTTGTCCATCTCCAGCTCGCTCATCGCGGTGTTGACCTCCTTGACCCAGGTGCGCAGCTTCGGCGCCTCGCCCCGGATCGCGGTGGCCGCGGTGCGCAGGAAGTTCGACACCGACACCCCCGGCACCTCGACCGGGTACTGCATGGCGAGAAAGAGCCCCGCTCGAGCCCTTTCATCAACAGCCATCGACAGCACGTCCTGGCCGTCCAGCAGCACCTGGCCGGAGGTGACCGTGTACTTCGGGTGGCCGGCGATCGAGTACGCCAGGGTGGACTTGCCGGAGCCGTTCGGGCCCATGATCGCGTGCGTCTGGCCGGAGGCGACGGTCAGGTTGACGCCCCGCAGGATCGGGGTGTCGTCCACGGCGACGTGCAGGTCGCGGATCTCGAGCTCGGACATCTGCTTGGTTCTCCTTAGGTTCTCAGGGTCTTGCGGGTGGCCGATACAGCCGGCGGCCAAGATCAGGTGTCGAGCTCGGCGTAGACGTCGCCGTCGACGACGGACGTGGGATAGACCGGGACCGGACGGGTGGCCGGCGGCCCGGTCGGCTTGCCGGTGCGCAGGTCGAACCGGGAGCTGTGCAGCGCGCACTCGATGGTGCAGTCGTCGACCTCCCCGTCGGACAGCGGGAAGTCGGCGTGCGAGCAGACGTCCTCGATGGCGAAGACCTCGTCACCGATGCGGATGACCGCGACCTCCAGATCGTCGAGCTCGACCCGCAGCGGGATGCCGGGGCTCAGCTCGGCGAGCGCGCACAGCCTGGTTGCCATCAGCTCTCCTCCAGTCCGGCCGGGGTGCCGCCGAGGCGGGTGTCGATGCTGGCCATCAGCCGGTCGTGCAGCTCCGGCACCTTGATGTGGTCGATCACGTCGGCGAAGAAGCCGCGGACGACCAGCCTGCGGGCCTCATCCTCGGGGATACCCCGCGACTGCAGGTAGAACAGCTGCAGGTCGTCGAAGCGGCCGGTGGCGCTGGCGTGCCCGGCGCCGGCGATCTCGCCGGTCTCGATCTCCAGGTTGGGCACCGAGTCGGCGCGCGCCCCATCGGTCAGCAGCAGGTTGCGGTTGAGCTCGTAGGTCGTGGTCGCCACGGCCGCCGGCCGGATCCGGACGTCGCCGATCCACACCGTCCGCGCGGTGTCGCCGTCGAGCACCGACTTGTAGACGACATGCGAGCTGCACTGGGGCACCGAGTGGTCGACGTAGAGCCGCGATTCCTGGTGCTGGCCCTCGCCGGCGAAGGACAGGCCGTACAGCTCGGCGGCAGCGCCCGGGCCGGCGTAGGTCACCGTCGGGTTCAGCCGCACCACGGCGCCGCCGAGGTTGACCGCGATGTGGGTGTAGTGGGCGTCCCGGCTCAGCCGGGCGGCGTGGGCCGCGACGTGGACGGCCTCGGCGTCCCAGTCCTGGACGCTGATCAGGGTCAGGTTCGCCCCGTCGCCGACCAGCACCTCGACGTTGGCGGCCACGGTCGCCTCACCGAGGTGATCCATCACCACGGTGGCCGAGCTGTAGGCGCGGGCGTCGATCACGAAGTGGCCGTAGTTCAGCCCCGGCTTGCCGATCGAGCGCAGCACGACCGGTTCGGACAGCTGCGCCTCGGCCGCGATGGTGACCAGCACGACCTGCGCGACGTTGGCCGCGGCCAGCGCGCTGACCCGGTCGGCCGGGGTCAGCGCCGCGCCGAACAGCTCGTGGTCACGTCCCACCGCGCGCAGCGTGACGCCGGCCGGCAGCTCGGTCTCGAAGCGGAAGGAATCGGCGGAGACGAACGGCTGGAACAGCGGGCGCAGCTTGCGCAGCGGGCTGAACCGCCAGTCCTCCTCCCGGCCGGTGGGCACGCCGAAGTCGTCGGGGTTGCGGGAGGTGAACCGCTCGGCCGGCGACCCGGTCTTGCCGGGACCGCCGTGGGCGTGTTCGCCGGCGAGCGCGTCGCCTGCCGGGGTGTCGGTGTTGGTGAGAGTCACTTGTTAGCCGACCGCGCCTTCCATCTGCAGTTCGATGAGCCGGTTCAGCTCCAGGGCGTACTCCATCGGCAGCTCGCGGGCGATCGGCTCGACGAAGCCGCGCACGATCATCGCCATCGCCTCGTCCTCGGACAGGCCGCGGCTCATCAGGTAGAACAGCTGGTCGTCGCTGACCTTGGACACGGTGGCCTCGTGGCCCATCGACACGTCGTCCTCGCGGACGTCGACGTAGGGGTAGGTGTCGGACCGGCTGATGGTGTCGACCAGCAGCGCGTCGCACTTGACCGTGGACCGGCTGTGGTGTGCGCCGGGCTCGACCTGCACCAGGCCGCGGTAGGAGGTGCGGCCACCGCCGCGGGCCACCGACTTGGAGATGATCGTCGAGGAGGTGTGCGGGGCGGCGTGCACCATCTTGGCGCCGGCGTCCTGGTGCTGGCCCTCGCCGGCGAAGGCGATCGAGAGCACCTCGCCCTTGGCGTGCTCACCGGTCATCCAGACGGCCGGGTACTTCATGGTGACCTTCGAGCCGATGTTGCCGTCGACCCACTCCATGGTCGCGGCCTCCTGCGCCACGGCGCGCTTGGTGACCAGGTTGTAGACGTTGTTCGACCAGTTCTGGATGGTGGTGTAGCGGCACCGGCCACCCTTCTTGACGATGATCTCCACGACGGCCGAGTGCAGCGAGTCGGAGGAGTAGATCGGCGCGGTGCAGCCCTCGACGTAGTGCACGTAGGCGCCCTCGTCGATGATCATCAGGGTCCGCTCGAACTGGCCCATGTTCTCGGTGTTGATCCGGAAGTACGCCTGCAGCGGGATGTCGACGTGCACGCCCTTGGGGACGTAGATGAACGAGCCGCCGGACCACACCGCGGTGTTGAGCGCCGCGAACTTGTTGTCACCGGACGGGATGACGGTGCCGAAGTACTCCTTGAACAGCTCCTCGTGCTCGCGCAGCGCGGTGTCGGTGTCCAGGAACAGCACGCCCTGGGCCTCCAGGTCCTCGCGGATCTTGTGGTAGACCACCTCGGACTCGTACTGCGCCGCGACGCCGGAGACCAGCCGCTGCTTCTCCGCCTCGGGGATGCCCAGCTTGTCGTAGGTGTTCTTGATCTCGGCCGGCAGGTCGTCCCAGGACGCGGCCTGCTTCTCGGTCGAGCGCACGAAGTACTTGATGTTCTCGAAGTCGATGCCCGACAGGTCCGAGCCCCAGTTCGGCATCGGCTTCTTGCGGAAGATCTCCAGTGCCTTGAGCCGGCGCTCCAGCATCCAGGCAGGCTCGTTCTTCAGCGCTGAGATGTTGCGCACGACGTCGGAGTTCAGGCCCCGCCGGGCGGTGGAGCCGGCCACGTCGGTGTCCGACCAGCCGAACTTGTATGTCGACAGCGCCTCGATCTGCTCGCCCTGGAGAAGGGTGCGCTCAGCTGCTGTGGTCATGTATGTGCCTCCCGGTTCGGGACTTCCGCGTCTGTGATGGTGCGTGCTTGCCTGGTCGTGCCTGCTTGCGTGGTCGTGCCTGCTTGCGTGGTGCCTGCCTGCGTGGTGGTGCGGGCGCCGCCGGGCCCGAGCGGGCCGGCGGGTGAGACGTGGGTGGTGCAGACGCCGTCGCCGTGGGCGATGGTGGCCAGCCGCTGCACATTCGCGCCGAGCGTCGAGGCCAGCGCCCGGGTCTCGGCCTCGCACAGCTGCGGGAACTCCGCGGCCACATGCGCCACCGGGCAGTGGTGCTGGCAGAGCTGGCTGCCCTGCCCGGCATTGCCGGCCGGGACGACGTTGGCGGCATAACCCTCGGCCGTCAGCGCCGCGGCGACCAGGCCGGCCTTCTGGCGGGGGTCGACCCCGGCGAGCTCCGGCGTGGCGAGCTGGGCATTGATCCGGTCGAACAGGGTGCTCGCGCGGTGCTCGGCGAAGGCCACCACCGCGGCCTCGCCGCCGGTGTCGCGCAGGTAGCGCAGCGCCGTCGAGGCGAGATCGTCATAGGCGTGCCCGAAGCTGGCCCGGCCGGCGTCGGTGAGGGCGTAGGCCCGGGCCGGCCGGCCCCGGCCGCGCGGGCGCAGGCTGGAGGCGCGGGGCTGCACCTCGACGAAGATGCCGTCGACCACCAGGGCGTCCAGGTGCCGGCGGACGGCAGCGGCGGACAGCTGCAGCCGCTCGGCCAGCGCCGCGGCGGTCAACGGGCCGGACTCCTGCACCAGCCGGGTCACCGCGTCACGGGTGCGGCCCTCGGCGGTGCCGGCCATGCTGGTCGGGCGGGCAGCGTCGGGCGCCGCTGCGGCGGCGGGAGCCGGAGCCGTGCTGGTGCCCGTGAATTTCACAAGATAAGTATGACGTATTTCCCGAGCTGATCCCAGCCCGGGGCCTTCCAGCGGCCGTGGTGTCGCGTGGCGTTGCTCTCATGATGCTCGCCCGGGCCGGTTCGATCGTCGCAGACAGGGTCATTCCGGACGTGCGTCCCGACGCTGGACCGCCCTGGCGTCGGGTGTGCGGCAGGGGGCATGGGGCATCCGGCGCGCCGAGCCGAGGCGGTAGGTTCGCGGGGTGCTGTACCGCGCCGCCGAGCTTCTGGTTTCGCCGCTGGTGCGCGCCTACTTCAGGCCGCAGGCGACCGGCCAGCAGTACGTGCCGCGCACCGGGCCCGCGATCATCGCCGGCAACCACCTGTCCGCGGCCGATGAGGTGTTCACCCCGATCACCGCCGGCCGGCAGGTGCTGTACTTCGCCAAGGCCGAGTACTTCCAGGGGGCGGGGCTGCGGGGCCGGATCACCGCCTGGAGCTTCCGCGAGTTCGGGCACGTGCCGGTGGACCGGGACAACCCCCGGGCGGCGGCCAACACCATCGACGTCGGCGTGGAGCTGCTGGCCCAGGACAAGGCGCTGGGCATCTACCCCGAGGGCACCCGGTCCCCGGACGGCCGGCTGCACAAGTTCCGCACCGGGGTGGCTCGGCTCGCGCTGCGCTCGGGCGCCCCGGTGATCCCGGTGGGCCTGGTCGGCACCGACAAGGTGCTGAGCGAGGGCGACCGGCACTGGTACCGCGCGCCGGTGGAGGTGCACTACGGCCCGGCGCTGGACTTCTCCGGCCGCGCCGAGGACGAGCGCTCGTCCCGGAAGCTGCGCGAGGTGGCCGAGACCATCCGGGAGGCGGTCCAGAAACTGTCGGGGCAGGACTACGTCGACACCTACGGCAGCTCGGTGAAGGCCATCGACTGACCTGAGGGCTGCGCGTACTGGTCTTGGCGCTGCCCCGGTTCACGTCCGCGGCCGGGGTGTGCGCCGACGCCCCGCGCACTACCTAGACTTGACCGGTGCCCGCCGCCGCTGCCGTCGAGATCACCGATCTTGTCAAGCGCTATGCCGGCCGGCCCGCGGTGGACGGCATCTCGCTGACCGTGCCCCGCGGCCAGCTGCTGGCGCTGCTGGGCACCAACGGGGCGGGCAAGACCACCACCATCGAGATCTGCGAGGGGTTCCGGCGCGCCGACAGCGGCCGGGTCCGGGTGCTCGGACTGGACCCGGCCACCGACAGCAGGCAGTTGCGTCCCAAGGTCGGGGTGATGCTGCAGGGCGGCGTCGGCGGCTACACCGGGGCCCGCGCCCTGGAGCTGCTGCAGCTGTTCGCCAGCTATGCCGCCCATCCGCTCGACGCCGCCGACCTGCTCGCCGAGGTCGGGCTGGCCGAGGTGGCGAGCACCCCGGTCAAGCGGCTGTCCGGCGGCCAGCAGCAGCGGCTGTCGCTGGCGATGGCGCTGGTATCCCGTCCGGAGCTGCTGTTCCTGGACGAGCCGACCGCGGGGATGGACCCGCAAGCCCGGCGGGTCGCCTGGGAGCTGATCCGCCGGTTGCGCCGGGACGGCGTCAGCATCGTGCTCAGCACCCACTACCTGGACGAGGCCGAGGAGCTGGCCGACCACGTGGTGATGCTGCATGCCGGCCGGATCGTCGCCGAGGGCAGCCCGGCCGAGCTGACCCAGGCCGGGTCGGCGGGCCAGGTCCGCTTCCGGGCGCCGGCCGGGCTGCCGATCGCGGAGCTGCAGGCCGCGCTGCCGGCCGGCGCCCTGGTCAGCGAGCCGGCCGCCGGGCGGTACCTGGTGTCGGGTGAGGTCACCCCCGCGCTGCTGGCCGGCATCACGTCCTGGTGTGCCGCCCGTGACGTGCTGGCCGAGGGGCTCAGCGTGGAGCGGCGCAGCCTGGAGGACGTCTTCCTCGCCCTCACCCTGCCGCGGACTGCCCGGTGATCACCACCTTCGCGCCGGCTCCGGGCGCCGCGCCGGCTGCCCGGATGCTGGCCGCCCAGACCCGGATGGAGCTGCGGCTGCTGCTGCGCAACGGCGAGCAGGTCGGCCTCACCCTGGTGATCCCGCTGCTGCTGGAGTTCTTCTTCAACCTGCCGCTGCTGTACTCCCTGGACGTCCCGCGCCGGATCGACTTCGTGGTGCCCTCGGTGCTCGCGCTGGCGGTGATGAGCGCCTCGTTCACCGGCCTGGCCATCGGCACCGGCTTCGAGCGCAAGTACGCGGTGCTCAAGCGGCTGGGCGCCACCGCGCTGTCGCGCCGGGTGCTGCTGCTCGGCAAGACCTGCGCGGTGTTGATCCTGCAGGTGCTGCAGGCCGTCCTGATCTGCCTGTTCGGCCTGGTGCTGGGTTGGCGGCCAAGCGGCGGCGCGGTGTCGGCGGCGGCGCTGATCGTGCTGGGCACCTTCGCCTTCGGCGCCCTGGGCCTGCTGCTGGCCGGCGCCGTCCGGGCCGAGATCACGCTGGCGTCGGCGAACCTGATCTGGCTGGTGCTGCTGTTCGCCGGCGGCATCGCCGTGCCGCTGTCGCGCTACCCCCAGGCTGCCGTGGACGTGCTGCGCTACCTGCCGTCGGCGGCGCTGTCCGACGGCCTGCACCAGGTGCTCCAGCACAACGCGGGGCTGCCGGTGCGGCCGGCCGTGACGTTGCTGGTCTGGGCGGCGGTGGCGTTGCCGGCCGCGGCGAGGTGGTTCAAGTGGGAGTGACCGACGCCCGCTGGCTACGCCGGCCGGCCACCCTGCGCCGGCTGGCGCTCGCGTCGGTGATCGCCAACGTGGTGATCGTGGTGACCGGTGGAGCGGTGCGGCTGACCGGGTCGGGGCTGGGCTGCCCGACCTGGCCGTCCTGCACCGAGGCCTCGCTGACCCCGACCCGGGAGTACGCCGTCCACGGGATCATCGAGTTCGCCAACCGGCAGCTCACTTTCGTGCTCGTCGCGGTGGTGCTGGCGACCCTGGTGGTCGCGGTGCTGGCCCGCCGGCAGATCAGGCTCGCGGCGCTGGTGGCGGCGAGCATCCCCGCCCAGGCGGTGCTGGGCGGCATCACGGTGCTGACCCACCTCAATCCCTGGACGGTGGCCGCGCACTTCCTGCTGTCGATGCTGATCATCGCGGCGGCGTTCGCGCTGTGGTGGCGGCTGCGCGAGCCTCCGGCTGCCCTGGGCGATAACCACACGGTTGGCGTGGACGAGGGCCGCGCGGCTGCGGGTGGTGGCCGCCGAGCCGCCGAAGGCAGCCTGCGGGCCACGGCCTGGACGATCCTGGCGCTCACCGCGGCGGTGCTGGCGATCGGCACGGTGGTGACCGGCAGCGGCCCGCATGCCGGCGATGAGGGCGCCGCCACCCGCCGGATCGCGTTCGACCCGGGCTCGGTGTCCCAGCTGCACGCCGACGTGGTGATGCTGCTGATCGGGGTGAGCCTCGGCTTCGCGGTGCTGGCCCGGGCCGCTGGCGCCCCGGACCGGTTGCGCCGGGCAGCCTGGCTGCTCCTCGCCGTGGAGCTGGCCCAGGGCCTGATCGGGTACGTGCAGTACTTCACGCACGTCCCGGCGGTGCTGGTCGGCTTTCACATGCTCGGCGCCTGCCTGGTGTGGCTGGCCGCGCTGGCGGTGCTGGCCCACGCCCTGCGCAGGCCCGCCGCCGTCGACGCGGTGGTCCGCCAGCCCCTGGCCGGCCAGCGGCGCTAGTCGCTTTCCGCCAATCCCGGAGGGGTACTAGCCGCTCTTGGTCGACTGGCCGGTCCCGGTCCCCGGGCTGCTGACGCCGGCCGGCGCCGCGCTGGTGGTTCCGGTACCGGAGGCCGAGCCGGTGCCGGACGGGCTCGTCGACGTGCTCGCCGGGCTGCTCGTCGCCGGCGCGCTGCTGGTCGGCGCGGCGCTGCTGGTCGCGGGCGCGCTGCTCTTGGTCGGCGCGGTGCTGCTGGTCGCGGGCGCGCTGCTCTTGGTCGGCGAGCTGCTCTTGGTGGGCGAGCTGCTGGCGGACCGGCTGGGCTTGGAGCTGCCGCCGCCCGAGCTGGGGACCGAGCCGATCGGGGCCAGCGAGGTGGCGCTGCGCGTCGGCTTGGCGGACGGTTGCACGATGGCGCTGCTGGACACCGCCTGCCCCGGCAACGTCCCCGGGCTCTTGGTCGACGGGTCACGCACCAGGGCCAGGCCACCGGCTGTCAGGGCAGTGGCCAGGACAATGGCGGCCGCCGCAGCCCCCACCAGCGGCCCACGCCCCCAGGCCCGGCGCCGTTCCGGCTCGTCGAACACCTCGTGCTGCTCATCCACCATCGGCGGCATGGGTGGCAGGCCGGCGGGGATGAAGGCGGTGGCGAGCTCAGGATCCACCGCGGGACCGGAGGCTGCTGCCGGGAGGAACGGCGTCGAGCCCACCCCGGGGCCATCGGCCAGGTCCATGTCGGCCAACGCCTCGCCGGCCACCGCTCCACCGGCCACAGCTCCGGCAGCCATCGCTCCACCGGCCACAGCTCCACCGGCCACAGCTCCGGCAGCCATCGCTCCGCCGGCCACAGCTCCGCCGACCGGCAGCGCCGTGGTTCCGTCCAGCGCCGTGGTTCCGTCCAGCGCCGTGGTTCCGGCCAGTCCGGACGCGGCCGCCAGCGGGGCGCCGCCCGCCAGCACCGCGTCACCGGCCAGCAGGCCCGAGCCGGGCGCGGCCAGCATCGGGGTCGGCAGCCCGACGCCCTCGCGCAGCGTCCGGGCCACCTCAGCGGCGCTCGGCCGATGCTCCGGGTCCATCGCGGTCATCGCCTGCAACAGCTCCGGCCACGGCTGCGGCAGGCCGGCCGGGATCTCCGGCGAACGGTCCAGCCGGGCCAGCACCGCCTCCAGCGCCGGGCCCTCGTAGGAGCGCCGTCCGGTGAGCGCCTCGATCAGCACCAGGCCGAGGGCGTAGACGTCGGCGGCCGGGCCGACCTCGGCGCCGCGCGCCTGTTCCGGGGCCAGGTACGAGGCGGTGCCCACCATGAAGTCGGCGCTGGTCAGGTGCTCGCTGCCCAGCAGCCGGACGATGCCGAAGTCCGACAGCCGCGCCCGGACGGTGGTCTCGCCGGTGGTGCTGTCGGCTCCGAGCAGGATGTTGGCGGGCTTGATATCGCGATGCACCATGTGCTGGGAGTGGACGTAGGCCAGCGCGCCGGCGATCTGGATGGCGACCTCGCGGGCCTCCGGCTCGGTCAGCGGCGCCTGGGCGATCTGGGCGGCCAGGCTCGGGCCGTCGATCAGCTCCATCACCAGGAAGGCCGGCTCGCCGTCGGCGCCGATCGAGCCGTCGAACAGGGTGATCAGGTTGGGATGGCTGAGCCGGGCCAGCGTCTGCAGCTCCAGCTCCTGGCGCTGCACGCCGCCGGTGACCTCGTCCGGGTCCGCGTGGGCGCGGAACACCTTGACCGCGACGTCGCGGGCCAGCAGCTGGTCGTGAGCGCGGAACACCTCGGCCATGCCGCCGGCGCCGACCCGGTCGATCACCCGGTAGCGGCCACCCAGCAACCAGCCGGGCTGGCCGGGCTGCGGCGGTGGTGGAGGCACGGCTTCGACGGGCACCGGCATCGCCTCGGTCGCCGGGCCCAGCTCCGAACCGGTGGTTGCCTCACCACCAGCGGGGGCGCCGAAGTTCGCGTCCTCAGAAATAGCTCTCTCCCAGCCAACGGAGCCGCTGTTGGCTCAGCGATTCGCTACAAGGCTAGCTGGCCTCACAGCAGCCGGCTGGCAGAGTAGATGAAAAGCCCCACCAATGATCCGACCACGGTGCCGTTGATCCGGATGAACTGCAGGTCCCGCCCGACCTGCAATTCCAGCCGGCGCGCGGTCGAGTCGGCGTCCCAGCGCGAGACCGTGTGGGTGATCACCCCGGTCAGCTCGCCGGAGTAGTGGGCCAGCACGTGCCTCATCACGCCGAGCAGCCAGCGGTCGCACTTGGCCTGCAGCGCCGGGTCATCGCGCAGCGCCGTGCCGGTCTGCCGGATCACCGAGGCGCCCACCCGGCGCAGCTCGGAGTTCGGGTCCAGCGCAGCGTCGAGCACCGCCTTCTTCAGCGGCACCCACAGCGACGCCAGCGCGTTGCGCACCGCCGGGTGGTCGAGCAGGTCGGACTTCCACTGCTCCAGGTGGGCCGCGGCCTGCGGATCGGTGCGCAGCTGCACCGCGTACTGCCGCAGCCGCTGGTCGAACTGGATGCGCAGCGCGTGCTCGGGGTCGCCGGCGACATCGGCCAGGAAGTTCTGGACGCTGGCGAACAGCTTGGTGAAGACCCTGCCGTCCACCCACTCCGGCACCCACTCCGGGGACTCGTCGGCGACCCGCTTGCGGAACACGTCCCGGTTGTCGTCGAGGAAGCGCATCAGCGACCGCAGCCCCTCGGTCATCAGCACCTGGTGCTGGTTGCCCTCCACCGCCAGGTCGAGCACCTTGGCCACCACCGGGGCGGCCGGCAGCCGGCGCAGCTGGGCATCGGCGAAGTTCTCGATGGCCACCCGGATGTCCTCATCGGCCAGCACGGTGTTCGCGCCGGCCAGGGCCACCCCGAACTCGTGCGAGAGCTTCTCCGGACGGTCGCCGGTGGCCAGCCACTCCCCCACCCGGCGCGGGATCTGGGCGGCCTGCAGCCGGGGGCCGACCACCTCCGGGGTCAGGAAGTTCTGCCGGAGGAAGTCGCCCAGGCTCTCCCCGATCTGGTCCTTCTTGCGCGGGATGATCGCGGTGTGCGGGATCGGCAGGCCCAGCGGGTGCCGGAACAGCGCGGTCACGGCGAACCAGTCGGCCAGCCCGCCGACCATCGCCGCCTCGCTGGCCGCCTGGATGAACGGCCAGATGCCGTG
>NZ_DASVSG010000009.1:0-25678 GCF_036388195.1 Jatrophihabitans sp. | reverse complement strand
CACCGCCCTGGCCGGCGCGCTGATGATGGCCGGCATGTGGCTGGCGGAGTTCCCGCTGGCCCAGCACACCAGCGCCGGCGAACCGAGCGGCTCGGTCAACCCCCTGGTGGACTACCACCTCATCTACGCCATCGTCATGGTCGTGCTGGCAGCCACCTACGCCGGCAACACCTGGGGCCTGGGCAAGATGTGGGCACGGCTGCCCTTCGTCAACCGCAACCGCTGGGCCCTGTAACCGCCCAGCACACCAGGAAGCCATGGCTCGCACGGGCCATGGCTTCCTGGCGCTGCAATGCTGTTCACCGCAGCGGCGGTTGGCCGCGAGGCCAGTGACCTTCGGCCCTTCTGTGACCGGGCGCGGTGGGCGAGGCTTGAGTAACAAGACTTTCGTTGAGCGGAGAGAACATCATGGCTACCCCCACGACGACTCGCAGCGAGCTGCTGCGCAAGGCAGCGGCCCAGGCGTTGCTCGCGCCATCGGTGCACAACACCCAGCCTTGGCGCTTCGTCCTCTCCGCCGACCGCCTTGACATCTATGCCGATCGGAGCCGCCGGTTGCCGGTGCTCGACCCGAGTGGCCGGCAGCTGCTCATCAGCTGCGGCTGTGCCCTGTTCAACGCGCGGGTGGCCCTGGCGTCCCGGGGTTTTGACGCGGTGGTCGATCGGTTTCCCGACCCGGGTCAACCAGATCTGGTAGCACGGATCATGTTGTCAGCCATACCATCAGACCGAACCGAGATCGGTGCTCTGGATAGTTTCATCATCAGCAGGCAGACCAACCGGCGTCGGTACGCCGATGAGCCGATGCCCGCTGAGGTGGTGCGGCTGCTGATCGACTCGGCCCGCGCTGAGCAGGCGACGCTCTTTCCGGTGGAGCGCATGAACCACCGGATTGCCGTGGCGAGGCTGAGTCAGGAGGCCGACAAGCTCGAGAACGCTGATCCTGCCTACCGGGCAGAGCTGCGAGCCTGGACCAGCGACAGCCCCGAACGCAGGGACGGTGTGTCGGCGATTGTTGTGCCGCACGTGACCGGCAAGGCCTACGACGACATCCCGATCCGGGACTTCGACACCCGGGGGGCCGGCTCGCTTCCGGCGGAGACCAGGTCAGGGCTGGATCAGTGCCTGTTCCTGCTCGCGACGCCCGCTGACGACGAGCTGTCCTGGCTGCGGGCGGGTGAGGCGCTGGAACGGGTGTGGCTGGAAGCCACCCGGCAGGGTTACGTGGCCAGCCTGTTCACCCAACCGATCGAGATTCCCCATGTGCGCGAATGGCTGCGGCTCGAGCTGGACCTGACCATCCGTCCGCAGCTGCTGCTGCGGGTCGGCAAGGCGCCGTTGACCGCGTCGTCCCGGCGTCGTGCGCTGTCTGACCTGCTGGTCGACAACGCAGGTGACTGACCTCAGGCCGGCAGGACCTTGAGGATGTCGGTTACCGGGCGTCGAGGCGTACGTGCGGCCTGCAGGTCACCCGGCGCCGGGTACCCGATCCGCAGCATCATCTGCGGCAGGCCCTGCCAGCCCATCAGAGTGCTCACCCGGGTACGGAAGGCGATCAGGTCCACCGCCTGGCTCAAGGGGCAGGTTCCCAGGCCGAGCAGCTCGGCCTCCAGCATGAGCCGCATCATGGACTCACCGGCCTGCAGCTGCTCCAGCGCGGTATCGGACTCGGTCAGCAGCACCGCGATCAGCGGGTGCTCATCGACGTCGCGCTCGATCAGCAGCCGGCCTGAGACGCCGACTTCGAAGTCCCGCAGCGGCACATCGGTATGCCGTGGCTGACCCGGCGGCACATGAGGTATCGCCGAGGCCGGCACACCGTCGGCGTGCACGTCCGAATCGCGCAACCAGCGATTCATCTCCGCGAGGTACTCCGGGTCCCGTTGCTCGGTCCGGTCGGCCCAGCTCACTGCGACCGCCAGGTTGACCCGTTGCTCCGAGCGCACCGGGAACTCCGCGTGAACACCGGGGCCGGCCGCGGCGGCGCGCAGCAGCTCCACGGTCTCCGCCGGGATGTCCTGCGGCGTGAACGGCCGGCGATCGCTCTGCCGTCGCTGTGCGGCGGCAAACAGGTCGGTGTCATGGGCCGCCGGCTGCCGCCGACCGGCGATTCTGAACTCGGCCAGCAGGTCCGGGTCAGCCGGGTCGGGCAACCGCCGCGTCTGGACGTCCGAACCCGCTGCCCTGAGGCCGATCTCGGTCAGCGCCAGCGCGGCGCCGCAGCTGATGAGCAACGAGTGCCCGTCCGGGTCGGCGACCCGCAGCTGCCGATCACGATCGGCACGTAACGACAGGTGCGACGGATGCAGCGTCCAGATCCACGGCTGGGTGTTATGGATGGAGGGCGCCCGGTTGGCCACCGCGACAACCTCCTGCACGATGTCCGGATCCAGTGGCGAACCGCTCTCACGCCCGGCTTCGGTGGCAGCCGCTCCCTGCTCAGACATGGCCAGCCTCTCTGTCGTGCATGCCGGTCGCGCTCGGGCTTATGCCGCCGGCACTCACTCCTGCACGTTACCTGCGGGTGGCCGGCATCATCCACCGGCCTGCGGGCGGCCGCGCGTCAGCTCCTGAGGACCTAAGACTCTGCTGGGTCTCCAACTACAGCTGGCACGGTGAATTAGGCCGTTGCGATGAAGCAAGGAGGCAATCCACATGACATCGATCGCCCGCCTTGCCACGCTCGGCGGACCCGGCTCGGGCATCTCTGACGAGGCATTGCGCCGTGCCGCGGTGCGCGCAACCCTCGCCCCGTCGGTGCACAACACCCAGCCTTGGCGCATCGACATCGGCGCGGGAACGCTGAGAATCCATGCCGATTTCGGCCGTCAACTGCGGCAACTGGATCCCACCAGCCGACAGCTGATCATCAGCTGTGGCTGCGCGCTCTTCAACGCCAGGGTGTCACTCGCGGCCGACGGATACGTCGCTGAGGTGCAGCGATACCCCGGGGAAAGATCATCGCAGCTGCTGGTGGTCCTGGCCGGTGGGCCGGGCAGCGATGCCGGATTGGCGGCGCTGGACCCGGTGCTGGGGCTGCGGCGAACCAATCGCCGGCACTTCGCCGAGGACCCGGTTCCTCCGCAGCTGGTCGACGTCCTGATCCGCGCCGCCCGGCAGGAGGGCGCGGACCTGTTCCCCATCGAAGGGCAGTCCCATCGGGTCGCGACGGCCGTCCTGAGCCAGCGTGCGGATGCCATCCAGAACGCCGACCCGTGCTACCGCGGCGAATTGCGGGCTTGGGTAACCGATGACCCGCGGCGGATGGACGGAGTTGCCACGGCAACCCTCCCGCTCGAGGCCGACTCGGCCGCCGACGAGGTGCCCGTTCGGGACTTCGGAGATCCTGGCAGCGCGGGGCTGGGAGCGGCGCCTCGATCAGGGATGAGCCAATGCCTGCTGCTGCTGGTGAGCGAGGGCGATGATCCGTTGAGCTGGCTCCGGTCGGGGGAGGCCCTTGAGCGGCTCTGGCTGGAAGTCACCCGCGCCGGGTACGTGATGAGCCTGCTGACCCAGGTGGTCGAGGTCCCGGGCACCCGGGCGCTGTTGCGCGCGGAGCTTGGCCTGACCACCCATCCGCACGTGCTGTTGCGGGTGGGGCGGGCCCCAGCCACCCCGGCCTCCCGGCGCCGCAAGCTGGTCGAGGTGCTCCGCCAGGAACGCCGGCCGCCTGCCGATCTGGGATAAGGTTGCCATTAGATTGAGCCGGCTATCGATGTGATCGAGGCGGCTATCGGCGGGGATGGCGGATTCCATGGCTGACGAACACGGAACTCCGGCCACCGGGCCGCAGCTCGGGCTGGATGAGCTGTTGGATCAACTCATCACCCACGCTCAGGACGTCCGGAACGTGCAGACCAAGCTGAACGGCCTGCTGGCGGCCAACACCGCGATCATGGGTCATCTGGAGCTTCCGGTGGTGCTCCGGCAGATCGTCCGGGCAGCCTGCGAGCTGGTGGACGCCCAGTACGGCGCGCTGGGCGTGATAGGCCCGGACGGCGGCGGGCTGGAGCAATTCGTGTACCAGGGCATCGATGATGAGACGGCGGCCCGGATCGGGTCCTTGCCCAGCGGGCACGGCCTGCTGGGAGCGCTCATCGATGATCCGCGCCCGATTCGGCTCAGCCGGATCGCCGACGATCCGCGTTCGGCCGGCTTTCCTGCCGACCACCCGCCGATGGGCAGCTTTCTGGGGGTGCCGATCAAGGTCCGGGACTCGGTCTTCGGCAACCTGTACCTGACCGGCCGCCGGCACGGCGCCTTCACCGACAGCGACGAGCAGTTGATCTCCGCGGTAGCCGGCACGGCTGCGGTCGCCATCGAGAATGCGCGCCTGTATGACGAGGCCGGCAAGCGTCAGCGATGGCTCCAGGCCTCGGCCGAAGTCACCCAGCAACTGCTGGCCTACTCGGGCGAGGACCCGCTGCGGGTGATCGCCCGCAGCGTCCAGGAGCTGGCCGACGCTGATCTGGTCACGGTGGTGCTGCCGGCAGCCACGCCGGGTGAGCTGATGGTGGAGGTGGCGACCGGTCTGGCGTCCGACAAGCTGACCGGGATGTCTTATCCCATCGAGCGCAGCGTGGCGGGAGCGGTGATCGACAGCGGCGCGCCGATCCTCATCGACAACATCGATCGGCAGAACGCATTCACGCTGCACATGCTGGAAGCAGTACCGGTGAGCGCGGTGATGGCCTTGCCGCTGGCCGGTTCGAGCAGGCCACGAGGCTCGTTGCTGGTCGCCCGGTTGAACGGCAGGCGCAGCTTCACGCCGAACGACCTGCAGATGGCGACCACCTTCGCCAACCACGCCGCCGTGGCGCTGGAGCTCGCCGATGCGCGTGCCGATCAGCAGCGGGTGGTGCTCCTGGAAGACCGCGATCGCATCGCCAGGGACCTGCACGACCATGTCATCCAGCGACTCTTCGCCGCCGGGCTGACCGTGCAGAGCCTGCAGGCCCGGCAGGACGATCCGGCCGCGGCGGCAAAGCTAGGCCAGGTCGTGACGGACCTCGACGTCACCATCCGTCAGATCCGCACCTCGATCTTCGACCTGCGTGGCGCGCTGTCGACCTCGGCGACGTCGGTGCGCGCGGACCTGCTCGGTGTGGCGGCCGAACAGGCCGGCCAGCTGGGATTCGAGCCGGCCCTGCGCTTCACCGGACCGGTCGACACGTTGGTGGACGAGGCCCTGGCCGACGATCTCGCCGCGGTGCTGCGGGAGGCGCTGAGCAACGTGGCCCGGCACGCGCGGGCCAGCAAGGCGGACGTCACGCTGGATGTCTCGTTCTCCACCGTCTGCCTGGAGGTCAGCGATGACGGCGTCGGCTTCGGCGCCACCACCAGGCGCAGCGGATTGGCCAACCTGACCGAGCGCGCGGCCCGCCGGGGCGGTTCGATGACGGTGACGAGCACTCCTCACGAAGGAACGCAGCTGAGATGGCAGATAGCACTGAAGTGAGCACAACCCCGATCAGGGTCTTTCTCCTCGACGATCATGAGATCGTCCGGCGCGGGATCGCGGACCTGCTGTCGGCCACCGACGACATCGAGGTGGTCGGCGAGGCGGCAACCGTGGCTGAGGCGCTTCGGCGGATACCTGCCGTCCGTCCGGATGTCGCGCTGCTTGACGGCCGCCTGCCCGACGGCAGCGGCGTCGATGTGTGCCGGGACATCCGATCCTCCCATCCGGAGATTCGTTGCCTGATCCTCACCTCCTACGATGACGACGACGCGCTGTTCGCCGCCGTGATGGCCGGCGCGTCGGGATACCTGCTCAAAGAGATCCGCGGATCCTCGCTCCTCGACGGCATCCGGCAGGTCAAGGCTGGCCGGTCGTTGCTCGATCCGTCGGTGACCGAGCGCGTGATGCATCGATTGCGGGTCGGCAGCCAGCAGGATCCCCGGCTGGCTGGGCTGACCGAGCGCGAGCGCGAGATCCTCGACCTCATCGCCGAAGGGCTGACCAACCGGCAGATCGGCGAACGTCTCTTCCTGGCCGAGAAGACGGTGAAGAACTACGTCTCTGCCCTGCTTGCCAAGTTGGGCATGCAGCGCCGGACCCAGGCAGCAGTGCTGGGATCGGAGTTGAAGCGCTCCTGAGCAGGGACGACATCGTCCACACCATCGCGATCGCGGCAATCCAAGCAGCACGCCGGGTCAGCGCGCCGACGCGGAGTGTCAGCTCAGCGCGCGCCGGCGTCGTCGGGTCGCTAGCCGGGGGGACGCAGATGGGCGTCGTTGGCGCCGGCCTGCACCCAGCCGTCCTGGGGCATCGCGATCCAGAGCGCCGGATACACCAGCAGCTGGCTGCCCGGCAAGATGCACAGGACCAGGAGGAACAGCAGCCGGGCCGGCCAGGGGCCCAGGCCGAGCCGGCGGCCGAGCCCCGCGCAGACCCCGCCGAGGATGCGCCTTTCGGCCGGGCGGGTCAGCCCGTTGCGGCGGAACGTTTCGTGGATGGACCCCATGAGTGTCTTCTTCCCTTCAGACGGTGGCCGGTCAGCCCGCGCCGCTGGGTGCGACGTCGATAGAGCAAGCATCGCCGACTGCGGCCTCCTTGGCATCGGGAACGGCCCTGACATCGACCCCTGCATCTCGGAACGGCGATCTGGGGTCGGCTGAGGGCTGACCCTGGATGCCCGGACCCGAAGCCCCGTCCGCCCCGGCTACCGCGCAGGGGGCTGCCGCCCGTGGCTGTCAAGGCGCATGCTGGAGGCAGGGAGGTAGCCATGTCAGTCCTAGCGCCCACACCAGTCCCGAGCCACCTCGACCGCTCCACGGCCGGCTTCGGCCACCGGATCGCCGAGCGCAGACGCCTGGCACGTCAGGATCGGATGGCCGTCTGCCTCGCAGAGCTGCATTCGGCCCGCGCGCTGCTCGCCGACGCGGCCACGGTGGTGGAGGCCGGCTGGATCCAGGACGGCTGGTTCGCCTACCGCGATGAGCAGGGTCGCCAGCGCCTCGTCGGCGCGCACAACCTGTCCGAGATCACCGGACGGCAGCTGACCGGCGCCTGCCTGGTCGGGGCGATCGTGCATGCCGGCGGCGGCGTGCCGGCTGCGGGAAGCGGACCGGTCCACCAGGCGCTGAACCTGACCTGGCAGGCGTTGTTCGCGGTGACCGAGCCGGTGGAGCACTGCCTTTCTCCCGCGGCACGGACCGTCCGGGTACGCGAGCTGACCAGGTGGAACGACCGGCCGAGCCGGACGGCAGGCGAGGTCACGACGCTGCTCGGCGCCGCAGTCCGGGTGGCCGTGAGCCGGGTTGACCGCGCGCGGTCCCTCACCGGCGGCGTGGGAGTATGAAGACTGCCATGGCAGCGGCCCAACAGCGGCCCGACGACGACAGCCGTGATCGGGTGTCGACCCATGGACCGCCACTGTAGGAGTGCCATGAAAACCCGCACCATCGGCGACGTCACGGTCAGCGCGATCGGGCTCGGCGGCATGCCGATGTCCATCGAAGGCCGGCCGGACGAGGACCGTTCGATCCACACCATCCACGCCGCCCTCGAGGCCGGCGTCACCTTCTTCGACACCGCCGACGCCTATCACCTGCATGCCGACGAGGTCGGTCACAACGAGGACCTGCTGGCCAGGGGCATCGCCAGCTACGGCGGTGACACCTCCGAGGTCCTGATCGCCACCAAGGGTGGCCATCTGCGTCCGGGTGATGGCTCGTGGACGCTCAACGGCTCGCCGGAGTACCTCAAGCAGGCCGCGCAGGCCTCGGCGAAACGGCTTCGGGTCGACGCGATCGGGCTGTACCAGTTCCACCGTCCGGACCCGTCCGTGCCGTACGCCGAATCCATCGGCGCGCTGCGCGACCTGTTGGATGCCGGGACCATCCGGATGGCCGGGATCTCCAATGCGAATCCGGAGCAGATCCGGCAGGCCAACGACATCCTCGGGGGCCGCCTGGTGTCGGTGCAGAACCAGTTCTCACCGGCCTTCCGCAGCAGCGAGCCGGAGTTGCGGCTGTGCGACGAGTTGGAGATCGCCTTCCTGCCGTGGAGCCCGTTCGGCGGGATCTCCGCCGCCGGAGGGCTGGGCGAGCAGCACTCGGCATTCGCCGACATCGCGGATTCGCGGGGTGTCAGCCCGCACCAGGTGTGCCTGGCCTGGATGCTGGCGAAGTCACCGCACGTCGTGCCGATTCCCGGGTCGTCGCGTCCGGAGACCATCCGGAACTCCGTCGAGGCGGCCGAGCTGGAGCTCAGCTCCGAGGAGATCGCGCGGCTGGACGGATAGGCCGGTCCCGCTCAGGACATCTCGTAGACGATGTCGATCGCGATGGTCAGCTCCTGCTGGCCGGGTTGCAACGGCGCCGACGCGCCCGAGGCGTTGGCGGCAGCCATGTCGTAGGTGATCGGAGAACCGGCGTCGACCGTCTCGGTGATGGTTCGGATCCGGCCCAGCGTGACACCGGCCGCCTTCGCGATCTGGGCGGCCTGGTCCTTGGCCTGGTTGACCGCTTGGGCGCGGGCCTGGGCACGCAGCGCGCTGTCATCGCCGATCGAGAAACCGACCTGCTGTACTCGCACCGCGTTGCCTACCACGCCGGCGGCCGCGTCGAGCAGGGCGCCGGCGGTGGCGATGCTGTGCAGTGTCGCCTGCACCGCGTTGTCGACCTGGTATCCGGAGATGACGCCGGACTTGTCGTTGTAGGTCGGGCTGATCGACAGCTGGCGGGTGCGCAGATCCTTGTCGGCGACGCCCTTGCTGCGCAGCAGTTCGATGAGGGCGTTGGCCTTGATGTTGTTGGCGTTCAACGCGGCCTTGGCGCTGGAGTCCTGCGTGGACACTCCGATCATGATCGTGAGGGTGTCCGGGGTGCCGCTGGCCTTGCCCACACCGCGTGTCGTGATGGTGTTGGTGTCCGCTGACAACACGGGCGCCAGGGCTGTCACGGGTACGGCCGGCCTCATCCCCGACGCCATCGGCGCCACCGAATCGATCCGCGCTCCGGCCACCCCCGAGCTGCTCGCCCCGAAGCTGCTCGTCCCGGCGCCGCCGTCCATCGACCCCACCGCGCTGTCCGGCGCCTTGCGGATCAGGGTCCTGTCGGCCGGCTCGGGGCCGAGCGGGGCTGGGGCGGATTTGCTGCCGCCGCACGCTGTGAGCAGCAGGCCAGCGAGAACGACCGGGACGGTGGTGCGTGCGACGGTGAGCATTGTGGTCCTCCAGGTGGGGGATGCGTTACCACCTAGATGACGTCGGCCGCCCAGAACGTTGCGGTGGATCTAGCATGGGGGAACTCCCGCGATGAGGCGTCGCGTCCAGCCGTTGCGTCCGACGGACGAAGGAGGCACCGCACCCGTGGCATACAGCAAGGAGCTGGCAGATCGGATCCGCGGAGCCCTCGCCGACGAGCCCGCCGTCCGCGAGGTGAGCATGTTCGGCGGTTTGTCGTTCCTGGTCAATGAGAAGCTGGCGCTGACCGCGAACCATCGTGGCGACCTGATGCTCCGCTGCGATCCGGCCCGGGTGGACGAGCTGACCGGCAAGGGCGCGGAGATCGCCGAGATGCGCGGCCGGCAGATGAGCAAGGGCTGGATCATCGTCAGCTCCGATGACCTCGCCGCCGACGAGGACTTCGCCTTCTGGCTGCGCGCCGCCCTGGACTACAACAAGGAAATCACCCGCAGGAGCGTCCGAGGCGCCGAGCAAGCCTAGATCCGCTATCGCCCCGGCGGTCATCGCAGGACCAAAGACTCTGGGACCGGCCGTCGCCAGCGATGACGATGCATAGGACAGCGTATTTAGCCATGGAGGATTGACATGACCGCTCGACGTCCAGTTGTTGTTGGAATTGACGGGTCCGGCGGGGAGGCCGCGGTGCGCTGGGCGGTCCAGGAGGCCGGCAGCCGCAAGGTGCCGGTCCGGCTCCTGTGTGCATACCGGACGGTGCCCGGCTATTACCAGGGCCGAGGGAGATACACCGAAGCGCCGATTGATCTGGCGCAGGTCAGGCAGGTGGCGGAGGTGGTCATCGAGAAAGCGATCATCGAGGCAGCGGTCATCGATCCCAAGGTCGAGGTCGACGGCCAGCTGGTCGACGGCAGCCCCGTGCCCGTCCTGATCGAGGAATCCCGGTGGGGTTCGCTCATTGTGCTCGGGTCACGGCAGCGGTCGGCCCTGCGCTCCAACATCCTCGGATCGGTCAGCGCCGCGGTCGCGGCTCGCGCGGAGTGCCCGGCAGTCGTGCTGCGAGGGCCGGCTGCGCTATCCGAGGAGCACCCGGCAATCGTGGTCGGCGTGGACGGGACGCTGGCGTCGCAGACCCTGCTGGAGTTCGGGTTCGACTACGCCAGCCGGAGGCAGGTGCCCCTGCGGGCGGTGCTGTGCTGGCATCCGGATCTGCTTGCCACGATGATGTGGCGGCTCGAGCCACCGGCGCCGACCCGCGCGGAGGCCTGGCTGGCCGAAACGCTCGCCGGCTGGCAGGAGAAGTACCCCGATGTCGCCGTGCAGAGCGGCGTGGTCCGCGAGCACCCCGGCGCGGCGTTGGCGGCCGAGTCGGCATCGGCGCAGCTGCTGGTGGTGGGCAACCGCGGCCGGTACGCGATGGCCGGGACGCTGCTGGGATCGGTGAGCCAGGCCGTCCTGCACCACGCGACCTGCCCGGTCGCCGTCGTCCCCACTCACCTGGTCTGAGGTCCGAGGTCGGTTCCTGCCACCGCGGCGCCATAGGCCGGCGCAGGAATCAGCTCCCGGCAGAATCGGGTCCGGGCCGAGAGGCTCGGAGTGCCCGCTGGGCTCCTCGAACTCCCCGGATCGCGGTCTTGCCCACGGAGTAGAGGACCACGCCGCGGAGCACCTGCGGACCCCCGACGATGATGGGATCCAGCCACTGGTGCTTGACGTCCGCGCGCTTCCTGCCGAATCGGGAGGACAGCCCGTGATGGGAGAACTCGCTCAGGATGCCGGTCTCGGTCACCGGGTTGTCCGGGTGGCCGCGCAGCAGCGCCGTCACGCTGGCCTCCACGGAGTCCACCCGGTCGGCGGCGATCAGCAGCAGCCAGTGGGCGGCCCGTGCCTCGCTGTAGCGGCGATAGGCGTACTTGCGGATCACCCCGGACAGCCCCTTCGGCGGGCAGGAGGTGCCGAAGACGGGTGTCAGAGAGGCGTGCTCGATCGACCGTTCCCGGGGCCACTTCTCCGGCTGGCGCTCGGGAAAGTCCCAGTGCGCGCCGCTCGCGCCGGGATCGAAGCGTTCCCGCGGCACCGAAGGACGATCCTTGGGGTCCAGGTCGGCGCCCCATCCCGGAATGGTGGCCCGCAGCTCCTCGATCGAGACCGGTAGCGGCGGCTTGTCCGGCGTGTAGACCATGGTTGCTCCCTACGCGGCGTTCGGAACGATGAGCGGCTTGATGCAGTCATCGAGCTTGGCGGAGAAGATGTGGTACCCCTCGGCGATGTGCTCGAGCGGGATGCGGTGGGTGACGATGTCGCTGGGCTTGAGGTAGCCGTTGCGGATGTGCTCGAACAGCCGGGGCCACTGCCGCTTCACCGGGCACTGGTTCATCCGCAGCGTCAGGCCCTTGTTCACCGCGTCCCCGAACTTCACCGCGCTGAAGATGGGGCCGTAGGCGCCCATCACCGAGACGGTGCCGCCCTTGCGCACCGAGTCGATCGCCCAGTTCAGCGCGATCGGCGAGCCGCCCTGCAACTTCAGCTTCGTACCGGTCACGTGCTGCAGGAGGTTGCCGTCGGCCTCGGCGCCCACCGCGTCGATGACGACATCGGCGCCCAGGTGATCGGTCGCCTTCTTCATCTCCACCACGATGTCGCCGTACTCGGTGAAGTTGTAGGTCTCGGCGTGGGCGAAGCTCTGCGCCTTGTCCAGCCGGTACTGCAGGTGGTCGATGACGATCACCCGGCCGGCGCCCATCAGCCAGGCGGACTTGGCCGCGAACAGGCCCACCGGTCCCGCGCCGAACACCGCTACCACGTCCCCCTCGGCGATGTCGCCGAGCTGGGCTCCGAAGTACCCGGTCGCCAGCGCGTCAGTGAGCAGCACCGCGTCCTCGTCATCCATCCACTCGGGGATGAGGCTGGGCCCGACGTCGGCGAAGGGCACCCGGACGTACTCGGACTGGCCGCCGTCGTAGCCGCCGCAGGTGTGGGAGTAGCCGTAGATGCCCCCGACCGCTGTGGCGTTCGGATTCACGTTGTGGCAGTTGGAGTACAGGCCGCGGGCGCAGAAGAAGCACGAGCCGCAGTAGACGTTGAAGGGCACCATCACCCGGTCGCCGGGCTTGAGGTTGCGCACCGAGGGCCCGACCTCGTGCACCACGCCGATGAACTCATGCCCGAACGTCATGCCGACCCGGGTGTCGGGCATCATGCCGTGGTAGAGGTGCAGATCCGATCCGCAGATGGCCGCAAGGCTCACCCGCACGATCGCGTCGTTGGGATGTTCGATGGCGGGTATGTCTTTTTCCTCGACCCGGATGCGGTACGGCCCGCGGTACACCATGGCTCGCATGTGCCCCCCTGCAGGGAAAGCGGCCGTGAGGCTCAGCCCTGGGATGTCGCTGCTCGACAGTGGGCCGGCGACCGCTTCCTCACCCTAACCCGGATCGCCTCATATCGCCGCGACCAGGCGCCTGAGCAGGTCGATCAGCAGGGCGTAGTCGTCCTGGGGGAGCGCCGCGGCCACCTGGGCGCGGACCGAGCCGATCAGCGGGGCCAGCTCGGCGCGTTCGCGTTCACCGTCCGGTGTCAGCCGCAGCAGCCCGGCGGACTCCTCGATCCAGCCGAGCGAGCGCAGGCCGTCCAGGACCGTTTCGATGGTGGCCGGCGGGTCGAAGGGGGAGAGGGAGGCGATGATCTCCTCGCGGGAGGCCGGGCCTCTGGCCAGGCTGGCCAGCACCTGCCACCCCCGGCGGTCGGTGTCCCGGCCCGCCAGCTGGCGATCGAATGCCGCGTCCAGCCGGGCGTCGGCTTCCTTCAGCCACCATCCGATCGGACGCGACAGCGCCTCCGAACTCTCCATCGCCTACTCCTAGGTGGTCATGGCGCGCCGGTCGAGCTGCGCTGCCGCCGGCCGGGACGCCCGGTACCACTGGGCACAGAACAGCGCGACCAGGATGATTTCGAGCAGGTCGCCGCCGTAGTACATCAGCATCGCGCCTTGCTCCGCCGCCGCGGCCGGCATCCGGGCGGGAGGATGGCCGGCGATGTGCTTGGCGAGGATCGAATGAGCGGCGATGGCGAGGACGAGCACGGCCAGCCGCAGCTGGAAACTCCTTCGATGCGGCGCCGGGTCGATGCCGATGATCGACACGGTGAAGAGGTAGCCGGCGACGAAGAAGTGCCCCAGCAGCAGGTAGTGCAGGCCGTCCGCTTGCATCACCCTGCTGGCAGGGGTGGCGTAGAGCACCCACAGCGAACCGATGTTGAGAACCGCCGCCGGCGCCGGGTCCGTCAGGAATCGAAGGCACCCGCTGTTGAGCAGTCGGGAGAGGCGGCGGGCGCGGCTCACGTCCAGCGTGCGCAGGGCCAGGGTTCCCGGCGCGGACAGCACGATCAGCAACGGGGCCAACATCCCGGCCAGCAGGTGCGCTGCCACGTGCGCCGGAAAGCGCTCGTGCGCCGCATCGGCGAGTGGCCCGAGCCCCGCCGCCGCGATCGTCGCGAGCCCCAGCAGCCAGAGCAACGAACGGTGGGCCGGCCAGAGGTTCCGCCCGGTCCGCGGGCGGGCGGCAGCCGCGAGGTAGACCCCCGCGGCCAGGATGAGCGCCGCGGCCAGGGCCAGCGGCAGCAGCAGGCTGGGCACGCCAGAATGCTCAGGCACCGTGCTGGACCCGTTCAGCCGGCCGGACGCCGGGCAGCGAGCACCGTCAGCCCTGCTCCCACCGCCAGCAGCGCCAGTCCGGCGGCGTTCCACGCCAGGTCGTACGGCCGGATCTCGACGTCGTACCGAATCTGGTGCACACCCAGCACCTTGTGGTCGATGATCCCGTCCCAGAGCTGGAACAGCCCGGACCCGACGAAGAGACCGGCCCACGCCGCCCTTGTCGAGAACGCGCCTCTGCGCCGGGCGTCGGCCAGCAGGAAGAAGCCGGCCACCAGGGCGACCAGCTCGCCCGCATGGAGCAACCCGTCCGACAGCAGCCCGACGTCGGAGGTCGCCTTGTCGTAGAAGTGGTGCCAGCCCAGCAGCTGATGGAACACGATCTCGTCCACGCCGGCCATCAGGGCGATCCCGATCAGGAACGCCGACCAGAACGACTTGCTTCTCAGCACCCCGATGAGCTCCGAGCGCGGAGCCGCTGATGTCATCGCCAGCTCCTCCCGGTCGCGGTCCTCCCTCGACCATACGTGCGAGGGAGGCTGGGGCCCGGCCGGGAGTCAGGCCGGCCGAGAGACCACGGCGGCCAGATGAGCCACGACGTCGGCGACGCCAGCGCGTGCGGGCGCCAAGTACTTGCGCGGGTCGACCAGCGAGGGATCGCCGAGGCTCTGGCGGACGGCGTCGGTGAACGCCACGTTCAGGATGGTTCCGATGTTGACCTTCACGATGCCGCTGCGCACTGCTCGTCGCAGGTCGGCATCGGCCACCCCCGAGGAGCCGTGCAGCACCAGCGGAACGGAAACCGCCTCACCGATCGCGGCGATGAGATCGAAGTCCAGTGCTGCGGTCCGCTCGGTCATCGCGTGCGAGCTGCCGACCGCGACGGCGAGCGCGTCGACCTCGGTGTCGCCGACGAACTGGGCAGCCTCCCCAGGGTCGGTACGCACCCCGGGCGTGTGCGCGCCGCCCTTGCCGCCGACCGCTCCGAGTTCGGCTTCGACGTACAGGCCGTGGGCGTGACCCCAGCGTGCTGCCTCACGGGTGGCGGCCACGTTGTCGGCGAAGTCCAGCTTCGAAGCGTCGTACATCACCGAGCTGAACCCCGCAGCCGCGGCGAGGTGGAGCAGCTGCTGGTCCTCGACGTGATCCAGGTGCAGCGACACATCGACGCCAGCAACATCAGCGATCGCCGCGGCTGCCGCCGCGAGCGGCAACACCTGCCCGCCGTGGTAGGCGACCGCGTTCTCGCTGACCTGCAGGATCACCGGAACGCCGGCCGTCTCGGCGCCACTGACGACGGCCTCGGCGTGCTCGAGGGTGATCACATTGAACGCGGCGACGCCATAGCCACTCATCCGCGCCGCTTCCACGATCTGGCGGGTGGGTACTCGCGGCATATAGGGCGCCTCTCGGGACAGCGGGGGAGGCGGTCAGAACGCTGGCTCTTGACGAATCTCCACTGAAACACAACGATCCAAGAATTTCCAATTAGAGCAACTGGCTGCCGGCAGCGGCGCCCAAGGCGGTGGCATGGAGTACCTGATCGGGCTGGACGTAGGCACCACGTCCAGCAAGGCCGTGGTGATCACCAGCCAGGGCGCGGAGGTGGCGCACGGCCGGGCAGCAACCCCGTGGCACGCCAGCGCACAAGGCATGGAGACCGACGCCGAGGCGGTCCTCGAGTCGGCCAAGCAGGCGGTTGCCCAGGCGCTGGCCCAAGCCCCGGCAGGCAAGGTCACCGGCGTGGGGGTGGCGAGCATGGGGGAGTCGGGCGTCCTGCTCGACCGCGGCGGTGAACCGGTCGCTCCGGTCATCGCCTGGCATGACACCCGCGACCTCGAGCAGGTTCGTCAGGTCGCGGAGACGTTCGGCGCCGAGGGATTCGCGCGCCGGACCGGCCTGCCATTGCGTTCGCAATGGAGCCTGACCAAGCACCGCTGGCTCACCGAACACCATGCTCAGGCCGCACATGCCGTGCGACGCCTCGGGATCGCGGAATGGATCGTGCGCCAGCTCGGTGGCGCGGAGGTCAGCGAGCAGTCGCTGGCGTCCCGGACGGGATGGCTCGACCTGAAAGCGCGCGACTGGTGGGGTGAGGCGCTGGAGTGGTCCGGAGCTTCGCCGTCGCTGCTGCCACCGTTGGTCACCGCCGGCGCCGCGCTGGGCCAGGTCACCGCTGCGGCCGGCGTCGACGGCTTGGCCGGCGCAGCGCTCACGGTCGCCGGCCACGATCATCAGACCGCCGCCATCGGCGCGCACGCCGCACGGGCCGGTGACGTGCTGGATTCGTGCGGCACGGCCGAGGCGCTCATCCGGACGGTGTTGCCCGGGCTGGACCCCGATGCGGTCTTGGCCCTCACCGGCGCCGGAATCACGATCGGGTGGCATGCGCTGCCCGATCACTGGTGCCTTCTCGGCGGGACCCAGGGCGGCCTGGTCCTCCAGCGGATACTGGCTCTTCTGGGCAGGACCAGGTCGGAGCTGCCGGGCCTCGACCAGCAGGCTCTCGCGGCAGATCCGGCGGGTGTGCAGATCACCGGCGACGACCCGGTCGCAATCGACGGCATCACCGAAGGGATCGGCCCGCCCCAGGTGTGGCGCGCGGCGCTGGAGGAGGTCACCCGACGGGCCGGTGACCTCGACGCGGCCATGACCGCGGTCAGCGGCGCTCGCCACAGGGTCATCGTCACCGGCGGGTGGGCCCGCAGCCACGCCCTGCTGGAGATCAAGAGGCGCGCCTTCGGACAGCTGACCTACTCATCGGCGGGCGAGGCCGGCGCGCGTGGAGCAGCGATGCTTGCGGGGGTGGCGGCGGGCACGTACCGCGACATCGAGGATGCCCAGACCCGGACGACGGCATGACCGGCCAGCCGGGTATCAGCCGCGTTCCGTACGCACCCCAACGGCAGCAGGCGATCATGCGAACCTTGCGCGCCTCGGGTCGGGTCGACGCAGCTGACATCGCCCGCGAGCTGGGCGTGACGAATGAAACCGTCCGCAAGGACATCATCCAACTGGAACGACAGGGTTTGTTGCGGCGGGTGCACGGTGGAGCCGTGCCGGTCGGCGATCTCAGCTACGAGCCGGCGGTGCCCACCCGCATGGACTACCTCGAGGAAAAGCAACGCATCGCCAAGGCGGCATTGGCCCACCTCCCGCCAGCAGGCTCGATCATCATCGATGCCGGGTCCACCACCGCTCGGCTGGCTGCGCTCCTTCCCGACGACCGGGAGCTCACCGTCTTCACGAACGCGCTGCCCATCGCGCTGACCCTGCTGGCGCGGCCACAGCTCACGGTGTTTCCGATCGGCGGCCGGTTGCGCAGCCAGACGCTGGCCACCGTCGGCAGCTGGGCCGCCCGAATGCTCGGCGACATCAACGTCGACGTCGCCTTCTTGGGCACCAACGGCATCTCCACCCGACGCGGCCTCACCACGCCCGATCCCGCGGAGGCCGAGGTCAAGCGGCTGATGCTGCACGCTGCGCAACGCAGGGTGCTGCTCGCTGACCACAGCAAGGTCGGGCGTCTCAGCGTGTGCAAGCACGCCGACCTCGCCGACATCGATCTCCTCATCACCGACACGGGGTTGTCCCCGACTGAACTCGCAGCCCTGGAAGCGGCCGGGCTCGCCGTGGAGCGAACGTGATCATCACCCTCACCCCCAATCCCAGCATCGACCGCACGCTCGAGGTTTCGCACCTGACTCCGGGCGGCGTCCACCGGGCCACCGCAGAGCACGAAGAGCCCAGCGGCAAAGGGGTGAACGTCAGCCGGGCTCTGACCAACAACGGCGTGCAATCAGTGGCCATCCTGCCCGTGGGCGGACCCGCAGGAACGCAGCTGGAATCGCTGCTGCTCGCCGAACGGGTGGACTTCGTCGCCGTTCCGATTTCCGGCGGGGTACGCGTGAACATCTCCCTCACCGAGCCCGGCGGCCGGGCGACGAAGGTCAACGCGACCGGCCCCGTGCTCAGCGACGCCGAGTTGCGGTCTCTTACCGGCGCGCTGCTGGGCCGGCTGCAGAACGGTGACTGGGTGGTGGCGTCGGGAAGCCTGCCCGGCGGCGTCGGCAGCGACTACTACGCGGCTGTGTGCGAGATGGTTCACCAGGCCGGTGGCCGCTTCGCCCTCGATACCAGCGGAGAACCGTTCCTCGCCGGGCTGGCCGCGGGGCCGGACGTGATCAAGCCGAACCTCGACGAGCTGGAGGAGGCGGTGGGCCGCCAGATCGGCACCTTCGGCGATGCCATTGCCGCTGCTCAGGAATTGCTGGAGCGGGGAGCCCGGTCGGCGGTGGTCAGCCTGGGTCCGGACGGCGCCCTGCTGGTCTCCGCAGACCAGGTGTGGCATGCCTCGGCCCGGGCGTCGAACCCCCGCAGCACCATCGGGGCCGGCGATGCGTTGCTGGCCGGGTTTCTCGCTGGCGGCGGAAGCGATGAGCGGGCGCTGCGCGAGGCCGTCGCGTGGGGCACCGCCGCGGTGGGAACGCTCGGCAGTCACGTGCCCAGGGTCGCCGAGCAACACCGGTCGAGCGTCGAAATGAGCGATCAACCCCCGCTGGCCCGGACGCTGCACCGCGACACGACGGCCGCAGCCCACTGAGCAGGAGGTCTCAGGCGTCGAGCAAGAGCTGATGGGTGCGGATGATCTCTTGCAGATCCATCCGGACCATCACCTCGAGACGTTCGGCGGCGTCCTCGGAGATGATGCCGAATTCCTGCTCGTGTCGCAGGAACGTGTCCGCTACCAGCATGGTCGCGGTCACGGTGTTGGCGCCACCTGGCCGGTCGCTGTGAACCGCGACCACGAACGGCTCGGGGCTGCCGAAGTCCGGTGCCATCAAGCTGGCGTAGCGGTAGCCGCTGACCTCATGGGGCTCGAGATCCCCGGGAATGATCTGGCGCAGGGCCGCCAGGTTGTGCGGATCGGTGAACAGCAGCGACGCGCCGACCCGGTTCCTCCCGTCCGGTTCCGCGGGCCCACCGCGCAGCGCGTAGGAGAGGGCGTCCAGCTCGGCAAGGGTCAAGTCCTCGGGAAGCCCCTTCTCGGCAAGCAGGATCCAGATGGGCTCGCATTCGGTCACGGCACGGATCGCGTCCTCGGAGACTCGTCCTGCGACACCGAGGTTCCGGCGGCGCAGCAACTCCAGGTCCTCGGGGGTGGGATGCTCCCCGGCGAGCCGCATGCCGGCCTTACGGAGAAGCCCGGCGTCGGTGTAACGGCTCAAGCGCACCCGAAGCTCTTGGGTGTCGAGTCCTCGCCGGGGGATCTCCATGTTGTCGTCCCGCCTATAGAGCAATGGTCGGCATGAACTAGCTTACTCGTGCGGGGGCGTCGGGTTTCGCGCCTGCGTTCCGCCGGTGCGTGAACGATGGTCTGTCCGCGTATGGGTCTTCCGGCCTGCCGACGGGACATCAGGTAGGGCGAGTCCAGCTACGGTGGCCGAACAGACGCGCATCACAGGCCGGCTCGTCGCGGGGAGGAGCACAGATGTCTGGAGAGAACCCTTCGATCGCCGGAGTGCCATGGGCGGCATTGCCCTCGCATCGCACCTGGCTGGCAGCTGAGTGCGATCGGCTGCTTGACTTCGCCGCCGGGTCGGCACATCCCGACGGAGGCTTCGCCTGGCTCGACGACAACGGTTTGGCGTTGCTGGACAAACCCATTCAGACCTACATCACCTGCCGCATGACCCACGTGTTCGCCCTCGGCCAGTTGCTCGGCAGACCAGGGATGGGACCGCTCGCCGACCATGGGGTCACGGCGCTGCTGGGACGGTTGCGCGACGCCGAGCACGGCGGGTGGTTCACCGCGGTCGGACCCGATGGCGCCCCCGTCGAAGGGCCCAAGCGCGCCTATGAACATGCGTTCGTGGTGCTCGCCGCCTCCAGCGCGGTTGCGGCGGGCCGTGACGGCGCCGCGCAACTGCTCACCGATGCCCTGGCGGTTATCGAGGAGCGGTTCTGGATCGAGGAGGACGGCCTGCTCGCCGACGAGTGGGACAGCGAGTGGCGCACGCTCGATCCCTATCGCGGCGTGAACGCCAATATGCACGCCGTCGAGGCCTTCCTGGCCGCGGCCGACGTCACCGGCCTGTCGATCTGGCGAGAACGGGCGCTGCGCATGGTCGAGCGGGTCGTGCACGGGTTCGCCCGATCGAACAGCTGGAGCCTGCCGGAGCATTTCGACACGTCCTGGCAGGCGTTGCCGGCGTACAACACCGAGGATCGCTCCCACCAGTTCCGTCCGTATGGGGTCACCATCGGGCACCTGATGGAATGGGCGCGGCTGGCGCTGCACCTGCGCGCGGCGCTGGGACCAGCAGCCCCCGAATGGCTGCTGCCCGATGCCGAATCGCTCTTCCGCGCCGGGGTGCGGCTGGGCTGGGCGGTCGACGGCGCCGCGGGGTTCGTCTACACGGTGGACTGGGACGGCGCCCCGGTCGTGCGGAATCGGCTGCACTGGGTCCTCGCCGAGGCCATCGCGGCGGCGGCGGCGCTGGGAAGGGTCACCGGCGACCCGGAGTACGAGCGTTGGTACCGGCTCTGGTGGGACCATGCGGCCGCGCTGTTCCTCGATCCGGTCGGCGGATCGTGGCGGCACGAGCTGGATTTCCAGAACCGGCCGGCTGCCACCGTGTGGAGCGGCAAGCCCGATGTCTACCACGCGCTGCAGACCACGATCGTCCCGCTGCTTCCGCTCGCGCCCACGTTCGCGACGGCGCTGGCCCGGGGGCTGCCCGCCGAGGACTACGTCGATGAGCGCACCCGCGAAGGATGACCAGGGCTGAGGTTCCCGCTATGAGCACCCCGTCCCGCCCGCCGGCGATCCTGGTGACGGGTGCCCCGGCAACCGGCAAGAGCACTCTGGCGGCCGCGCTGGCCCGGCGGATGCCGGCGGTGCTGATCGACCAGGATGTGGCGACCGGGCCACTCGTGGAGGTGGTCGGCTCCCTCATCGGCGTGCACGACCTCGATGACCCGCGACTGGCGACGCTGACCCGCGGCGCCCGGTACGAAACCATCGCGCAGCTGGCCGAGGACAACCTGCGGTGCGGCCTCGCGGTCGTGCTGGTGGCGCCGTTCACCACCGAGCGGCGCGAGCTGGGCGCGTGGCAGGAGCTGGAACGCCGACTGGACGCGGCCGGAGGAGCCCCGACCCTGGTGTGGCTGCGCTTGGACCTGGCCCACATCCTCGCGCGAATGCGAGCGCGGGCGGCGCTGCGGGACGTCGACAAGCTCCGCGAGGGATCGAGCCTGGGCAGCTTGGATCTTGATCCGCCGACAGGCCCGCACCTTGCCCTGGACGCCACTGTGGCGGTGCCGGATCTAGTCGAGAGTGTGTTGACACAGCTCCAGATCTCCTAGGTTTGCCATCGATGGCACAACCATGCCATAGTGGTTCTGGCGACGGCATGCCATCGATGGCAAAGACCCGTAGCGCCTACTCCCTCTACGCCTCCGGTGGTGAACCCGATGAACGGCAGAAGCATCTTGCGTGATGTTGCCGAGGCCGCCGGAGTAAGCCTGCGCACGGCATCTCGAGTGCTCAATGACGATCATCGGGTGGCTGTCGAGACCCGGCGCCGGGTGCAGGAGGCGATGCTGGAACTGCAGTTCCAGCCGGACGCGATGGCCCGATCCCTGCGCGCGGGCACGGATGCCACAATCGGCCTCATCGTCGAGTCCGTCGCCGATCCGTTCTTCTCAGCGCTCATCGAAGCGGTCGAGACGGCCGCCACCACTGCGGGCCTGTCGGTCCTGGTGGCCAGCACCCATCGCGACAGCGCGGCGGAGCGCCGCATCGTCGATCGGATGCTGCAGCGACGGGTCGCCGGTCTGCTGATCGCGCCGACCGGGGATGATCACTCCTGGCTCGCCCGCACCTCGACATCGGTGGTCTTCGTCGACCGCGGCGCTGACGGTCCGGAGACCGATCTGGTCGGCATCGACGACCATGGAGCCGCCGCGACCGCGGTCAGCCATCTGCTGTCGCACGGCCATCGGCAGATCGGCTACGTCGGAGACACCCCTGCGATCGCGACGTCCCGAGCCCGCTTGGCCGGCTATCGCGACGCGCTGGCCGGCCACGGGGTGAGCGTGAGCAGCCAGCTGATCCGGTCCGACTGCGCCACCGTGGCCTCCGCCGCGTCGGCGACCGCGGCCCTGCTCGACCTGGCCGACCCGCCCACAGCCATACTCAGCGCCGCGACCCGTTGCTCGCTCGGAGTGGTGCCCACCCTGCACGCGCAGGGACGCACCGACATCGCGCTCGTCGGGTTCGGCGACTTCGCGATGGCCGACACCCTGCGACCCGCGGTCACCGTGATCGACCACTCCGCCGCCGAGGTCGGCAGGGCCGCGGCGGCTCGGCTCCTCGCCCGGATCGCCGATCCGGCGCTTGCGGCCGAGCACATCCAGCTACCGGTACGTCTCATCGAACGCGGCTCCGGAGAGCAACGCCCATGACCTCATGCACGGACGTCTTTATCGGCCTGGACATGGGGACCACCACCTCCAAGGCGCTGGTGCGTACCGGCGATCATCGTGATCTGGTGGTCGTCGATGCTCCGACACCGTGGCACAGCCACCCCGGCGGCCGGACCGAGACGAGCCCGGAGCTCCTGCTCAGGCTCGCCACGGATCTGATCCGCCGAGGGGTCCACGCCGCGGAGTTGATCGTCGGACGGGTCCGCGTCCGGGGGATAGCGGTGGCCGGCTTCGCCGAAGGCGGCGTCCTGCTCGATGCGGCCGGACGGTCAGCGGCGCCCGTCCTGGCGTGGTTCGACCGGCGGGGTCAGGAGCAGGTCGATCGGCTAGCTGCAGCGGTTCCGGGCTTTGCCGAGCTGTTCGCGGGCAAGACCGGCCTGCCCTGGAACTCCCAAGCCAGCATCGCCAAGCTGATGTGGTTGCGTGACAACGGCATTGCCATCACTCCCAGCTCGCGATGGCTCAGCATCCCCGAGTGGATCGTCCACCAACTCGGCGGCGAGCAGGTCCGCGAGCCGTCGCTGGCATCCCGAACCGGCCTGATCGATCAGAACACCGGCAAGCCCTGGCTGGCCGGATTCACCGCCGCCGGGCTGCCCGATGGCCTGCTGCCGCCGGAGCTGCCCGCGGGTCACTGCGCCGGCCGCCTTTCCCATGACGCGGTTCCGGCCGAATGCGCCCAGGCCACGCTGACCGTGGCCGGCCATGACCATCCCGTCGCGGCTCTGGGTGGCGGCGCCGTCGGACCGGACGAGCTGTTCAATTCCAGCGGCACGGCCGACGTGGTCGCCCGCTCCATACCCGGCATCCTGACCGATCAGCAGCGTCGCATCCTGGTGGCATCCGGCTGGTCGGCGGGCCGGCACGTCCTGCCCGGCGCAACGCTCGTGCTGGCCGGTGTTCGAGGCGGCCTGTTGCTGCGCCGCGTCCTGACCGCGCTGGGAGCCGACTCGCCCGAGGGCCGCCGCGCCCTCGATCATGCGAGTCTCGCCGTCACCGCGCTGCCTTCCGGGCTGGAGGTCGCCGGCGCGGGGCTGACGGGCGATGACGTGGTCATCCACCTTCGCGACGACGTCACTCCGGCCGTGTTGTGGGCTGCCGCCACCCGATATACCGCCGCGGAGACCCGGGCGCTGCTGGCCGGCATCGAAGGAGTTGTCGGTCCTCATCGGCGGGCCGTCGCATCCGGCGGCTGGACCCGCATGGCCAGCGTCCGCGCCGCCAAGGCCTCGGCGATCGATCACCTGACCTTCTCGCCCGTTCCCCAGCCAGGGGTGACCGGCGCCGCGCTGCTTGCCATGCACGCCGTCTCGGACGGGTCCATCGGGCTCGGCGAGTTCATCGCCGAGGCAAGCCGCGACACCAACCTCACCGCAAGCCACCTTCAAGGAGCAATAACGTGACAGCCGCAATCACCAGGCCCGTCAAGACCCTCGACGACATCGCCGCGGACAACCGGGTTTTCTCCATCATCGCGATGGATCAACGCAACACCCTGCGACGCATGTTCACCGCGGCGGGCCTCGATGCCAGCGACCAGGACCTGCGCACGGCGAAGGCCGATGTCGCGCGGGTGCTCACTCCGGGCGCGAGTGGCATCCTCTTCGACCCGACCTACGGCGTCCCGGCCGTCATGGAGGCCGGTGCGCTGGCGCCGACCTGCGGCCTGCTGGTCGCCGCCGAGCCGTCGGTGCGGGGCAGCTTCAACGGTGAGCCCCGGACTCACCGGGACCCGGAGCTGAACGCCCGGTGGGTCCTGGACCAGGGCGGTGATGCTGTGAAGTTCTTCGTGCAACTGCGCGCCGATCGGCCCACTCCGGCCCCTGGTGAGCCGGATCTGGTCGCGGAGGTGCTCGAGGTATCCCGTGAGGTCGTCGCGGACTGCCGTGCCGAAGGGGTGCCGGCCGTCATCGAGAATCTCGTGTACCCGCTGCCCGGGGAAGACCTGCACGGCAAGGCACGCGAGGATGCGATCATCGAGGCCGCGCGGGCGCTGAACGAGCTGGACATCGACCTGCTCAAGCTGGAGTACCCGGGTTCCCCGGAGGGATGTCGCCGCCTTGCCTCGGTCCTCACCCGGCCGTGGGCCGTGCTGTCGGCCGGCGTGCCCTTCGCGGAGTTCACCGAGGTGCTGAAGATCGCCTTCGACGAGGGCGGCGCCTCCGGTTTCATCGCCGGCCGTTCGGTGTGGCGGGAAGTGCTTCCGCTGACCGGAGCCGATCGTCAGCAATTCCTCGAGACCGTCGCGCGGCCCCGCCTCGATGCTTTGGTCGACGTGGCGGCCGACCGGGCTCGGCCGTGGAGCGACGCGCGCCGGTAAGCGTCCGGCCCGGCTGGGTCAGGCCGCATAGCTCGCACGGGCGAGCTTTCACCGAGGCTGTGCCCGGTGACCCATAGAGGTCACCGGGTACGACACGGGCGAAATCCACTTCGCCGATTATTGCCGGGCACACCCTGCCACTAGTGAGCAAGCCAGCTCATAGATGTCGTCGGCAGGTCAGATGACACCGGTGACACACAGTTGAAAACTGATCGTATGACACCGGTGACAAGCTCGGCGCCATCGTTTATTATCGCTGATACAAACATTGAATACGACGGCGAATTGCAAGCTTTCCACGGTTGATCCGGACCTCACAGGCCCGCATGGATCGATGGTCGACGCGCTTCCCCGGCCAGAACAGACTGGCGGCGGACGCGATCAATCGTAGAGCGCCGCGATGACCGCCGCTGCCTGATCGCGCTAGCAACGGATCGACCTGGTCCGACGCCCGTGCGCGAACCCCTTCCTGCCGCGACTTCGACGACGAAGCGCACCGGCAGCTCAGCCCGTCGGCCTCGCCGGCCCTGTAAGGCACGAGAGAGAGAACCCATGAAGGCCGTCGTCTACGACGCTCCTCGCAGTTACGAGATCAAGGACATCCCGACGCCGGCGGCAGGGCCCGGCGAGGTCAGGATCAAGGTCGACCAGGTCGGTGTCTGCGGAACAGACCTGCATATCCACCACGGCGACTTCAACGCGGTCTTCCCTCTGATTCCCGGCCATGAGCTGGTCGGCACCGTCGACGAGCTGGGTAGCGGCGTGACCCGCTTCAAGGTGGGGGAGCAGGTGACCGTCAACCCGAATGTCTACTGCGGCTACTGTGACTATTGCCTGTCCGGGCGGTTGATCCTGTGCTCCAACTCCAAGGGTCTCGGCAGCAACTTTCCCGGCTTCTTCGCCGAGTACGTCACCGTCTCGGAATTGCTCGTGTTCAGTGTGGCGGGCCTGGCTCGCGACACGGCCGTCTTCACCGAGCCGGCCGCCTGCGCGATGCACGGGCTCGAGACGCTGAACCCACGGCCGGGCTCCACGGCGCTGGTCTTCGGCGCCGGGCCCACCGGCCTG
>NZ_DASVSG010000008.1:0-31784 GCF_036388195.1 Jatrophihabitans sp. | reverse complement strand
TGACGCCCAGCCTGCCCCGGGACGCGGTGCTGGCCGGCGCCCCCGCCGTGGAGGACGACCGGATCAGGGTTCCGCAGATCCTGGGGGAGGAGGAGTAGTGACCGAGCTCTTCGAACTCAGCGCCGCCGACACCGCGGCCAGCATCGCCGCCGGGGACGTCAGCGCGGTCGAGGTCGCCCAGGCCCACCTGAACCGGATCTCCGACATCGACGCCGACCTCCGGGCCTTCCTGCACGTCGATACCGAGGGCGCGCTGACGGCGGCCCGGGCGGTCGATGACCGGCGCCAGGCCGGCGAGCCGCTGGGCCCGCTGGCCGGCGTCCCGCTGGCCATGAAGGACGTCGTCGTCACCAAGGGCCTGCCCACCACGTCCGGATCGAAGATCCTGCAGGGCTGGATCCCGCCCTACGACGCGACCATCACCCGCCGGGTCCTCGACGCCGGCATCGTAATGATGGGCAAGACCAACATGGACGAGTTCGCGATGGGATCCTCCACCGAGAACTCCGCCTACCAGGTGACCCGTAACCCGTGGGACCTGTCCCGGGTGCCGGGCGGCTCGTCCGGCGGCTCGTCCGCGGCGGTGGCCGCCTTCCAGGCGCCGCTGTCGATCGGCACCGACACCGGCGGCTCGATCCGCCAGCCCGCCGCGGTCACCGGCATCGTCGGCCACAAGCCCACCTACGGCGCGGTCAGCCGGTACGGCCTCATCGCCTTCTCCTCCTCGCTGGACCAGGCCGGTCCCTTCGGCCGGACGGTCGAGGACACCGCGCTGCTGCACCAGGTGCTGGCCGGACACGACCCGATGGACTCGACCTCCATCCCGCAACCCGGCCCCGACGTCGTCACCGCGGCGCGCGAGGGCGCCCGGGCGGATCTGTCCGGGGTGCGGGTCGGCATCGTCACCGAGTTGACCGGGGCCGGTGGCGGTTACCAGGCCGGCGTGCTCGCGTCGTTCCGCGAGGCGGTGACCCTGCTGCAGTCCCTTGGCGCCGAGGTCGTGGAGGTGTCCTGTCCGCACTTCGACTATGCGCTGGCTGCCTACTACCTCATCGCCCCGAGCGAGGCGTCGTCGAACCTGGCTCGCTTCGATTCGGTGCGTTACGGCCTGCGGGCCGGTGACGACGGCAGCCGCTCGCTCGAGGAGGTCATGTCGCTGACCCGCGAGCAGGGCTTCGGCGCCGAGGTCAAGCGCCGGATCATGATCGGCACCTACGCGCTGTCCTCGGGGTACTACGACGCCTACTACGGCCAGGCGCAGAAGGTGCGGACCCTGATCGCGGGCGACTTCACCCGGGCGTTCGCGCAGGCCGACGTTCTGGTGTCGCCGACCTCGCCGTTCGTGGCGTTCGGCGTCGGCGAGCGGGTCGCCGATCCGATGGCCATGTACGTCAACGACCTGTGCACGCTGCCCGCGTCGCTGGCCGGCACACCGGCGATCTCGGTGCCGTGCGGGCTGTCCGACGAGACCGGGCCCGCGCTGCCGGTCGGCTTGCAGATCATGGCGCCGGCGATGGCCGATGACCGCTGCTACCGGGTCGGCGCGGCCTTCGAGGCCGCCTACGTCGCCGCCAACGGCCACATCCTCCAAGGCGCGCCGCGACTCGGTTCGGTCGGGGCCGGCGCGGACGGAGCCGCACGATGACACAGACCGCTGAGACCACCGCCTACGACGAGGTCCTGACCAGGTACCAGCCGGTGTTCGGCCTGGAGACCCATGTCGAGCTGGGCACCGCCTCGAAGATGTTCTGCGGGTGCTCGACCGTCTTCGGCGCCGAGCCGAACACCCAGACCTGCCCGGTGTGCCTGGGCATGCCCGGCGCGCTGCCGGTCCTGAACGCGGCCGCCGTCGAGTACACGATCAAGATCGGGCTGGCGCTCAACTGCACGATCGCGTCGTGGTGCCGGTTCGCCCGCAAGAACTACTTCTACCCCGACATGCCGAAGAACTACCAGATCTCCCAGTACGACGAGCCGATCTGCGGCGAGGGCCACCTCGACATCGAGGTGAACGGCCAGACCGTGCGGATCGGCATCGAGCGGGTGCACATGGAGGAGGACACCGGCAAGAACACCCACGTCGGTGGCGCGACCGGACGCATCCATGGCGCGGACTACTCGCTGGTGGACTTCAACCGGGCCGGCATCCCGCTGGTGGAGATCGTCACCAAGCCGGTCGAGGGCACCGGCGCGATGGCGCCCGAGGTGGCCCGCGCCTACGTGGCCGAGCTGCGCGACATCCTGCGCACCCTCGGGGTGTCCGACGTCAAGATGGAGCAGGGCAGCCTGCGCTGCGACGTCAACACCTCGCTGTCGCCGGCTGGTTCGTCGCAGTGGGGCACCCGCACCGAGACCAAGAACGTCAACTCGCTGCGCAGCGTCGAGCGGGCGATGCGCTCGGAGATCATCCGGCAGGCCGGCATCCTCGACGCCGGTGGCCGGATCAAGCAGGAGACCCGGCACTTCCAGGAGACCACCGGCCAGACCCGGTCCGGACGAAGCAAGGAGGAGGCCACCGACTACCGGTACTTCCCCGAGCCCGACCTGGTTCCGGTGGCGCCGGACGCCGACTGGATCTCCCAGATCCGGGCGTCGCTGCCCGAGCTGCCGGCGGCCCGGCGCAGCCGGCTGCGCTCTGAGCTCGGGCTCACCGCCGAGGAGCTGCAGTCGCTGGTCAACGGCGGGGCCGTCGATGCCTTCGCCGACACCGTCGCCGCGGGCGCCCCGGCCGCCGAGGCGCGCAACTGGTGGCTGGGCTACCTCGCCCAGCTGGCCAACGCGCGCGAGGTCGAGGTGGCGGCGCTGGGCATCACGCCCGCCCAGGTGGCCAAGGTCATCGAACTGGTGGGAACCGGCGCGCTGTCTACCGCGCTGGGCCGCCAGGTGGTGGACGCGGTGCTGGAAACCGGCGCCGACGTGGAGCAGGTGATCGCCGACCGGGGATTGGCGGTGGTGTCGGACACCAGCGCGCTCACCGAGGCGGCCGATGCCGCGATCGCTGCCAACCCCGATGTCGCCGAGAAGGTGCGGGGTGGCAAGCTGCCCGCGGTCGGGGTGCTGGTCGGCTCGGTCATGAAGGCGACCCGCGGCCAGGCCGATGCGGCCACCGTCAAGGCGATCCTGCTGGAGCGGCTCGGGGTCAGCGACTCGGCCGGCTGAGCGACTCGGCCGGCTGAGCGACGCCCGGCGCCACCGGCTCGTCCGCCCCGTTGTCGGCGCCCGCTGGTAGAAAGCCGGCCATGGCCAGCTGGCAGGAACTGATGGGTGATGCGCCCGACTTCGCCGCCCGGGTCCAGGCCCGGTTCGACGCCGGGACCAACAAGACGATGGCAACCGTGCGCCGGGACGGCTCGCCCCGGATCAGCGCCACCGAGCTGGCCTTCGCCGGCGGCCAGGTCAGCCTCGGCATGATGCCCGGTTCGGTCAAGCTTGCCGATGTCCGGCGTGATCCGCGGGTCGCGGTGCACTCACCGACCCTCGAGCCGCCGGCGGACGTGGCCGGCTGGCTGGGCGATGCCAAGCTGGCCGGGGTCCTGGTCGAGGCCGAGCCGCCGGACGAGCAGCACCCCGAGGCGGCGTTCTTCCACCTGGACATCACCGAGGCCGCGCTGACCTACGTCACCAACTCCCGGCCCGACGGGCCGGTGGACCTGCTGGTGATCGAGTCCTGGCATCCGGGCGTAGGCCACCGGCGGCGCACCCGGACCTGAACACCGCAATCCGCGAACTTGGGCAGCGTCTTTCGGCCCGGAGTTGGAGGCTGAGGGCCGCACGGGCAGACTCGAAGTCATGGCAAAGGACAAGGCAGAATCAGATACCAGCTCCGACGACCACGTGGCCGGCAGCAGGGACACCGGCGGCGTCGAGAACCCTGACGCACCCGATCAGGCCAGCACCACCGGGACGACCCCGTCATCGGAGTTCGTCGGGCGGGTGGCCGGCACCGACGAGAGCGATGTCGGCGAGAGCGGCGCCGAGGCGCGGGCCGCGGCCGGAGAGGGCGACGACTAAGCGTCGCCGCAGACTTGGGCACCTAGGCGTCGCAACGGCCGGCTCGGGCGACTAGGCGTCGCAGCGACGAGTCGGACGACTGAACGCCGCAGTAGCGGCCGGCTCGATCGACCAAGCTCGCGGCGACCGGCTCGGACGTCCTCGCGGTGCGACGTGTCCGGTCGAGCCCCGTCAGGTCACTGGGCTCGCCGAGCCGTCCGACGGCGAGATCCGGATGACCCGGTCGTCATCGGCGATCGGCTTGCCGCGGCCGTCCCGGTTGCGGGTGGTCAGCCACAGCGCCCCGTCCGAGCCGGCCACCACCCCGGCCAGCCGGCCGTACCTGTTCTGCAGGCTGCTGCTGAAGGCGCCCAGGGTGTTGCGCCGGGCCACCTCGCTGATCGCCAGCGACTTTCCGGTCGAGGTGGCCACGAGCAGCCGGTTCGCCGCCAGCGCGCAGCCGCCGCCCCCGCTGCTGGCCGCTGGCAGCGTCTTGACCGGGGGCACGGCGGCCGCTCCGTCCGCCGGCCAGCCGTAGTCCGCGCCCGCCTTGATCACGTTGACCTCGTCGACCGGGTGGGCGGTTCCGGGAGCCGCTGCCGAGATCGCGATCCGCAGGCCGGTCCGGGGGTCGACGCACAGCCCGTTGACGCTGCGCAGGCCCCGGGCGTAGATCCGCGACCCCGGCACCGGATTGTCCGCCAGCGGCCGGCCGATATCGCTGGTGCGCAGGATCTTTCCGGCCAGGCTGGTGGGCGAGGCCGCCAACGCCGGCCGGCCGGCGTCCCCGGTGCCGGTGAGCAGGGCGCCGGTGGCATCGAATGCGATCCGGCCGGCATTTCCGGTGCGGCCCTTGGGGATGCCCCCGATGACCACCGACGGCGTGGAGCCGAGCGAGAAGTGCACGACCCGGTTGTCGGTGGCCGTGCTCAGGTAGGCGTAGAGCAGCCCGTCCTGCCCGAAGGTCGGCGAGATCGCGAGGTCCAGCAGGCCGCCGTCGCCGCTGCCGTCCACCCCGGCCAGCCGCTGGACCGGGACGGCGGGCTTGCCCGCCACCGGCTGCACCCGCCAGATCCGGCCGGTGGTGCGCTCGGCCACCAGCGCGGTGCCGTCGGGCAACACCACCAGCCCGGTCGGTTGGTTCAACTTGGTGGCCACCACGCTGGGATCGGCCGCCGGCCCGCTGGTCGTGGGGGAGGGCTGCGGGTTCCCGGGGGCCGGTCCTGAGCCGCCGGGTGGGTTGGACTCCGAGGGCGCCGGCAGGCCGGGACGCGGCAGCTGGGGCCGGGGATCGATGTTGCCCTGGTAGTTCTGCTGGGGCACCCAGGTAGGGGGGCTGCCGGCCGCGCCGCCGTTGCAGCCGGTGGTGACGGCCAGCGCCAGGACAGCGGCAGCAGCGACCGCGGTTCGGGTCAGCACCGTCGTTCGGGTCAGCACCGTCGTTCGGGTCAGCACCCGTCCAGTCTGCCTGCTCCGAGGCGAACAGGGGCATCGGAGGTCTGAGTCGATATCGGCGTCAGGCTAGTTTGAAGGCGTGATCTCCTTGTGCGTGCCCTCGACCGCCGTCCGGGACCGGGGGCTGGCCATGGCCCGGCGGCAGCAAGATCCGCAGCCCGAGCTGATCGAGATGCTCACCGGGGCGGTCATCCACGACCCGGCCCACACGCCGCCGGAGGAGCTGTCCGACGTCCGGGTCTGGGTTCCGGACTTCCGCAACGCCGACCCGGTCGTCTATCGGGCGGCCGTCGAGGCGATGCCCGAGCTGCGGGTGATCCAGGCCCAGACGGCAGGGGTGGACGTCCTGCTGCAGATCCTTCCGGACGGGGTGGAGCTCTGCGACGCCCGCGGCGTGCACGGCTCGTCCACCGCCGAATGGGCGCTCACCGCCCTGCTGTCGGTCTTTCGCGAGTTCCCCCGGTTCGAGCGGGCCCGCCAGCAGCGCCGCTGGGACTACTCGGTCACCGATGAGCTGGCCGGCAAGCGGGTGCTGATCGTCGGCGCGGGCGATGTCGGCCAGCAACTGGCTCGGCGGCTCACCGCCTGTGACGCCCATCCCGTCTTCGTCGCCCGGACCGCTCGGGACGGCGTGCACTCGATCGCGGAGTTGCCCGATCTGCTGCCGTCCGCCGATGCCGTGGTGCTGATCGTGCCCAAGACCCCCGAGACGGTCGGGATGGTCGATGCCGCGTTCCTGGCCGCGATGCCGGACGGGGCGCTGCTGGTCAATGCCGCCCGCGGGCCGGTGGTGGACACCGGCGCCCTGCTGGCCGAGCTGACCTCCGGCCGGCTGCGGGCCGCGGTGGACGTCACCGACCCGGAACCGCTGCCGTCGGACCACCCGCTGTGGACGGCGCCCAACCTGCTGCTCACCCCGCATGTCGGGGGCTCGGTGCTCGGCTTCGGGGACCGGTTCGCGGCGCTGCTGGTGCAGCAGCTGCACCGCTACCTGAACGGGGAGCCGCTGCAGAACACGGTGACCGGGCTGTACTGAGCCCTGACGCCGCTGCCCCCACAGCGCCCAGCCCGCCACAGCGCCCAGCCCGCCACAGCGCCCAGCCCGGCCATAGCGCCCAGCCCGGCCGTAGCGCCCAGCCCGCCGTAGCGCCCAGCCCGGCCGTAGCGCCCAGCCCGCCGTAGCGCCCGGCTTAACTGTAGCGCCCAGCCGGGTCGGGGATCCGGCCGTTCCCGGCGGCGATCAGCGGGTCCAGCCTGGTGCTGCGCACGCACGGCAGTCTCAGCTGGCTGCCGGAGGAATCGACGGCGTACACCGCCCCCGAGCGGTCCAGCCGCAGCCCGGCGAGCTCGTGCCAGCCGACGGTCTGGGACCCGAAGACCGCGCGGGCATGCACACCCGCGTCGTCGACCACGGTGGCGGTCCGGGCGATGTACACCGCCGCGGCCAGCGGCACCAGGTAGATCAGGGCGAGCGGCGGGGAGTGCACCACCGCCGTGCAGCACAGCGCGGTGAATGCCACGATCAGGTATGCCAAAGCCGAGTGCTTCAGCACGGTGCGACCCGTTGCCGTCATGGTTGTCCAGCCTAGGTCGTAGGCTCAGGTGCTGTGACGACGGATCAGCCCGGTAGTAAGCCACGCCACCGCAAGCCGCACTCCGGGGCGGTCACTGACGGCATCGAACGGGCCGCCTCGCGGGGCATGTTGCGCGCGGTCGGGATGGGCGACGACGACTGGCGCAAGCCGCAGATCGGGGTGGCCTCGTCCTGGAACGAGATCACCCCCTGCAACCTGTCGCTGGACCGGCTTGCCAAGCGCGCCAAGGTCGGCGTGCGCGGCGCCGACGGGTTCCCGCTGGAATTCGCCACCATCTCGGTGTCCGACGGCATCTCGATGGGGCACGAGGGCATGCACTACTCGCTGGTCTCGCGCGAGGTCATCGCAGATTCGGTGGAGACGGTGTTCCGCGCCGAGCGGTTGGACGGCGCGGTGCTGCTGGCCGGCTGTGACAAGTCGCTGCCGGGCATGCTGATGGCGGCCGCGAGGCTCGACGTGGCAGCGGTGTTCCTGTACGCCGGTTCCACCCTGCCGGGCAAGCTGCACGGCAATGACGTCACGATCATCGACGCCTTCGAAGGGGTCGGCGCCTGCCTGGCGGGAAAGATCACCCGGGACGAGCTGGACGAGATCGAGCGGGCGATCTGCCCCGGCGAGGGCGCCTGTGGCGGGATGTACACCGCGAACACCATGGCCTCGGCGGCCGAAGCGCTGGGCATGTCGCTGCCGGGCTCGGCCGCGCCGCCGGCGCCGGACTCCCGCCGCGATGCCTACGCCGAGCGTTCCGGCGAGGCCGCCGTGCACCTGGTCGACGCCGGCATCACCGCCCGGACGATCCTGACCAGGCAGGCCTTCGAGAACGCCATCACCGTCGTGATGGCGCTCGGTGGCTCCACCAATGCCGTGCTGCACCTGCTGGCGCTGGCCAACGAGGCGGAGGTCGAGCTGGACATCGCCGACTTCAACCGGATCGGCGACAAGGTGCCGCACCTGGCGGACATGAAGCCGTTCGGCCGGTACGTCATGACCGACATCGACCGGATCGGCGGCATCCCGGTCGTCATGCGGGCCCTGCTGGATGCCGGCCTGCTGCACGGCGACGCCCTGACCGTCACCGGCCACACGCTGGCCGAGAACCTGCAGCTGCTGGCCCCGCCCGGTCCGGACGGCGAGGTGATCCGGTCGATGTCCAGCCCCATCCACCGCACCGGCGGCATCACCATCCTGCACGGCTCGCTGGCTCCCGACGGCGCGGTGGTCAAGACCGCCGGGTTCGACACCGACGTCTTCGACGGCGTCGCGCGGGTCTTCGACCGCGAGCAGGCCGCGATGGACGCGGTGGCGGCGGGCAGCCTGCAGGCCGGCGATGTCGTGGTGATCCGGTGGGAGGGCCCCAAGGGCGGTCCCGGGATGCGGGAGATGCTGGCGATCACCGGAGCGATCAAGGGCGCCGGGCTGGGCAGGGACGTGCTGCTGCTGACCGACGGGCGGTTCTCCGGTGGCACGACCGGGCTGTGCGTCGGCCACGTCGCGCCGGAGGCCGCAATGGGCGGCCCGATCGCGCTGGTGGCCGACGGGGACCGGATCGTGGTGGACATCGCCAACCGGAGCATCGAGCTGCACGTCGACGAGGCGGAACTGGAGCGCCGGCGGGCGTCCTGGCAGCCGCTGCCGCCGCGATTCAACACCGGCGTGCTGCGCAAGTACGCCCAGCTGGTGGGCTCTGCGTCGCAGGGCGCGATCTGCTGAACACCACGGCAGGGCGCAGGGCCTGCAGCGACGGGTTCAGGAAAGCTGCGCGAAGTCCTCGGTGACCCACAACCGGCCGTGCGCCGGGTCGTACAGGACGTCGATGCCGACCGCGTTGACGGCGGTGGACATCAGGTTCTCCCGGCGGCCGTCCTGCTCGGCGAGCATCTCCTGCTGCACGGCCACGGCGCCGGCCATGCCGTTGCTCTCGGTGTAGCCGGAGCTCTCGGCGGCGAAGCTGCCCATCACGCCCTGGTTCGCCTGCCGGACCCCGAGCGCCGGCTCGTCGCCGACCCGGGAGGCGAACTGATTGGCCGCGGCCATCGCCTGGTTGTGAACGGCGGCGCTGCGCTGCAGACCGGCGTCCCAGCTCAGCGCGGGCAGCCCGGCCTGCTTGCGCGCGGTGTTCAGGTTGCTGAACAACGCCTGTGCCAGCGCGGTGGAGCTCGGTCCGGTGCTCGGCGTGGCCGGAATACCGGTTCGCGGGGTGTTGGCCGGGCTCGAGGAACTCACCGCGGGCTTGGGCGTCGCGGAGAACGATGCCGCCGCGGCCGGCGCCGGAGCGCGCGTTGAGCTAGGGGCTGCTGAGGTGTGCTGGACGGGGTGCACCTCGATGACGGGAGGCTGATATCCGGCGGAGCTGACGCCGGCCGACGGAGCGGCTGATGTCCGCGCCACGGTGCGAGAGGCGGTGGGCCGGCGCACCGGGGTGGGGGGAGCAACGGCCTCGGACGCGGCGCTGGAACGGCTGTCGGGCAGCAGGATTCCGGCGGCGAAGGTCAGCGGCCGCCGGGGTCCTTCCGAACTGGCCATGGCGACGACGGCGACGGCGCTGATCGCCGTCGCCGCAGCTGACAGCCACAGCGTGGGAGCCTGGGCTGCGGGCATGCCGGGAATCGTGCCATGTCCGAATGCCAAAAGTCAGCAACGAATCGAGATGAATTCCCGGGTTTCGGCCGCAAATGTCAGCTAGCGATGGCTTTCCGATGCAGAGCCCCGCTCAGCCAATCACGCTCATCTCATCATGTGAGACTACCATCCCGAATATTTGAACGGTCGTGCTGGCCGGGGTAGGGTCGGAAACGTGCAGCACCTCGTACTTATCGACTAGCGCGTCCGCGGCGGCCATCCCGCAGCAGACGCGCAAACCCTTCGTGCATCAGCACGAGGGGTTTTTTGTTGCCATCACGAGATGTTGGACGTCCTAGTAAGTCGGCGTTCGTACCGATCGCCCAGCAGCGCAGGCTATCTGCCCGCGGAAGGAACCGATATGACGCGGACGCCCGCCCCCGAGCAGGCCACCGGAGCGCAGTCGCTGGTTCGATCACTGGAAGAGGTCGGCGCCGAGGTGGTTTTCGGCATTCCCGGTGGAGCGATCCTGCCGGCCTACGACCCGCTGTACGACTCCACGAGAGTCCGCCACATCCTGGTCCGCCACGAGCAGGGCGCCGGGCATGCGGCAGAGGGTTACGCCCAGGTCACCGGAAAGGCCGGCGTGTGCATGGCGACCTCCGGCCCGGGCGCCACGAACCTGGTCACCCCGATCGCGAACGCCTTTCTCGATTCGGTTCCGATCGTGGCCATCACCGGCCAGGTGCCGTTCCCCGCGATCGGCACCGACGCCTTCCAGGAAGCAGACATCTGCGGCATCACCCTGCCGATCACCAAGCACAACTTCCTGGTGCAGCATGCCGCGCAGATCCCGCAGACCATCGCGGAGGCCTTTCACCTTGCCGTCACGGGGCGTCCGGGCCCGGTGCTGGTCGACATCCCCAAGGACGTCCTGCAGAGCCAGACGGTCTTCAGCTGGCCACCGGTGCTGGACCTGCCCGGCTACCGTCCGGTGCTGAGGCCGCACGGAAAGCAGATTCGCGAGGCGGCCAGGCTGATCACGACCGCGCAGCGTCCCGTGCTCTACGTCGGCGGCGGGGTGCTCAAGGCCCGGGCGACCGGTGAGCTGAAGCGGCTTGCCGAGTTGACCGGCATACCCGTGGTCACCACCCTGATGGCGCGCGGGGCATTTCCGGACTCGCACCGGCAGCACCTCGGCATGCCCGGCATGCACGGCACGGTGGCCGCGGTCACGGCGCTGCAGAAGGCCGACCTGCTGATCGCGCTGGGTACCCGCTTCGATGACCGGGTGACCGGCCGTCTCGACTCGTTCGCCCCGAACGCGACGGTCATCCACGCCGACATCGACCCTGCCGAGATCGGCAAGAACCGGGTCGCCGACGTGCCGATCGTCGGAGATGCCCGTGAGGTGATCAGCGACCTGCTCGCCGCGCTGCAGGCCGAGTACGCCGCGGGCAACCGCCGCGACCTGACCGGCTGGTGGCGGGAGGTCGACGGCTGGCGCGAGACCTATCCGCTCGGGTACGACACACCTGCCGACGGCAGCCTCGCTCCGCAGTACGTGATCGAGCGGCTGGGCAAGATCGCCGGCCCCGACACGGTGTTCACCGCCGGTGTGGGGCAGCACCAGATGTGGGCGGCGCAGTTCATCTCCTACGACAACCCCTATACCTGGCTCAACTCCGGCGGTCTGGGGACTATGGGCTATGCGGTGCCGGCGGCCATGGGCGCCAAGGTCGGCATGCCCGGCACGGTGGTCTGGGCCATCGACGGGGACGGCTGTTTCCAGATGACCAATCAGGAGCTGGCGACCTGCGCGATCGAGGGCATCCCGATCAAGGTCGCGGTCATCAACAACGGCAACCTCGGAATGGTCCGGCAGTGGCAGACGCTGTTCTACGACCAGCGCTACTCCAACACCGAGCTGGGGACGCACACACCTGCGCACAGCGGGGAGATCCGCACCCGCATACCGGACTTCGTCAAGCTGGCCGATGCCCTTGGGTGCGTGGGGCTGCGTTGCGAGACCGCCTCCGACGTCGACGCGACCATCGAGAAGGCGATGTCGATCGACGATCAGCCCGTGGTGGTGGACTTCACCGTGGGCAAGGACGCCATGGTGTGGCCGATGGTCGCCGCGGGCACGTCCAACGACGAGATCATCGCCGCCCGCGGCATCCGCCCCAACTTCGACTCCGGAGTCTGATCATGAGCGAGCATCGCAGCGAGGCACGAGCGCCGAGCGCAGCGACTGGGCCGATGAGCGCTCACGCGAAGGGAGGAGGCAGGGCATGAGCATCCATACGCTGTCCGTGCTGGTCGAGAACAAGCCCGGCGTGCTCGCCAGGGTGTCCGGGCTGTTCAGCCGCCGGGGTTTCAACATCGAATCGCTGGCGGTCGGGCCCACCGAGCACCCGGAGATCTCCCGGATCACCATCCTGGTGTCGGCCGAGGGCAATGCCCTGGAGCAGATCACCAAGCAGCTCAACAAGCTGATCAACGTGCTCAAGATCGTCGAGCTGGAGCCGAGCCAGGCAGTGCAGCGCGAGCTGCTGCTGGTGAAGGTGCGCGCGGAGGAGACCAACCGCAGCGCGGTGCTGGACATCGTGGAGCTGTTCAACGCCAAGGTCGTCGACGTCAGCCCCGAGGCGCTCACGGTCGAGGTGGTCGGCCCGCCGGCGAAGTTGGAGGCGGTGTTGAAGATGATGGAGCCGTACGGGATCCGGGAGATGGTCCAGTCCGGCATGGTGGCCCTCGGCCGTGGCCCGAAGTCGATGTCCCAGGCCGCGTTGCGGGCCGTGGACCGAGCCGGCTGACCGCGACCGGGCGGGATCGACCACACTCACTACAGCACGACACGCTCAGCATCGGCCGTCAGCAGGACGGCCCGCCCAGATGAGAGGGACCTTCTTCCATGGCCGTGGAGATGTACTACGACGACAACGCCGACCTGTCGATCGTGCAGGGCCGCACGGTCGCCGTGCTCGGGTTCGGCAGCCAGGGCCATGCGCATGCGCTCAGCCTGCGCGACTCCGGCGTCGACGTCCGGGTGGGACTGCCGGAGGGCTCCGCCAGCCGGGGCAGGGCCGAGGACATGGGCCTGCGGGTGCTGACTCCGGCCGAGGCCGCCGCCGAAGCAGACCTGATCATGATCCTCGCGCCGGATCACAAACAGCGCGCGCTCTACACCGAGTCGGTCGAGCCCTACCTGCAGGACGGCGACGCGATCTTCTTCGGCCACGGTTTCAACATCCGGTTCGGCTACATCGAGCCGCCGCGCAACGTCGACGTCGCGATGGTCGCGCCGAAGGGCCCGGGGCATCTGGTTCGCCGGCAGTTCGTCGACGGCAAGGGGGTGCCGGTGCTGGTGGCCGTGGAGCAGGACGCCACCGGCAAGGCCTTCGACCTGGCGCTGTCCTACGCCAAGGCGATCGGCGGCACCCGGGCCGGCGCGATCCGGACCACCTTCACCGAAGAGACCGAAACGGATCTGTTCGGTGAGCAGGCGGTGCTGTGCGGCGGAGCGTCCCAACTCGTGCAGTACGGCTTCGAGGTGCTCACCGAGGCCGGCTACCAGCCGGAGATCGCATACTTCGAGTGCCTGCACGAGCTGAAGCTGATCGTGGACCTGATGTATGAGGGCGGGATCGCCAAGCAGCGCTGGTCTATCTCCGACACCGCCGAGTACGGCGACTACGTCTCAGGCCCGCGGGTGATCGACCCGCATGTCAAGGAGAACATGAAGACGGTGCTGCGCGAGATCCAGGACGGAACGTTCGCGGCGCGCTTCATCGCCGACCAGGACGCCGGCGCGGTCGAGTTCAAGGCGTTGCGGGCACAGGGTGAACAGCATCCGATCGAGGAGACCGGGCGCAAGCTGCGCGGCCTGATGAGCTGGGTGAACAGCGACGCCGACATCGATTACCACGAGGGCAGCGCCGCCCGCTGAGCCAGCGGGCCAACGCGCGCTCGAAGATCGGAGCCCGACTTGAGGATCACCGGATGAAGCTGGCGGTCGTGCCTGGCGACGGAATCGGCGTCGAGGTCATCGAGCAGGCCGTGACGGTGCTCGATGCGGTGCTGCCCGGGGTCGAGAAGACCCGCTACGACCTCGGCGCGCTGCTCTGGCGGCGCACCGGCGAGGCGCTGCCGGATTCGGTGCTCGCCGAGCTCCGCCAGCACGACGCCATCCTGCTCGGCGCGGTCGGTGATCCCTCGGTGCCGTCCGGAGTGCTCGAGCGCGGGTTGCTGCTGCGACTGCGGTTCGAACTGGACCACTTCGTCAACCTGCGACCGGCCAAGCTGTATCCGGGGGTGAGCACCCCACTGGCCGGCCGTCCCGAGATCGACTTCGTGGTCTACCGCGAGGGCACCGAGGGTCCGTATGCCGGCAACGGCGGCGCGCTGCGCAAGCACACCCCGCACGAGATCGCCACCGAGGTCAGCATCAACACCGCCTTCGGTGTGGAACGGGTCGTCCGGGCCGCGTTCGAGGGCGCCAGCCGGCGTCCCCGCAAGCACCTGACCCTGGTGCACAAGAACAATGTGCTGGTGCATGCCGGGGATCTGTGGTTCCGGACGGTCTCCCGGGTGGCCGAGGAGTACCCCGAGGTCGAGGTGGCCTACCACCATGTCGACGCGGCGACCATCTACCTGGTGACCGATCCGGGCCGGTACGACGTGATCGTCACCGACAACCTGTTCGGCGACATCCTCACCGATCTCGCGGCGGCGATCGCCGGCGGGATCGGCCTGGCGGCCAGTGGAAACGTCAATCCGGCCAGGACCACCCCGTCGATGTTCGAGCCGGTGCACGGCTCGGCGCCCGACATCGCCGGCCAGGCGAAGGCAGATCCGACGGCGGCCATCCTGTCGGTCGCCATGCTGCTCAGCCATCTCGGCCAGAGCGAGGCAGCGGACCGGGTCGAGGCCGCGGTGGCGGCCGACCTCAGCTCGCGGAATCCGGAACGCCCAGGCAGCACCGGTGAGATCGGCGAGCGGATCGCATCCGCCGCAGCGCGCTGATCGAGCTTCGCCCCAAGAACTCGGAGATCCACCATGCTGAGCGATGACTTCCATGTCTTCGACACCACCCTGCGCGACGGCGCCCAGCGAGAGGGCATCAGCTATTCGGTAGCCGACAAGCTCGCGGTGGCCCGGTTGCTGGACTCGCTCGGGGTGGGTTTCATCGAGGGCGGCTGGCCGGGCGCCGTTCCCAAGGACACCGAGTTCTTCGCCCGCGCCGCCGAGGGCCAGCTGCCCCTGCGGCATGCGGCGCTGGTGGCCTTCGGGGCGACTCGCCGGGCAGGGGTCGCGGTGGCCGACGATCCGCAGGTGCAGGCGTTGCTCGACAGCCGGGCCTCGATCATCACCTTGGTGGCGAAGTCCGACGTCTGGCACGTCGAGCGGGCGCTGCGCACCAGCAGGGACGAGAACCTGGCCATGGTGTCGGACACCGTCGGCTACCTGACGGCGGCCGGCCGGCGAGTCTTCGTGGACTGCGAGCACTTCTTCGACGGGTACGCCCACGACCCCGACTACGGGTTGCGGGTGCTCGATGCCGCGGCAGCCGCCGGCGCCGATGTCGGGGTGCTGTGCGACACCAACGGCGGGATGCTGCCGATGGGGATCTCGGAGGTGGTGTCCGCGGTGGTGGCGCGGGCCGGCATCCGGCTGGGCATCCACACCCAGGACGACACCGGCTGCGCGGTGGCCAACACCCTCGCGGCGGTGGCTGCCGGAGCGACCCACGTGCAGGGCACCGCCAACGGCTACGGCGAGCGGGCCGGAAATGCCGATATCTTCTCGGTGATCGGCGGCCTGGTGTTCAAGATGGGCCTGGACGTGCTGCCGCCCGGCACGATCGCCGAAAGCGTCCGGGTGTCGCATGCGATCGCCGAGATCGCCAACCTGGCGCCGGATTCGCACGCGCCCTATGTCGGCGGTTCTGCCTTTGCGCACAAGGCGGGCCTGCATGCCTCGGCGATCAAGCTGGGTCCGGAGCTCTACAACCATCTGGATCCGGAGCTGGTCGGTAACAGGCAGCGGATCCTGATCACCGAGATGGCCGGCCGGGCGTCGGTGGAGTTGAAGTCAGCCGAGCTGGGCGTCGATGTCACCAGCCGGCCGGACGCGGTCAGCAAGGTGGTGGCCCGGGTCAAGGAGCGCGAATCGATGGGATGGTCCTATGAGGCCGCGGACGCCTCGTTCGAGTTGCTGGTCCGCGACGAGCTGCAGACCGCGCCCGTGCAGTTCGTCCTGGAGTCCTACCGGGTGATCATCGACCGGGGCGAGGACGGCAGCCTGATGACCGAGGCGACGGTCAAGGTGCATGCCGGTGATCGCCGGATGATCACCACCGCCGAGGGCAACGGGCCGGTCAACGCCCTGGACCTGGCGTTGCGCTCAGCGCTGGAGGAGGTCTTTCCCGCGCTCGCCGATCTGGAGCTGTCGGACTACAAGGTGCGCATCCTGCCGGGCAAGCACGGCACCGACGCGACCACCCGGGTGCTCATCGAGACCTCGGACAAGGCGCACGAGTGGACGACGGTGGGGGTGCATCCCAACATCATCGAGGCGTCCTGGCTGGCGCTGGCCGACGCGGTGCGGTACGGCTTGCTCGAGCGCTGACTGTTGGCCGGATTCGGCCGGCTGACCCCCAGCACTGCCTCTGCTCTGCGCTTAACGGTTATCCACAACCAAGGCCCTTCGCCGGATTTCTGTCGGGTCCGGCCCCTAATGTCGGATGCATGGACACGCTCACTGACGGCACGGCCTCCGCGGCGTTGCGCGATGTCGTCGGTGAGTTGGCGAGCTATCTCGACGACGTGGCGGCTGATCTGTTCGGCAAGCTGACCGATGCTGACCTGCTGGCCGAGCTACGCGAGTTCGAGATGCTCAGGCGCCGGCTTGCGGTGATCGATCACGCTCTGGTCGCAGAGCTCGGCCGCCGTGCCCTGCCCGGTCGGCTGGTGATGGCGTCGACCTCCGCGCTGCTGCAGGCTGCGCTGCGGCTGTCGCCTCACGAGGCGAACCAGCGGGTGAACGCAGCAGAGGTGTGCGGGCCGCGCTGGTCGCTCACCGGCGAGCAACTCGACACACTGCTGCCCGACGTGGCTGCTGGCCAGGCGGCGGGCGTGGTGTCATCCGAGCATGCCCGGGTGATCGCCGCCACGCTGGAGGAGCTGCCAAGTACGGTCGACCCGTCCGATGTCTCGGCCGCCGAGCGGCACCTGGTCACGGCAGCGACCCACCTGCGCCCACGGCAGCTCGGGGTTCTCGGCCAGCGAATCCTGGCGCAGCTGAACCCGGACGGAGTGCTCGGCTCCGATGAGCAGCACGCGCGGCGCCGGTCCTTCGCGCTGATCCCGGAGGCTGACGGCAGTTACCGGGCACTCGGTCGGCTGACGCCGGCCTGCGGCGCGCTGTTGCAGTCCTGGCTGACTCCACGCTCGGCGCCCCGGCCGGCTGGTGACACGGGCGAGCGCACGTCGGCAGTGGCCGCGGATGCTCGAAGCTATGGCCAGCGGATGCATGACGCCCTGGAGGAGCTGGCCGGGCTCGCGGTACGCCGCACCGAACTGCTCGATTCCGGAGCGCCGGCCCAGGTTCTGATCAGCATGACGGTCGACCAGCTGGGGAGCCGCGAGGGATGGGCCGAGACCAGCTTCGGCCAGTTGCTCACCGTGAGCCAGGCGCTGCAGCTGGCCGACGAGGCAGCGATCAGCCTGCTGCTGCGCGATGCCCGGGGCGTGGTGCTGCGCCACGGGCGAACTAAGCGAGTAGCGACCCGGGGGCAGACGCTCGCCCTCATCGCCCGGGACCGGGGCTGCTCCTTCCCGGATTGCGACAAGCCACCCGAGTGGTGCCAGCGCCATCACATCGTGGCCTGGGCCGACGGCGGGAGCACCGAACTGGACAACCTCACCCTGCTGTGCCACAGCCATCATCGGAACTTCGAGACGGCGGGCTGGAGGTGTCAGATGCAGGACGGACGGCCCGCCTGGATACCGCCTGCCTGGATCGATCCGGAACAGGTACCCCGGCGCAATCACCGCACCGAGCGGAGCGGCTTTCCGTGAGGGGGCCTTTCGTGAGGGTCAGCCTCAATGAGCTGCGTTGCTGCGTCCGGCTGGTGAGTTCGCGCGGGTCAAGCAGGCTGCTCCGCAGCCACCCGGGCCGCTGCTTGAACCGCAGACCAGGCCGGTTGAGCCGCAGGTGGCGCCCTCCGAACTAGTCGAGCTGCCTTCTGGGCCGACCCCGCCGCATGCTGCGCCCTGTGATCGGGCGGCGGCGGCGAGCACCTCGTCCAGTTGCCGCTCCGCGGCCGCGGCCTCGCTCAGCGCCACCGAGCGCCACAGCCCCCAAGCGACTGCGAGCAGCGCCACAGCGAGCACCGCGACCAGCAGGCCCGCCACGATCCAACCGACCCCGTCCAGCGATGCGACCAACACCCCGGCGACCAGGAGCACCACACCCACCGGCGCAAGCATCAGCGCCATCCGCCGCCGCTGGGCCGACGGAATCGTAGTCAGCGCGTCATTCACCCTTCGAGTATCCGCCATACCCCGCGCCGCCGATCGAACCGGTTGCCGCCCGGGCCGCAGCCCAGCGCCCCGGCCGATAGCCGCATGGCCCATCTCCGCCAATCCCCGCCCCGCTGACCGGTAGCCGTGCCGCCGAGCCGCAGCGGGGCAGGCAAGTTGATCTCCGGCCAGCCAGGGCCGAGTTGACCGATAACCGCCGGTAACCGCCGGTAACCGCCCCGCCGGACCCCCGCCCCGCTGGCCGGTAACCGCGTCACCGAATCCCCGCCTCACTCGCCGGTAACCGTGCCGCCGAACCCCCGCCTGCTGGCCGGTAACCTCGTGGCCGTGCGCATCGCGAGATTTGTTCATCCCGGCGGGATCGCCTGGGGAGTGGTGGAGGCCCCCGCCGCAGCCGGCCCGAACCCACCCTTCGACTCCCTGACCGTTGCCGCCATCAAGGACCATCCGATGGGCCCCATCGAGTTCACCGGCGAGCGGTTCGCGGTCGGCGACGTCCGGTTGCTGGCGCCGATCCTGCCCAGCAAGGTGATCGCGGTCGGCCGCAACTACGCCGCGCACGCAGCCGAGCTGGGCAACGACGTGCCGGAACGGCCGCTGATCTTCCTCAAGCCGTCCACCTCCGTGATCGGCACCCATGACGTGATCCGGCTCCCGGTCGACTCCGACCAGGTGGAACACGAGGCCGAGCTCGCCCTGGTGATCGGCCGGGTAGTCAAGGACGTCCCCCGCGAGCAAGCCCTCGACGCCGTCTTCGGCTACACCTGCGCCAACGACGTCACCGCCCGCGATCAGCAGAAGGCCGACGTCCAGTTCACCCGTGCCAAGAGCTACGACTCGTTCTGCCCCATCGGGCCCTGGATCGACACCAGCTTCGACCCGAGCGCAGCCCGGATCCGGGCGCTGGTGAACGGCAAGACCAAGCAGGACGGCAACACCAGCGACATGATCTTCGACGTCGCCACCATCGTCTCGTTCATGTCGCACGTGATGACGCTGGTGCCCGGCGACGTGATCCTGACCGGCACCCCCGAAGGCGTCAGCAGGATCACCGACGGCGACACCGTCACCATCGCGATCGACGGGCTCGGCGAGCTCACCAACCCGGTCCGCGCCCGGTGAGCCCGGCCACCGGATCCGACATCCGGGTCAGGTTCTGCCCCTCGCCGACCGGCACCCCGCATGTCGGACTGATCCGCACCTGCTTGTTCAACTGGGCCTTCGCCCGTCACCACGGCGGCAGCTTCGTGTTCCGGATCGAGGACACCGACGCCGCTCGGGATACCCAGGAGTCCTACGAGATGCTGCTGGACACCCTGCGGTGGTTCGGCATGGACTGGGACGAGGGTCCCGAGGTCGGCGGCCCGTACGGCCCGTACCGGCAGAGCGAGCGCGGGCAGATCTACCGGGACGTGGTCGACCGGCTGGTCGAGGCCGGACACCTGTACGAGTCCTACAGCAGCGTCGAGGAGACCGAGGCCAGGCATCGAGCCGCCGGCCGGGATCCCAAGCTGGGCTACGACAACTTCGACCGGGACCTCACCGACGACCAGCGGGCCGCCTTCCGCGCCGAGGGCAGGGCCCCGGTGCTGCGGCTGAGGATGCCCGATGAGGAGATCATCTGGAACGACCTGATCCGTGGCCAGATCCGGTTCCTGTCCAGCACGGTGCCCGACTTCGTGGTGGTCCGTGCCAATGGCGAGCCGCTGTACACCCTGGTCAACCCGGTGGACGACGCGATGATGCGCATCACCCACGTGATCCGCGGTGAGGACCTGCTGCCGTCGACGCCCCGGCAGATCGCGCTGTACCGGGCGCTGATCGACATCGGGGTGGCCGAGCTGGTGCCGGAGTTCGGCCATCTGCCCTACGTGATGGGTGAGGGCAACAAGAAGCTCTCCAAGCGCGATCCGCAGGCCTCGCTGTACCACTACCGCGACGAGGGGTACCTGCCTGAAGGCCTGATCAACTACCTGGCGTTGCTGGGCTGGTCGATCGCTGAGGACCGCGACATCTTCTCGCCGGACGAGCTGGTCACCGCCTTCGACGGCAGCAGGATCTCCACGAACCCGGCACGCTTCGACCCCAAGAAGTGCCTTGCCATCAACGCCACCCACGTCCGGCTGCTGGACCCCGACGACTTCGCGCGGCGGCTGCAGGGGCACCTCATCCACGCCGGCTTGATCGGCGAGCAGCCTAGCGAGGCTCAGCTGGCCCTGGTCGCCGGCGCCGCGCCGCTGGTCCAGGAGCGGGTGCAGACCCTTGGCGAGGGCACGGACATGCTGCGCTTCCTGTTCGTCTCCGATCAGGACTTCACCCGGGACGAAGCCGCGGTGGCCAAGCAGCTGGGGGAGCAGGGCCAATCGGTGCTGGCGGCCTCCATCTCGGCCCTGGAGAACCTGACCAACTGGAGCACTCCGGCGATCGAGGAGGCGCTGCGGGTAGAGCTGCTCGAGCGGCTGGAGCTCAAACCGCGCAGCGCCTTCGGCCCCTTGCGGGTCGCCGTCACCGGGCGGCAGGTGTCGCCGCCGCTATTCGAGTCGATGGAGCTGCTCGGCCGCGACACCACGCTGGCCAGGCTGCGCAGCGCCCACAGCTAGCGGCAGCCTCCGACCCGGGTCGAATTCGGCAGCGCGGTCGGCGTCGGGTAGAGTCTCGTCTCGGCCCGTTGGACGGTTCGAACGGGCGGTAGTGGGGTATGGGGTAATTGGCAGCCCAACTGATTCTGGTTCAGTTAGTCTAGGTTCGAGTCCTGGTACCCCAGCGCAGAAGCTGGAAGAGTGGTTTGTGCAGCAGGTTGTTGGTTAGCGTGTTCTACCTAGGGCCCCGTCGTCTAGCGGCCTAGGACGCCGCCCTCTCACGGCGGTAGCGAGGGTTCGAATCCCTTCGGGGCTACCCAGTCAGAAGCCTCCGGATCAGTTCCGGAGGCTTCTTTGTGTCTAGATGTTGTGGCTCTGGTCGGACTTGACCACAATCCCAGCCGTCCCACCGCCTTCAGTGCCGCTCGCCCCCGCCGATAGGCAAGGTCGCCTGCCGAAAACAGTTCCGGCCCGGCTACCTGTGTGGAGATGCCGATGCGATACCCCTTGCTCGCCCCCTCGTTCGTCAAACCTGTCCGGATGATCATGGCGCTTGCCCTGACGATGGTGCTGGGCGGAGGCTTGGCGGTAGCCACCGCGCCGGCCAGCTCGGCGGCCGTACGCAGCCTGCCCACCCCCGTCGGCCTGCCGGTGGCGATCGAGCCGCTGGCCGCCTACGTCGAGCAGGTCTCGTGCCAGCCCGGCTACCGCACCGGCACGCTGGCGCTGGCCCGGATGCTCGTCACGACCTACCCCAACACCAGCTACGCCGGCGCCTACGCCTGCGGCACGAACGGCAACCGCAGCGAGCACTATGACGGGCGCGCCATCGACTGGATGAACTCGGTGCGCAACCCGGTGCAGGCCGCGCAAGCGGCGGCGGTGATCAAGTTCTTGATGGCAACCGACAAGTACGGCAACAAGTTCGCCAACGCCCGGCGGATGGGCATCCAATACGTCATCTGGAACAACAAGATCTGGGGCTCGTGGGACGGCACGTGGTCCGATTACCACGGCTGCGCCAAGACCCCGTCGCCAGCCCTGGACAGCTCCTGCCACCGCAATCACATGCACTTCTCGCTGTCCTGGAACGGCGCCAAGGGCCGGACATCCTTCTGGAGCAAGCGTGCCTTCGCCGCCGCCGACTACGGTCCGTGCCGCACGCGGGAGTTCAACTGGGGCGGCAACTACACCAGCTTCAACGCCCAGCGCTGCCCGTCCTACCCGAAGGTCACGGCTCCGGCCGGCTCCTCCGCGGTCATGAAGTCGCTGGTCACCTACTCCGGTGCCGGGATCTACCCCGGCCAGGCCGGCAGGCCGATCAGCGCCGTCCAGCAGGCCCTGCGGGTGCCTGTCACCGGGCGCTACGACGCCACCACGGTGGCGGCGGTGAAGCGGTTCAAGCAGGCGCACGGCATGGTTGCCACCAGCACCATCGGCTACGGCACCTGGCGCACGCTGCTGGCGGTCTTCAAGCCGAAGGCCTAGCGGCCGGACGGCTGCTCCGGCGCGACCGTGAGATAGCGGCCGCGCCGGTGCGCCAGCGGCGCGGCATCCTCGCCGAAGACGGTATGCGCCACCTGCAACTGGACCAGCAGTCCCCAGCCCAGTTCGGCCGGCGGCTGGTCGGCGAGCACGCAGCCAGCCCAGCCGCCGGCATCGGCCAGCGCCGGGCCCCATTCGGTGTCGATCCACTCACCCAGCCGGAATGGGCCGCCCGGGGCCGGCGCGACGTAGCCGAAGGCGTCCGCCAGCTGCCGGTGCTGCCAGTTGAGCAGGTTCACCACCACGGCTCCGGTGTCGCGCAGCGTGTCCCACAGGTCCGACAGCGGGTCGAGGACGCCCAACACGTAGCCGGGCTCGCCGTCGGCCACCAGCAGTGAGCTGACCGTCAACCCGGCCCGGTTGCCGGCCGAGCCTGCCGTCCACACCGTCACCGGCGAGGGCAGCCGGCCGCGGAACCGCCGCGCCGGGCTGCGGTCTGCTTCCGGCGGCAGGAACGGATGCTCGCTGGAGATGCTCATGGCTCCAGTCTGGCACCGGGCGGCAGCCGTCTTCGGACCGCTCACCCGCGGATGGCACAGTGGAGCTCCTGGCGGCTGAGGCGACAAGGCCGGAACGGGAGTGGCGATGAGCATGCGGGTGGGGCTGGTCGGCAACGGCTACTGGGCCAGAACCACCCATGCGGCGGGTCTGCGCGCCGAGCCCTCGGTGGAGCTCAGCGGCATCTGGGGACGCGACCGGGCCAAGACCGCGACGCTGGCCACAGAGCTGGGCACGACCGGATACGACGAGGTCGAGGCGCTGTTCGACGCGGTGGATGCGGTCGCCTTCTCCGTGCCGCCGCAGGTGCAGTCCGAGCTGGCGGTACGGGCGGCCCGAGCCGGCAAGCATCTGCTGCTGGAGAAGCCGATCGCGGTCTCGGTGGCCGAGGCGGACCGGTTGGCCGAGGCGGTGGCCGAGGCAGGCGTCGCCTCGGTGGTGTTCTTCACCGCCCGCTTCGACGCCATCCAGCGGCAATGGATCGACCAGACCGGGCAGCGCTCGGACTGGGACGGCGCCGCCGGTCTCTGGCTCGGCTCGGCGTTCGCCGCGGACAGCCCGTTCGACACCCCCTGGCGCCACGACAAGGGCGGCCTGTGGGACGTCGGCCCGCATGCCCTGGCCATGCTGACCGGAACGCTCGGTCCCATCGTGGAGATCACTGCCCGCCCCGGGCGGCGGGACCTGGTGCACCTGATCCTGGCGCACGAGTCCGGGGCCAGCAGCAGCTACGCGGTCAGCATCGACACTCCCACGGCAGCCTCGGAGGTCAGCCTGAAGGTCTGGGGCGCCGCCGGGCAGTCGGTGTTGCCGGCATCGCAGGGCAACTCCAGCCAGGCGCTGGCCACGGCGGCCCGAGAGCTGGCCGCCGCTGCTCAGCTGCCGGCGCCGAGCCATCCGTGTGACGTGCGGCTGGGCCGGTCGGTGGTCGGGCTGCTCGCCGAGGCCGAGCGCCAGCTCGGGCGCCAGCCGTAGCGGCGGGGGCAGAGAGATGGGAAGGCTGCGATGAGGGTGATGATGCTGGGCGCGCCCGGCTCGGGCAAGGGAACCCAGGGCGAGCGGGTGGCCGCGCACGTGGGCGTGCCGCACATCGCCTCGGGCGACCTGCTACGGGCAGAGGTGCGAGCCCAGACCGAGCTCGGCCGGCAGGTCGTCGGCTGTCTCGATTCCGGCCGCCTGGTGCCCGACGAGCTGGTCTTCGACCTGGTGCTGCCGGTGGTGCTGGCCGCGGCCGAGGCCGGCGGCTACGTCCTGGACGGATTCCCCAGATCGGTCGCGCAGGCCGTCAAGCTGGCCGAGCACGCGGCCGGCCCGGAGCGGGTGATCTTCCTCTCCGTGCCGGAGCCGTTGCTGGTGCGGAGGCTGCTGGAGCGGGCAGCGGTGTCCGGGCGCAGCGACGACACGCGCACGGTGATCACCGATCGGCTGCGGCTCTTCGAGTCCGAAACCCGGCCGTTGATCGATCATTACCGGGCCGAGGGCGTGCTCCAGGAGGTGGCCGCCGACCTGGCTGTGGACGAGGTGACGAAGGCGATCCTGGCGGCGCTGTGAGCAGTTGGATCAAGTACTCTGAATCATATCTAATAGTATAAATCGTACGTGTATTCGGCAATTTCACCCCCACATGGGCCTCCCAACGGCTAGACTGCTTAGATCGGCTATACAGCCAGCCGTGAACGATTCCCGTTCAAAGCAGGTCGACGTCGCTTGCGGGGCACGCTGAGCCAGTGTTGGCTCGAGGGCTGCCGCTGCCGGTTCCGTCTCGCCTCTGGTTGATCACTGAGGTCCGTATGACCGCACTGCCAGACAGCCGACTCTCGTCCGACGGCGAACCCGACTATCACGACCGATCCTTCGCAGACATCGTGGAGCGCCTGTTCCGCGAGTACGAAGACCGGTTGTCCCTGACCGCCATCGTCGAGGTGGTCCGGGAATCCCGCCAGCACCTGCGGGGCTCGCCGGTGGGCGCATTGCCTGAGCTGACCGAACGCCTCGCACACGAGCGACTCGAACGGCTTGCGCAGGCCGCCACCGCTGACTCTCTGGCGTCGGCTCCACATCTGACCGTGCTCTCCTGACGGTCCTTCAGACCCGGCCGGCGACTGCTCCACCATGAGCTTCTGTCCCGGGCGTTTGCAAGAATGGTGATGCCGTAGGCATCCCGTCGATGGTGAGGAGAATCCATTGAGTGCATTGGACAAGGCCAAGAACAAGGCTGAGGAGCTCGGCGGCGCCGCCAAGGAGCACGCAGGCGAGGCCACCGGCGACGACAACCTGCGCGCCGAAGGCCAGACCGACCAGGCCAAGGGCAACCTCAAGCAGGCCGGTGAAAAGGTGAAGGACGCTTTCAAGGACTGAACCCGTCTTCTTTCGTCCCCGCCGGAACCATTCCGGCGGGGACCTGCCATACCTAGTGGTTACGTCGTCGCCCATCCCCGCTGGACGCCCGTTCGGTGTCCACTCAACGCAAGGAGCGCTACATGCTCGGTTTGATCATCTCCCTCATCGTCATCGGCCTCATCGCCGGCGCCCTCGCCCGGCTGCTGGTTCCCGGCCGGCAGGATATGAGCATCGTCGCAACGATCGTGCTGGGCATCGTCGGCTCGTTCATCGGCGGCTTCCTCGGTTACCTGCTCTTCCACAAGGACGGGGACGAGGGCTTCTTCCAGCCGTCGGGCATCATCGGCTCGATCATCGGCGCCATCATCGCCCTGCTGATCTGGCAGGCGGTCGGAAACCGGCGGTCCGCCGTTCGCTGATCCAACACCGGTGACGGCGGCGATCCGTCGGCACCGTTACCGGTGAGAAAGGGGCAGTCGCGTTGTGCGACTGCCCCTTTTGGCGTCTAGGGTCAGGAGCGTCTTGGGGTCAGGAGCGTCTTGGGGCCAGGAGCGTCTGGTCAGGAGGTGGCGGCCTGCAGCCGCTGGGCCGCAGCGGTGAGGATCGGCGCGAGCCGCTGGCCCGGAGAGCGCCCCAGACGCTCGATCGGCCCTGAGATCGAGACCGCGGCGACCACTCGCCGGCCCCTGCCGAAGACCGGCGCCGATACCGAGGCCACCCCTGCCTCCCGTTGGCCGACGGACTGGGCCCAGCCGCGCCGGCGAACCTCGGCCAGCACCCGCTCGGTGAACTCCGCCTGCGCGAGCACCTGCGTGACCGTCTCGGCCGGCTCCCAGGCGCAGAGCACCTGCGCGCCCGAGCCCGCGGTAAGGGGGAGCCGGGCACCCAGGGGCACGGTGGTGCGCAGCCCGGCCGCCCGCTCGGCCGCAGCGACGCACACCCGCTCCAGACCGTCCCGGCGGTACAGCTGAGCGCTCTCGCCGGCGGTGTCGCGCACCCAGGCCAGCACCTCGGCGGCGCGCTCGAGCAGTGGATCGGCTGCGGCGGCGGCCAACTCGGCCAGCCGCGGGCCCGGCACGAACCGCCCCTCGGCATCGCGTGCGAGCAGTCGGTGCACCTCGAGCGCGACCGCCAGCCGGTGTGCGGTTGCTCGGGGGATCGCCGTCCGCTCGACCAGATCGGCCAGCGCGGCCGGGCCGCTGGTGGTGGCGGCGAGGATCGCCACGGTCTTGTCCAGAACGCCGATCCCGCTATGCTGTCCCATAGTTCGATACTACGTTCCCACTATCTGAGAAACAAGATTGATCTGCCCGGTGACGTGCCGGGCGAGAGGACAGGGTGTGATGGGCAAGACGCTGGCGGAGAAGCTGTGGGACAGCCACCTGGTGCGCAGCAAGGCCGGGGAGCCGGATCTGCTCTACATCGACATGCACCTCATCCACGAGGTCACCAGCCCACAGGCATTCGACGGCCTGCGGCTGACCGGGCGGCCGGTGCGCCGTCCCGATCTGACGCTGGCGACCGAGGACCACAACGTGCCGACCACCGACATCCTCGCCCCGATCGCCGACCCGATCAGCCGCATCCAGGTCGAGACGCTCCGGCGCAACTGCGAGGAGTTCGGGATCACGCTGTATCCGATGGGGCATTCCGAGCAAGGCATCGTGCACGTGATCGGCCCGCAGCTCGGGATCACCCAGCCGGGCATGACGATGGTGTGCGGTGACTCGCACACGTCCACCCATGGCGCGTTCGGCGCGCTGGCATTCGGCATCGGCACCAGCCAGGTGGAGCACGTGCTGGCAACCCAAACGCTGCCGTTGGACCGGCCCAAGACGATGGCCGTGACGATCGACGGAACGCTGCCGCCCGGAGTCACCCCGAAGGACGTCATCCTGGCGGTGATCGCCCGGGCCGGCACCGGCGGCGGCCAGGGTTACATGGTGGAGTATCGCGGCGAGGTCTTCCGGCAGATGAGCATGGAGGGCCGGATGACCGTGTGCAACATGAGCATCGAGTGGGGCGCCCGGGCGGGCATGATCGCACCGGACGAGACCACCTTCTCCTACCTGCGAGGACGGCCGCACGCGCCGGCCGGCGCGGCGTTCGACGCCGCGGTGCGGTACTGGTCGACGTTGACCACCGATCCGGACGCGCGATTCGATGCCGAGCTATGCCTGGATGCCGCCGACATCAGCCCGTTCGTCACCTGGGGAACCAACCCCGGTCAGGGCGCGCCACTGTCGGCCCGCGTTCCTGATCCGGCCGGCTTCGCCGACGAGGCCGAGCGGGTGTCGGCGGAGAAGGCCCTCTCCTACATGGGATTGGCGGCCGGAACCCCGCTGCGCGAGATCCGGGTCGACACGGTGTTCGTCGGCTCGTGCACCAACGGCCGGATCGAGGACCTGCGGGCCACCGCGGCGGTCCTGCGCGGCCGCAAGGTCGCCGATGGGGTCCGAATGCTGGTGGTGCCGGGCTCGATGCGGGTGCGGGAGCAGGCCGAGCGCGAGGGCCTGGATGCGGTGTTCATCGCGGCCGGCGCGCGGTGGCGGCAAGCCGGTTGCTCGATGTGCCTGGGAATGAACCCCGACCAGCTCGGCGTCGGTGAGCGCAGCGCCTCGACCTCGAACCGGAACTTCGAAGGACGGCAGGGCAAGGGCGGTCGAACCCATCTGGTGTCGCCGCCGGTCGCCGCGGCCACCGCCATCACCGGCCACCTGGCCAGCCCCGCCGACCTGTAAGGGAATCAAGGACATGGACAAGTTCACCGTGCATACCGGCCGGGCAGTGCCGCTGCGTCGAAGCAATGTGGACACCGATCAGATCATCCCGGCCAGCTTTCTCAAGCGGGTCACCCGAACCGGCTTTCAGGACGCGCTGTTCCAGGCCTGGCGTGCCAACGAGGCAGACTTCGTCCTGAACCAGCAACGCTATGCCGGCGCATCGGTGCTGGTGGCCGGACCCGATTTCGGCACCGGGTCCTCCCGCGAGCACGCGGTGTGGGCGCTCTGGGACTACGGCTTCCGAGTGGTGATCTCGCCACGGTTCGCCGATATCTTCCGGGGCAATTCGCTCAAGGCGGGGCTGCTGAGCGTCGTCCTGCCGGAGAAGGTGGTCCAGCGGCTGCTCGATGACATCAGCGACGATCCGCAGATCGAGGTCACCATCGACCTGCCTGAGCGGCAGGTTCGCTGGCCGGGTGAGGTGCACGGTTTCGAACTGGACGACTACACCCGCTGGCGTTTGCTGGAAGGCTTGGACGACATCGGGTTGACCTTGCGCGACACCGCGGCGATCGACCGCTACGAAGAGGATCGTAAGCCATGGCTGCCGGTGGCGCTGCCACGCTGAGCATCCACCGATCGGCTCGGACGAGTGCCGGACTCAGCTGCCTGATCGGCCGCCGGCGGGCCAGGGCCGCGGTCCCGGTGATCGAGTATCACCCAGCAGTAAAAGATCATGGACGTCTAGGCTGGTCGTCCGAAAGTTCAGATGGTGCTTGCGACACAAGCCGATTGCGTTGTTTCTGGAGCAACCACGCCTTACCGTTCGGCGTGGAGGTCGGCCACGGTGGCTGACCGGCGTCCTGGGAGGACACGTGAACAAGGCTCAGTTCATAGAGGCGCTGGCGACTCGTCTCGGCTCCGACAAGAAGGCAGCCGGGACCGCACTCGACGCCGTACTCGATGAGATCTACACCGTCGTGGTCAGGGGAGAGAAGCTGGCGCTGACCGGCTTCGGCTCGTTCGAGAAGCGCGACCGTGGCGCTCGGGTTGCCCGCAACCCGGCCACCGGGGCCAGCGTCCGGGTGAAGAAGACCTCGGTGCCGGCCTTCCGGGCAGGTGCTGAATTCAAGGCGGTGATCAGCGGCGCGAAGAAACTGCCCAAGCCGGCAGCCAGGAAGGCCGCGACGGCCAACAAGGCGACATCGGCTAGCAAGGCGACGGCCAACAAGGCGACGGCCAACAAGGCAGCACCGGCCAGCAAGGCGACGGCCAGCAAGGCGACGGCCAGCAAGGCGACGGCCAGCAAGGCGACGGCCAACAAGGCGACGGCCAACAAGGCGACGGCCAGCAAGGCAGCGCCGGCCAAGCGAGCTGCGGCTACTTCCGCAGCCACGGGCAACTCGACTAACGGCGCGACGGCCAGGCAATCCGCCAGGGGAGCAGGGAACAGCGCGGCGGCGAGCAAGGCAACGGCAAGCAAGGCCACCGCTGCCAAGTCGTCGCCGGCCAAGTCGTCACCTGCCAAGTCGACTACCGCCAAGTCCGCGCCAGCCAAGGAATCTGCCAGCCGGGCAACCGCGACCAAGTCCGCCTCCGCCAGCAAGGCACCCGCCAGCAAGGCTGCCAGCAAAGCCCCAGCCAGCAAAGCCCCAGCCAGCAAGGCTGCTGCCAGCAAGGCCACAGCGAGCAAGGCTGCTCCAGCGAATAAGGCTGCTCCAGCGAATAAGGCAACGGCCGGCAAGGCGACAGCACGCAAGGCTGCGACACCGGCTTCGACCAGCACCGGTGAGCCGGCGAAGAAGACAGCCAAGCGCGCTGCCAAGCGCTCGAGCTGAGCAAGCGACTCTGCCGGCGAGGCTGACAGTCCCGAGGGCTGACAGTCCCGAGGGCTGACAGTCAGCGCGGCTGAAAGGTCAGCGCTGAAAGGTCAGTGCTGACAGTCAGCGCGGCTGAAGGTCAGCGCTATAAGCCCAGCGCTGGCTAGGCGCTGAAGTTCGGGTAGTAGTCGGCGGCGATCACACCGCCGTTAGCGATCGACAACGCCCAGACGGAGCCCTTGCGTGCCGGGTGCGGCCCATCCGGCACGCCCAGCTGCTCCAGCATCGCCGGTATCGTCTCGCCCTGGCTGCAGATCACCGTCGTGCCCGGCTGCTCCACCCACTCCCGGACCATCGCCAGGCCCGCCTCCGGATCCTTGCCGTAGGCCTCATCCGACAGCGCCGGTGCGCTGAGCACGCGCAGCCCGAGACGGTCGGCCAGCGGCTGGACGGTCTGCTCGCAGCGCACCCGGTCGGCGGCCAGCACCCGTTGCGGTCCGAACGCGGCCAGCACCGGCGCCGCCTCGCGAGCCTGTCGCCGCCCCGCCTTGTCCAACGGCCGCAGCCGATCGTCGCCGGAGTACGCCGACCGCTTACCCGCCTTGGCATGGCGCATCAGCAGCAGGGTATGGGTGTCGCTCGGCAGCCTGGCGAAGTCAGCCAGCACGGTGCGGTCCACCGGGTAGCTCAGCTGCTGGGTCGCCTCGGCCACCGTCGCCCACCGCACCCGGTCGACCTCATCGCCGGCGGTGTGTTCGCCACCCCGGTAGCGCATCACCCAGAAGGACACCTGCTTGATCGAATCGGCGTCGAACCGGTACTCCACCGAGGGCAGCCGCCGACCGGCCGCCACCTCGGCGCCGGTCTCCTCGCGCACCTCGCGCACGGCTGCGACCAGCGGATGCTCACCGGCATGGAGTTTGCCCTTCGGCAGCGTCCAATCCTCGTAGCGCGGCCGGTGCACCACCGCCACCAGCACCCGCTCGCCGTCCTGGCGCCACAGCACCCCGCCGGCTGCCGGGGTAGCTCGACGCTGGCCCCCGTTGCTCACGCGCCGCGTGCGGCCAGCCGGGTGAGCAGCACCTGCTGATAGTCCACCGACTTGCTACCGCCACGGCGGACCCACTGGTCATCGGGCTGCAGCTCCCAGGCGGAGATGTCCGGATGGAAGGCCAGATCGAGCGTGGTGCGCAACTGCTCGGCGTTGGCGCCGGTGACCTGGGTGAGCACCTCGACCCGCCGGTCGAGGTTGCGGTGCATCATGTCGGCCGAGCCGATCCAGTATTCGGGCTGGCCGTCGTTGGCGAAGTAGAAGATCCGGGAGTGCTCCAGGAAGCGGCCGAGCACCGAGCGGACCGTGATGTTCTCGCTCAATCCCGGCACACCGGCCTTGATGGTGCAGAAGGTCCGCACCATCAGCTCGATCTTCACTCCGGCCTGCGACGCCCGGTACAGCGCGTCGATCAGGGTCTCGTCCACCAGGTGGTTGCACTTGATCTGGATGACCGAGGCCCTGCCCGCCTTGGCATGGTCGATCTCGCGCTCGATCCGGGTGAGCAGCCCCGGCCGCAGTCCCTGCGGAGCGACCAGCAGCGTCCGGTACTCGGTCTGGCGGGAGTAGCCGGTCAACACGTTGAAGAGGTCCGTCAGGTCCGCGCAGATCCTCTCATCGGCGGTGAACAACCCCAGATCCTCGTACAGCCGCGCAGTCTTGGGGTGATAGTTCCCGGTCCCGATATGGGCATAGCGGCGCAGCGAGCCACCCTCCTGGCGTACCACCAGCGAGGTCTTGCAGTGCGTCTTCAAGCCCACCAGCCCGTAGACGACATGGCAGCCGGCCCGCTCCAGCGCCCGGGCCCACTTGATGTTGGCCTGCTCGTCGAACCGAGCCTTGATCTCCACCAGCGCCATCACCTGCTTGCCTGCCTGGGCTGCGTCGATCAGCGCGTCGACGATGGGCGAATCACCGGACGTGCGGTAGAGCGTCTGCTTGATCGCCAGCACGTTGGGGTCGGCCGCGGCCTGCTCGATGAAGCGCTGGACGCTGGTGGCGAAGGACTCGTAGGGATGGTGCACCAGCACGTCGCCGTCGCGCAGGGTCGCGAAGACCGACTTCGGCGTCTCGCCGTCG
>NZ_DASVSG010000007.1:0-28184 GCF_036388195.1 Jatrophihabitans sp. | reverse complement strand
CGATCTACCAGAAGATGATCGTGCGGGGCCGGGAGTTCACCGACATCTACGACCTGGTCGGCATCCGGGTCCTGGTCGACACCGAGCGCGACTGCTACGCCGCCCTCGGGGTGATCCACGCGAACTGGCAACCGGTGCCGGGCCGGTTCAAGGACTTCATCGCGATGCCGAAGTTCAACATGTACCAGTCGCTGCACACCACCGTGATCGGCCCGGGCGGCAAGCCGGTCGAGCTGCAGATCCGCACCCACGCGATGCACCGCACCGCCGAGTTCGGGATCGCGGCGCACTGGAAGTACAAGGAGGTCGGCACCGCCACGGCGACGCCGACCGCCGTCAGCGACGAGATGGTGTGGCTGCGCCAGCTGATGGACTGGCAGCGGGAGGCCCAGGAGCCGGGGGAGTTCCTCGACACGCTGCGCTTCGACCTCGGCACCGGCGAGGTCTACGTCTTCTCGCCCAAGGGCGACGTCTTCGGGTTGCCGGCCGGGTCCACGCCGGTCGACTTCGCCTACGCGGTGCACACCGATGTCGGGCACCGGTGCATCGGCGCCCGGGTGAACGGCAAGCTGGTGGCGCTGGAGACCAAGCTCGATCACGGCGACACGGTCGAGGTGTTCACCTCCAAGTCCGAGGCCGCGGGGCCGTCCCGGGACTGGCTGGCCTTCGTCGCCTCGCCCCGGGCCAAGACCAAGATCCGGCAGTGGTTCGCCAAGGAGCGCCGCGAGGACGCGGTGGAGGCCGGCAAGACCGCGCTGACCCGGGCGATGCGCAAGTCCTCGCTGCCGATGCAGCGGCTGCTGGGCGGTGACCAGCTGGTCACCATCGCCCGCGACATGCACCTGGCCGACGTGACGGCGCTCTACGTGGCCATCGGCGAGGGCCACGTCTCGGCCCAGTCGATCGTGCAGAAGCTGGTCGCCTCGCTCGGTGGCGTCGAGGGGGCCACCGAGGACCTGGCCGAGACCGCGATCCCGATGCAGACCACCAAGCCGACCACCACGCCGCGGCGGTCCGGTGGCGACGCGGGCGTGATGGTGTCGGGGATGAGCGACGTCTGGGTCAAGCTGGCCCGCTGCTGCACCCCGGTGCCCGGCGACGACATCCTCGGCTTCATCACCCGGGGCGGCGGGGTGTCGGTGCACCGGCGCAGCTGCACCAACGCCGGGTCGCTGGAGGAGCAGGCCGACCGGCTGGTCGATGTCGAGTGGGCGCCCTCGTCGGACTCGGTCTTCGTCGTCTCGATCCAGGTCGAGGCGCTGGACCGGCACCGGTTGCTCTCCGACGTCTCCCGGGTGCTGTCGGACGAGCGGGTGAACATCCTGTCCGCCTCGGTGACCACCAACCGCGACCGGGTGGCGGTGTCGCGGTTCACCTTCGAGCTGGCCGAGGCCAAGCACCTGGCGAACCTGCTGCGGACGGTGAAGAACGTCGAGGGCGTCTACGACGTCTACCGGGTGCACGCGGCCAACTGACCGCCGGAGCGGTTTTGGGATCGACCTGCTCAGCGAACGCCGGAATGACCTGCTCAGCGGACGCCGGAACGCGCGCTGAGCAGGTCAGTCGGCAGGCGGCTCAGCTCTTCAGCGTCACCGTCTTGAACCACAGCGGGACCTTCGGCTTGCCGCCGCCGGCCTGGTTAGAGCCGTCGTCGCCGCCGGTGGCGACCTTCTTCAGGATGTCCAGGCCGCCGGTGACGTGCCCGATCACGCTGTAGTTCTTGCCCAGCGAGCCGTTGCTGTCCTTGGTGATGAAGAAGAACTGGCTGCCGTTGGTGTTGGGCCCGGCATTGGCCATCGCCAGGGTGCCCTCGGTGTAGCTGACCTTGGTGAGGTTCTCGTCCTTGGTGGTGTAGGTCGGCCCGCCCGAGGTGGTGGCCGACGGGTCGCCGCACTGCACCACGAAGATCCCGGAGTTCACCGAGCGGGGGCAGGCGGTGTTGTCGTAGAACTTCTTGCTGATCAGGTACTTGATGCTCTGCACGTTGCAGGGCGCGGAGGCGCCGTCCAGGGTGACGGTGATGGCGCCCTGGTTGGTGGCGAACACCGCGGTGGAGTTCGCGGTCGGGGTGGGCTTGGGGTCCGGCGGCAGGCCGACGTCGAACAGGTTGCCGCTGGTCAGCTTCGTGGCGTCCTCGGCGTAGCCACAGGGGCCGTCGGTCTTCTTGGCGGCCCGGGCCGCGATCGGGCTGGGCTTGCGGCTCGGCAGCGACGGGCCCGACGCCGAGGGGGACGCTGAGGGCGACGCGCTGGAGGAGGGCGAGGTCGAGTTCGCCGGGTCGGCGGTGTTGTTCTTCTTCTCCTTGGAGAGCATCACCACGGTGACGATCACCACCGCGAACAGCACCAGGACGCCTGCCACCGTGCCGATCAGGTTGAGCTTGCGGCGGCGCAGTTCCCGCTGCTGCCGGCGGACCAACTGCCGTTCGAGGTGACGGCGGGCCTGATCGCGGCGCTGCTTGCTGTTCGGCACTGGTGGTCCTCCCGGTGGGGCGCAGCGTGTTCTGCGTCCGGTGTGACGGCGGCTGAGGGCGAATTGTAGAGAACCAGATCCGGTATCCGGCTGTGCACCCGCTCAGCGGCGTTGCCGGCCGTCGCCAGCCGCCGCCGGAACCTGCGTGGGTAGGCTTCCAGATCACTCGAGAAGATGCCGGAGAGCCAGCTGTGCTGATTGAGGGCTTCCCCGCCCAGGTCGCCGGGACGAACTGCTTCGTGGTCGCTCCCGGTCCGGGGGAACAGTGCGTGATCATCGACCCCGGCGTGGGGATCACCGGCCAGCTGGACGAGATCGTGACCGAGCACCGGCTGCACCCGGTGGCGGTGCTGCTCACCCACGGCCACCTCGACCACACCTTCTCGGTGCTGCCGGTCTGCCAGGCGCGCGACGTGCCGGCCTACATCCACCAGCAGGACCGCTCGGCGCTGGCCGATCCCTGGACGTTCCACGGGCTGCGGCCCGGCGAGCCGATCTTCGGCGCGTCCGGCCTGACCTTCGCCGAGCCCGAGGACGTCCGGGAGCTGGCCGATGACACCCGGATCGAGCTGGCCGGCCTGGAGCTGATCGTGCGGCACGCGCCCGGGCACACCCGCGGCTCGGTGGTCTTCACCTTGGACGTGACAGCCCTGGCCGCCGATCAACACAGCGACGTGCTGTTCTCCGGGGACGTGCTGTTCGCCGGCTCGATCGGCCGGGTGGACCTGCCCGGCGGGTCGATGGCGGACATGTCCCGGTCGCTGCAAACGGTGATCCTGCCGATGCGCGATGAAGTAATCGTTTGTCCCGGTCACGGCCCGCAGACCACCATAGGCCGCGAACGGATGACCAACCCCTTCCTGAGGAACCTGATGTGACTGTCGCCAAGCCGACCCCGCTGAGCGGGTTTCCGGAGCTGCTGCCCGCCGAGCGCTTCGTCGAGCTGCGGGTGCTCGACAGCTTGCGGGCCAGTTTCGAGCTGCACGGCTTCGCACCGGTCGAGACCCGCGCCGCGGAGCCCCTGGAGCAGCTGCTGCGCAAGGGCGAGATCGACAAGGAGGTCTACCTGCTGCGCCGCCTGCAGGCCGGCCAGCCGGATGCCGACTCCGATCCCGAGACCGACTCCTCGACGCTGGGACTGCACTTCGACCTCACGGTGCCGTTCGCCCGGTACGTGCTGGAGAACGCCGGCCGGCTGGAGTTCCCGTTCCGGCGGTACCAGATCCAGAAGGTCTGGCGCGGCGAACGGCCGCAGGAGGGCCGCTACCGCGAGTTCATCCAGGCCGACATCGACGTGGTGGCCCGCGACGTGCTGTCCTTCCACCACGATGTCGAGGTGGCCCGGGTGATGGCCGAGGCGCTGTCGGCGCTGCCGGTTCCGCCCCTCACCCTGCAGATCAACAACCGCAAGCTGATCGAGGGTTACTTCCGGGGCGTGGGGGCGCCGGATCCGGCCGCCGTGATGCGGGTGATCGACAAGATCGACAAGGTGCCGGCCGAGGTCATCCTGACCATGCTGGTGGACGAGGCGGGGCTCAGCGCCGAGCAGGCCGAGCGGTGCCTGGCGCTGGCCCAGATCCGGACGCCGGACTCCTCGTTCGCGGCCCGGGTCGCCGAGCTTGGGGTCAGTGACCCGCTGCTCGAGGAGGGTGTCGCCGAGCTCGTCGCGGTGATCGAGGGGTGCTCCGGGCTCGCCACCGAACGGTTCAGCGTGCTGGCCGACCTGCGCATCGCCCGTGGCCTGGACTACTACACCGGGACGGTGTTCGAGACCCGGATGACCGGCTTCGAGAGCCTGGGCTCGATCTGCTCCGGCGGCCGCTACGACTCCCTGGCCAGTGACGGGCGCACCAGCTACCCCGGCGTCGGCATCTCCCTCGGCGTCACCCGGATGCTGCTGCCGCTGTTCAGCCGCAAGAAGCTGACCGCCAGCCGCTCGGTGCCCTCGGCGGTGCTGGTCGCGCTGCCCGACGAGGAGTCCCGGGCCGTCAGCGACGCGGTCGCCGCCCAGCTGCGGGCCAACGGCATCGCCACCGAGGTGGCGCCGGCGGCCCAGCGGTACGGCAAGCAGATCCGCTACGCCGAACGCCGGGGCATCCCGTTCGTCTGGTTCCCCGCCGGGGCCGACTACCCGCACGAGGTCAAGGACATCCGGACCGGCGAGCAGCAGGTGGCCGATCCGGCGACCTGGTCGCCGCCGGCTGAGGATCTGCGTCCGCAGGTGGTGCGGCCCGAGGCCTGAGGCCCAGCCCACTGCAACCCCCGTGAAAGACTGGCTCCACCGAACTGAGAGGAACCTGCTGTGCTGCGCACGCATCAGGCCGGGACGCTGCGAGCGGCCCAGGCAGGCCAGACCGTCACGCTCACCGGGTGGGTGGCCAGCCGCCGCGACCACGGCGGCGTCGCGTTCCTGGACCTGCGCGATGCCTCGGGCATCGTCCAGGTGGTGCTGCGCGACGACGAGATCGCGCACAACCTGCGCAACGAGTGGTGCATCCAGGTCACCGGCACGGTCCGGCAGCGGCTGGAGGGACGGGTCAACCCCCACCTCGCCACCGGCGGGATCGAGGTGGTCGCCGAGAAGCTCGAGGTGCTCAGCGAGTCCGCCGTGCTGCCGTTCCAGATCGACGAGCACACCGAGGTCGGCGAGGAGGCCCGGCTGAAGTACCGCTACCTGGACCTGCGACGGCCCGCGCCCGCTGCCGCGATCCGGCTGCGGAGCAAGGTCAACCGGGCGGCCCGCGAGGTGCTCTACCGGCACGACTTCGTCGAGATCGAGACCCCGACGCTGACCCGTTCGACCCCCGAGGGCGCCCGGGACTTCCTGGTGCCGGCCCGGCTGCAGCCCGGCTCCTGGTACGCGCTGCCGCAGTCGCCGCAGCTGTTCAAGCAGCTGCTGATGGTGGCCGGCATGGAGCGCTACTTCCAGATCGCGCGCTGCTACCGCGACGAGGACTTCCGCGCCGACCGGCAGCCGGAGTTCACCCAGCTCGACATCGAGATGAGCTTCGTCGAGCAGGACGACGTGCTGGCCCTGGCCGAGGACGTGCTGCGCGCGCTGTGGGACCTGATCGGCTACCAGCTGCCGGCCGACATCCCGCGCTACACCTACACCGAGGTGATGGACCGCTACGGCTCCGACAAGCCCGATCTGCGGTTCGAGCTGGAGTTGACCGACTGCACCGGCTACTTCGCCGACACGCCGTTCCGGGTGTTCCAGGCGCCCTACGTCGGCGCCGTGGTGATGGCCGGCGGAGCCGCCCAGCCGCGCCGCCAGCTCGATGCCTGGCAGGAGTGGGCCAAGCAGCGCGGCGCCCGCGGCCTGGCCTACGTGCTGGTGGGGACCGACGGTGAGCTGACCGGCCCGGTCGCGAAGAACCTGTCGGAGTCCGAGCGGGCCGGGCTGGCCGAGTTCGTCGGCGCGCAGCCGGGGGACTGCGTGTTCTTCGCCGCAGGCGCCCGCAAGAGCACCCAGTCGCTGCTCGGCGCGGCCCGGCTGGAGATCGGCCGGCGCAACGGGCTGATCGACCAGAGCGCCTGGTCGTTCCTGTGGGTGGTGGACGCGCCGCTGTTCGAGCCGGCCTCCGAGGCGACCGCGAGCGGGGACGTCGCGGTCGGCTCCGGCGCCTGGACCGCGGTGCATCACGCGTTCACCAGCCCGAAGCGGGAGTTCCTCGACACCTTCGACGCCGACCCGGGCAGCGCGCTGGCCTACGCCTACGACATCGTCTGCAACGGCAACGAGATCGGCGGCGGCTCGATCCGTATCCACCGCCGCGACGTCCAGGAGCGGGTCTTCAAGATGATGGGCCTGGACGAGCAGCAGGCGCAGGAGAAGTTCGGCTTCCTGCTCGACGCCTTCGCCTACGGGGCGCCGCCGCACGGCGGGATCGCCTTCGGCTGGGACCGGATCTGCGCGCTGCTGTCGGGCACCGACTCGATCCGCGACGTGATCGCGTTCCCGAAGACCGGCGGCGGGTACGACCCGCTGACCGAGGCGCCGGCGCCGATCACCCCGGAGCAGCGCCGGGAAGCCGGTGTGGACGCGGCCCCGAAGGCGCCGGCCGCGACCGAGACGTTCCAGACCAAGGGTGAGTGACCCGGCTCGGTCGACGGGCGCTGTTCGGTTGGCTGACTCAGCGGAGCTGCTGGCCGCCGACCGGGCACACGTCTGGCACCCGTACGGGCCGATGCCGGGGCAGGCCGAGCCGTTGCTGGTGCGGTCGGCCTCCGGCGTCCGGCTGCGGCTGGACGACGGCCGGGAGCTGATCGACGGCATGTCCTCCTGGTGGGCGGCGATCCACGGCTACCGGCACCCGGTGCTGGACGCGGCAGCCCGGCAGCAGCTGGAGTCGATGAGCCATGTGATGTTCGGGGGCCTGACCCACCAGCCGGCCATCGAGCTGGCCCGCCGGCTGGTGGACATCACCGCCGAGCCGTTGCGGCACGTCTTCTTCGCCGACTCCGGGTCGGTGGCGGTCGAGGTGGCGGCCAAGATGGCGGTGCAGTTCTGGGCATCGGCGGGCCGTCCCGGCAAGCACCGGCTGATGACCTGGCGGGGTGGCTACCACGGCGACACCCTGCACCCGATGAGCGTTTGTGACCCGGTGGGCGGCATGCACTCGCTGTGGCAGCCGATGCTGCCGGCCCAGGTGTTCGTGGACGAGCCGCCGGCCGGGTTCGAGGCCGAGCCGGACCCGGACTACCTGCGGCAGTGGGAGCAGGCGCTGGCCGAGCACGCCGGCTCGGTGGCGGCGATCATCGTCGAGCCGGTCGTCCAGGGCGCCGGCGGCATGCGCTTGTCCAGCCCGGCCTACCTGCGCGCGCTGCGGGAGCTGGCCGACCGGCATTCGGTGCTGCTGATCTTCGACGAGATCGCGACCGGTTTCGGCCGTACCGGCGCGCTGTTCGCCGCCGACCATGCCGCAGTCGCCCCGGACATCTGCTGCCTGGGCAAGGCGATGACCGGTGGGTACCTGTCGATGGCGGCCACCCTGTGCACCAGCGCGGTGGCCGAGCAGCTCTCCCGCGGGCCGGCCTCGGGACTGGCGCACGGGCCGACGTTCATGGCCAACCCGCTGGCCGCCGCGATCTCGCTGGCCTCGATAGACCTGCTGCTGTCACAGGACTGGCAGGCCTCGGTCGCCCGGATCGAGGCCGGGCTGCGCCAGGGGCTGGCGCCGATCAGCGCGTTGCCGGGCGTGCGCGACGTCCGGGTGCTCGGCGCGATCGGGGTGGTGCAGCTGAGCGGCGACGTCGCGGTGCCGGCCGCCACCGCCGCGGCCGTCGAGCGCGGGGTCTGGCTGCGGCCGTTCCGGGACCTGATCTACACCATGCCGCCGTACCTGATCGATGATGAGGACCTGGCGGCGGTCTGCGCGGCGATGCAGGCCGCGGCGGCTGGTTCGGTTGCTGCTTCGGTGGCGGCTGGTTCGGTTGCTGGCTCGGTACCGGTGGGCGCTCGCGGGGCACAGCCGGCGCGGCCGGCCGGCGACGGGCTGACGTAGCGTTGGCGCCCGTGTCGCTCACCGCACCCGATCGCAGCCGCTGGCCGGATCCGCTGGCCTGGCTGGCTGCCGCCGCCGCTGACCGGGCGGCAGCCGGGCTGCACCGGACGTTGCGGCCGCGGTCTCCGGAGCGGGGCGGCCAGCTCGATCTGGCGTCCAACGACTACCTCGGCCTGGCCCGCGACGACCGGGTGCTGGCCGCGGCAGCCGCGGCGCTGGCCCGCTGGGGCGCCGGCGCGACCGGCTCCCGGCTGGTCACCGGCACCACCGAGCTGCACGCCGAGCTGGAGCAGGCGCTGGCCGGCCTGGTCGGAACGCCGGCCGCCCTGGTGTTCTCCTCCGGCTACCTGGCCAATCTCGGCGCGGTGACCGCGCTGTCGGGCCCGGACTGCCTGATCGTCTCCGATGCCGGCAACCATGCGTCCCTGGTGGACGCCTGCCGGTTGAGCCGGTCCCCGGTGACGGTGGTCGAGCACGGCGATCTCGACGCCGCGGCCCGCGCGCTGGCGCAGCGCAGCCAACCCCGCGCGATGGTGGTGCTCGATGCCGTCAACTCCGCCGCGGGCGACCTGCTGCCGCTGGCGGACTGGCATGCCCTGGCCGCCCGGTTCGCCGCGCTGCTGGTGATCGACGACGCGCACGGTCTGGGCGTCCGGGGAGCAGGCCGGGGCTCGGTGGCCGAAGCGGGGCTGGCCGCCGAGCCGGACGTCATCACCACCATCACCCTGTCCAAGGCGCTCGGCTCCCAGGGCGGCGCGGTGCTCGGCAGCCGGGCGGTGATCGGCCAGCTGATCGACCGGGCCAGGTCGTTCCTCTTCGACACCGGGCTCAACCCGGCCGCGGCAGGCGCGGCGCTGGCCGCGGTGCGGATCATCGAATCCGAACCCGGGCTGGCTGGCAGGGCACGGGCCAGGGCCGGCCAGCTCGCCCGGATCTGCGGCGTGCCGGCCACCGACGGGGCGGTGGTGCCGGTTCTCATCGGCGAGGCCGCGGCGGCGTTCGAGCGCTCGGTCGCCCTGCGCGAGCGGGGCATCGAGGTGGGCTGCTTCCGGCCGCCGTCGGTGCCTGCCGGGACGGCCCGGTTGCGGCTGACCGCGCGAGCCGACCTGACCGACGCGGACCTGGAACGGTTTTGTCAGACCTGGCAGGCAGTGTCGCCGTCATGAACATCGTCGTGGTCACCGGCACCGGAACCGGGGTGGGCAAGACCGTCGTGACAGCCGCCCTGGCGGCCTGCGCACTGCGGGCCGGGCAGCGGGTGGCGGTGGTCAAGCCGGTGCAGACCGGGGTGGCGCCCGGCGAGGCCGGTGATCTCGCCGAGGTGCAACGGCTGACCGGCCTCACCGATCTGCACGAGTACGCGCGCTACTCCGAGCCGCTGGCGCCGGCCACGGCGGCTCGCCGGCTGGGTGAGAGCGGGCCGGACCTGGACGAGCTGGCCGGCCGGATCGCCGGGCTGGCCGACCGGAACCTGGTTCTCATCGAGGGCGCCGGTGGAGCGCTGGTCCGGTTCAACGACCGCGACGAGGGCATCTGCGAGCTGGTCGTCGCCCTGCAGGAGCTGGTGCGTTCCCCCTATGCCGACGTGCGGACTCCACGGTTCGAGGTGGTGCTGGTGACCGGCGCGAGCCTGGGCTGCCTGCACGATGCCGCCGCCGCGGCCAAGGCGCTCGAGGAGTGGGGTTTGGGGCCACAGCATCTGGTGGTCGGCGACTGGCAGGCCGGAGCGGGACTCGCCGAGCGCTGCAACCTGCAGGACCTGCCGTCCTACGGAGGCGCTCCGGTGCGGGGCGTGATTCCACACGGAGCCGGGCGGTTGATGCCGGCGGCGTTCGCCGAGGTCGCCCTGCGATCGCTGACGCCGGCGCTCGGTGGCAACTTCGATGCGGCTGACTTCGTCCGTCGCCATGCCGCGCCAGAACCGATGAGAGCGAACAGTCGATGAGAGCGAACAGCCGATGAGAGTGAGCAGCCGATGACCATGATCGAGACCTCCGTGCTGAGCCGGGCCCGCCGTCAGGTGCTGGAAGGCGGAATCGGCCTGGCCGAGGAGGAGCTGATCGAGGTGCTGCGGCTGCCCGACGATCAGCTGGAGCCGCTGCTCGCCCTGGCCCACGAGGTGCGGATGCGCTGGTGCGGGCCGGAGGTCGAGGTGGAGGGCATCATCAGCCTCAAGACCGGGGGCTGCCCCGAGGACTGCCACTTCTGCTCGCAGTCAGGCCAGTTCTCCTCGCCGGTCCGCTCCGCGTGGCTGGACGTCCCCAGTCTGGTGGAGGCGGCCAAGCAGACCGCCAAGACCGGCGCCACCGAGTTCTGCATCGTGGCGGCGGTGCGCGGGCCCGACCAGCGGCTGATGAGCCAGGTGGCCGAGGGCGTCAAGGCAATCCGTGCCGAGGTGGACATCCAGATCGCCTGCTCGCTGGGCATGCTCACCCAGGCCCAGGTCGACCAGCTAGTGGCGATCGGGGTGCACCGCTACAACCACAACCTGGAGACGGCCCGCTCGTACTTCGACCAGGTGGTGACCACCCACACCTGGCAGGAGCGGGCCCAGACGCTGCGGATGGTGGCCGATGCGGGCATGGAGGTGTGCTGCGGCGGCATCATCGGGATGGGCGAGAGCCTCGAGCAGCGCGCGGAGTTCGCGGTGCAGCTGGCTGAGCTGCGGCCGGACGAGGTGCCGATGAACTTCCTCAACCCGCGGCCGGGCACCCCGTTCGCCGACCTGCCGGTGCTGGACGGCAAGGACGCGCTGCGGACCATCGCGGCCTTCCGGTTGGCGATGCCGCGCGCCATCCTGCGGTTCGCGGGCGGGCGCGAGCTGACGTTGGGGGATCTTGGCGCCCGGCAGGGGATGCTCGGCGGCATCAACGCGGTCATCGTGGGCAACTACCTGACCACGCTGGGACGGCCCGCCGAGTCCGACATCGAGCTGCTGGCGGAGCTGCAGATGCCGATCAAGGCGCTGTCGGCGACGTTGTAGCGCAGTGGGACGTTCTAGCGCAGTGGGGCGTTGTAGCGCAGTGGACGGATAGCGCAGCAGATGGCGGACACCGAGCCGTATTGCGGCCAGTGCGGCAAGCCGTTCGACGACGTGCCTGTCGAGGGTGGGCGGGCTGGCGCTGCTTCGGCCGATGGCCAGCCTTCGGGCGACGCTCCGGCCGGGGGCGGGCATCCCGCGTGCATGATTCGCGCCGCGCTGGAGCCGCCGCGCTTCTGCCCTCAGTGCGCCCGCCGGATGGTGGTCCAGGTCGAGCCGATGGGCTGGCGGGCGGTGTGTTCCCGGCACGGCGAGCGGCGTGGCTGAGCCCCGAACAGCCACCCGTCGGAAAGCGCCGCGCGACCCAGGAAGAATCGAGAATCATCTTTCCACATAAGGGATTTGTGCTCGCGATTTTGGTCCGCGAATGCTAGAATCGAAACTATGTTCGACACCTTGGATGCGGAGCTGGTCGACTGGCTGGCGGACGTTCCGGAGCCTGATTGGTCCGAGCATCCGGTGTACTCGGCGATGGTCCCAGCCTCCGAACGGCTCGCCCGGTGGATGACGCTGCCACCGGCGGCGAGGCCGACGGGCGAGTTGGCTTCGCTCGATCCGCGCGCGTTGTCCGCGGCTGACCGGATCGATCTGGTGGCCGCCCTGCAGGAACAGAAGAACTGGATCGACGCTGCGCAGGCCCGCGTGCTGGCCGAGATCGACGCCGCCGACACCAGCCGGCTGGGCCTGTCGCAGGAGGCGGTGTCGCTGGCGTTGAAGGTTCCGCCGCGGACGGCGCAGCGGATGTTGAAGACCGGCCGCACCCTGGTGCGCGAGCTGCCGAAGACCCTGGCGCTGCTGGCCGGCGGCGAGATCTCCGAGCGGCACGCGCAGTTGATCACCGAGACCGCGTGGCGGCTGGACCCTGAGCTGGTCGACGAGTTCGAGGCCCGGGTCACCGAGCGAGCCGCGGATCAGACGGTCAGCCAGTTGCGGCAGTCGGCCAGCCGGGCCGCGTTGGCCCTGGATCCGGCCACGGCGCAGCAGCGGCACGTCCGGGCGTTGGCCGACCGCAGGGTCGGCTTCCAACCGGCCGAGGACGGCATGGCCGAACTGCCGGTGCTGGTGGGCGCCGTCGAAGGCCAGCTGATCTTCACCAGGCTCACCGCCGCGGCCACCCTGTTTCCAGCCGAGGACGCGCGGACGATGGATCAGAAGCGGGCCGACCTGCTGGTCGATGCGGTGCTGGCCGGCCTGCCTCAGCAGGCGCTGCCGGAGCTGCAGGGCCGGCGGCCGTCCATCCAGGTGGTGGTCGGCGCGGATACGCTGCTGCAGCTCGATGACCAGCCGGCCCACCTCGTCGGGTACGGCCCGATCACGGCTGAGACCGCCCGCCGGCTGGCCGCTGACGAATCCGGGACCTGGCGCCGGTTGCTGACCGATCCCGATACCGGGCAGCTGCTCGATATCAGCGCTGACCGATACCGGCCGAGCCAGCGTCTGCGTGATTACGTCAGCGCGCGGGACGGCGTGTGTGCGTTTCCGACCTGCAATCAACCCGCTTACCGCTGCGAATACGAGCACATCACGCCTTACCGGCAGGGCGGCCGGACGTGCCGGCGCAATGCCGCCCTGGCCTGTCGGCGGCACAACCTTTGCAAGGCCGGTACCGGCTGGCGGTACCGGCGAAACAGCGACGGGTCACTCACCTGGACCGATGACACCGGCCATCAGCGCGCCGGCCACCCGCCGCAACGCTGGAGCAGCCGGCGCGACACGCGATCCGGGGATGACAGCTGCCACGGCGCGGGTTCGCCCCGCGCGAGCCGAGACCGCCTCAGTTCGCTGCGCGCGGTCGGGGACGACTCCAGTCCGCCACGCGCGAGTCGAGACCACCCGAGCTCAATGACGTGCCCGGCCTACGATGGCGACCCGCCGTTCTGATTCGCCGCCTGGTATTTGAAATGCTGGCGTCAACTCCGGCCTAGTTGTGCTCGAGGGATGAGTGCACCCCTGCCATTGCCGAGTCCCGAGCGTCTAGAAAACTGAATACCTATCGACAATGGAATAGGGTGCTGAATGTTGAACGGCAATGCTATTAATCCGCTAATAGCGCTGGAAATGGAGTACTCAGACCTACCCGGCGCGTTGCCCGGTACCAGCATTCAGGCGGCGCCTTGAGCCGCAGGTCGCTCAGTCACCGGGCGCCTCACAGCGGCAGCGGCAGGGTGACCGTCGCCGGCAGGCGCAGGGCCTCAGGTGGCAGACTTGGCGGCCTGGTCCAGCGCGGCGGTGATCACATTCGCCAGGTGATCCAGCGTCTTGGCCAACCCCGGCCGAACCTCGGCCTCCGCGGCGGCTTCGGCCAGCAGCCGCCGCCGCAGGTCGACCACCGCCAGCACCGACTCCCCGTCGATGTGGGACAGCTGCAGCGAGGACGGCCCGGCAGCGCCGCTCTCCTCTCGGGCGACCGCCCGGCGCAGCAGCTCACGCGCGAGTTCGGCGTCTGACACATCGGTGGTAGTGGGAACCAGGACCGGCGCGGCGACGGGTACCCCATATGCCTCGGCGGCGGCGATGAGCAGCTGGTCCGCCGGCATTCGCAGCGCCTCGGCAAGCACCTGCACCGTTTTGCGAGACGGCATTTCTTTGATCGTGTCGCGGGAATCGGTGAGGATCGAGTGCAACGTCTGCCTCGACAGGCCCGACAGACGGACCACATCGGCTGGTTTGTACCCGTGCTCGTCCATTCGTGCCTGAATCAGCCTACGGAACGCATGCATACCGAAATCCCTTTTCCATTCGACCGACTCCGCGTCGAACCATGCCACCCCGACTGTCTGCACCTGGCAGCGGGTCGGAGTGCTTGAATTTTCAATTCGGCACTCTACTGATCATGACTGGCAGTTCTGCGATCCGACTGCGCGTGGGCGCTTAACGTCCGTTCTACACCATCGGACCTAACGTCCGACAGTACTTGACAAAGCAAGTACTCGCAGCCAAGATCTTCGGATCAACTGCATAAAAGAAACCTTGCTTCACCCCTCGCCCTCGCCTCTCCATTCGGCCGTTCCCCGGCCGCGCCCGGTGCCGGAGGTCCCTATGCCCCGCGAGTCCGTCGCCGCCGGACCACCCGTCTGTCATGGGTGTGTGACGCCCGGACCAATACACCTAATCCGGACGGGAGGTGAGCTGTCGTGCGTCTGCGAAGTAGGGAGATCCTGGTCGAGTGCCTGGAGCTCGCCGGCATGACCGAGCGGGAGCTGGCCCGCCGCGCCGGGCTGAGCCACTCCACGGTGAACCACCTGTGCACCGGCCGCCGGGACAGCTGTTCCCGGCACAGCGCCCACGCGATCGAAGAGGCGCTCAACCTCGACGACGGCAGGCTGTTCGTCTGACTCGAAGCCGGACCGACGGCAGGCTGTTCGTCTAACTCCACCTCACCGAGGGGTGTGCTGCCTGCCTGACCTGTGCCCGACGGCCGGACAGAGCCCGAGCCAGCCCAGCCCAGCCCGAGCCAGCCCAGCCCAGCCCGAGCTAGCCCAGCCCGGTCACCAGCTCGCCACCGGAGTAGACGTTCATCCGCCCGGGTCGCACCATGCCGGCCAGCACCAGCTCATGCTCGCGGGCCAGATCCACCGCCAGGTCCGACGGCGCCGACACCGCTACCACCCCGGCCACCCCGGCAGCCACCGCCTTCTGGATGATCTCGAACGACACCCGGCCGCTGACCACCAGCAACAGGTCCGTCGCAGGCAGCCGGTCGGCGAACAGCGCCCAGCCGGTCACCTTGTCCACCGCGTTGTGCCGTCCGACGTCCTCGCGCACCACCAGCAGGCTCCCGGTCGCCGTGGCCAGCCCGGCGGCGTGCAGCGAGCCGGTCCGTTCGAACGTCCGCTGCCGTTGCCGAACCTGGTCGGGCAGCCCCTGCAGCACCTCCGCCGCGACCGTCCAGCCCGCGGTGTGCGGGCCGGAGCGGCGCAGCGGGCTCAGATCCAGGACGTCGGCGCTGCACACCCCGCACGCCGCCCCCGTGACCCAGGCCCGGGGTCGCGGTGCCTGCACACCGGCGGCCAGCGCCAGATGCACCTGATCCACGCCCCGGCCGCTGATGCCGTCCAAGGCCCGCAGGTCCAGATCGTCGGAGGTGCGGCACTGCCGCAGCCCGAGCAGATCCGAGGCCGACCGGACCCCCGATTCGACGGTCAACCAGCCCGCCGCCAGCTCGATGTCATGGCCGGGCGTGCGCATCAGGGTGGCGATCGGCTCGCCGGAGACGATCAGGTTCAGCGGCGCCTCGACGGTGAGCTCGTCGCCGACCGACTCGACGCTCGCCGGCCGGTCCGGCGACCCGGCCCGCACTCGGGTGATCCGGCGTCGCGCCGTCATGACAGACATCCGCACCAGCCCCATTCCCGCGGTCCGAGCCGCGGGTCCCAATCTAACGAGCCTGCCGCCGTGCCGGTCGGTCGCCGCGTCGCGGACTAGGGTTGGCCGAACCCTCCGGGCAAGGAGCTCTGGATGCCAGCAGTCACCGCACCGCTCGCCGAGCGCCGGCCATGACGCTGTTCGGCGAGCCGGACGAGGACGGCCCGGACACGGCAGCCGGCTACAGCTCGAGCCAGCAGAGCAGCCACTACGACAGCGCCGACGACCCGAACAGCCCGCTGGCCGTCCGGATGCGGCCGCGGACCCTGGACGAGGTGCTCGGCCAGCGGCAGCTGCTCGGCCCCGGCTCGCCACTGCGCCGGCTGGTCGAGGGGGACGCGCCGATGTCGCTGATCCTCTACGGCCCGCCCGGCACCGGCAAGACCACGCTGGCCACCATCGTCTCCACCGCCGGCAACCGCCGGTTCGTGCAGCTGTCGGCGCTCAACGCCGGCGTCAAGGACGTCCGGGCGGTGATCGACACCGCCCGCCGGACCCTCGAACACGGCGGCCGCCCCACCGTCCTGTTCATCGACGAGATCCACCGCTTCTCCAAGACCCAGCAGGACTCCCTGCTCGCGGCGGTCGAGGCCCGGACGGTCACCCTGGTCGCGGCCACCACCGAGAACCCGTACTTCTCCCTGGTCTCGCCGCTGCTCTCGCGCAGCCTGCTGCTGACCCTGCAACCGCTCACCGACGACGACCTGAACCAGCTGATCGACCGGGCGCTGACCGACAAGCGCGGCCTGGCCGGCACGGTGACCCTGGCCGAGGACGCCCGCGCGCACCTGCTGCGGATGGCCGGCGGCGACGCCCGGCGGGTGCTCACCGCGCTGGAGGCCGCGGCGGGAGCGGTGCAGGCCGACGGCGGGCAGGAGATCAGCCTCGCGGCGCTGGAGCAGGCCGTCGACACCGCGGCCGTGCGCTATGACCGCGACGGCGACCAGCACTACGACGTCATCAGCGCCTTCATCAAGTCCATCCGCGGCTCCGACGTCGACGCCGCCCTGCACTACCTGGCCCGGATGATCGTCGCCGGCGAGGACCCGCGGTTCATCGCCCGCCGGCTGGTCGTGCACGCCAGCGAGGACATCGGCATGGCCGACCCCACGGCGCTGCTGGCCGCCACCGCGGCTGCCGACGCGCTGGCCCTGATCGGCATGCCCGAGGCCCGGATCAACCTTGCCCAGGCGACCATCCACCTGGCGCTGGCGCCGAAGTCCAATGCCGTCATCACCGCCATCGACGCCGCCATCTCCGACGTCCGGGCGGGTTCGGCCGGCGCCGTCCCGCCGCCGCTGCGCGACGGCCACTACGCCGGCGCCGGCAAGCTCGGCCACGCCCAGAAGTACCAGTACCCGCACGACCTGCCCGAAGGGGTCGCCACCCAGCAGTACCCGCCGGACGAGCTGGTCGGGCGCGACTACTACCAGCCCGGCCAGCGTGGCGCCGAACGGGCGATCAGCGAGCGGCTGGCCAAACTGCGCGCGGTGATCCGCGGCAACAGGCGCTGATCTGCCAGCGGGTAGGGTCCATCCATAACCGTTAGGAGAGGGAGGCACCGCTCGTGCACGCTGGAGCCATCGCCGCGCTGATCGCCGCAGGCGGGTTTCTCCTGCTGGTCCTGCTGCTGGCGATCCCGCTGCTGAAACTGGGCAGGACGCTGGACGAGGCGACCCTGGCGATCCGCAAGACGCATGAGGGCGCCACCCCGCTGCTCACCGGAGCCCAGACCACGGTGGCCAACGTCAACAGCCAGCTCCAGCAGATGGAGGGCATCACCCACGGCGTCAGCTCCATCACCTCCAACGCCGCCGCGCTGACCGCCATCGTGTCCTCGACCGTGGGCACCCCGTTGATCAAGGTCGCGGCCTTCTCCTACGGCGTCCGCTCCAGCCTGCGCAAGCGTCAGGACACCGAGGCGATCGCGGCTGCCCGGGCCAACCGCCGGGCGAGCCGGCGCGGGGGGAACCGCTGAGATGCGCAGGCTGTTCTGGCTGGCCCTCGGCGCCACCCTCGGCGTGCTGATCTTCCGCAGGCTGTCCCGGGCGGCGGAGCGGATGACGCCCCAGGGCATCGCCGCCGGCCTCGGCGCGGGCCTGTCCGACCTGGCCGACGCGCTGCGGGACTTCGCCGGTGACGTGCGCGAGGCGATGTCCTCCCAGGAGGCCGCGCTGCGGGCCGCGGCGGGGCTCGACGCCGGCGGCGAGAGCGCGCTGTCCACCGGCGCCGCCGCGCCGAGCGGCGCCGTGGCGCCCGGCCCGGCGGGTGACGTCGCCATCGCGGTCAGTCCGACGGCTGACAAGCCGGCCGCCGGCGCCTCCTGAGCCTCCCGGCCACAGCCCAGCCAGCCATGAGCCAGCCAGCCATGAGCCAGCCAGCCATGAGCCAGCCCGGCCCAGCCACGAACAGCTCGGCCACGAACAGCTCGGCCACGACCTTCTCGCCCACGAGCGACTCGGCCCCGTCATGAGCCAGCCCCGCATCGAGCCCGGCGTCTGGTTCGGGGTGGATGTCGGCTCGGTCCGGGTGGGCGTGGCCCGCAGCGACCCGCGCGGAGTGCTCGCCGTGCCGGTCGCCACCTTGCGCCGGGACCGGCGGCTGGGCTCCGATCTGGACGAGCTGGCCGCCCTGCTCGGCGAGCACGAGGCGGTCGGGGTGGTGGTGGGCCTGCCCCAGACCCTGGCCGGCCGGGCCGGCACGGCGGTGCAGGACGCCCGGGACTACGGCCGCGAGCTGGCAGCGCGGATCGCGCCGCGTCCGGTAGTTTACGTCGACGAACGGCTTACCACGGTGTTGGCGCAGCGTAACCTCAGTTCTAGCGGCGTCCGAGGCCGCGCCAAGCGCGCCGTGGTCGACCAGGCCGCAGCCGTGGAGATCTTGCAGTCATATCTGGACGGTTCCACCCAGCACCACCCTGAATAGCGGATTCGAAAGAGGCCACAATCGGTGGAGGGTTCGATCGACGAGCTGCGGGACGACGACCATCTCTTGTTCGCTCCTCGCGAGGGCGCGTCCCATGTCCCAGGCTCCCGCAAGCGGTCCCAGCGACACCAGAAGCGCCGGCGGGCTCGCCGGATCGCCCCGTTCGTGGCGCTCGTCCTGATCCTCGGCCTGGTCGGGGTCAGCTACAAGATCGTCACCTCGGTCAGCGGCCGGTTCGCCACCCCGGACTACTCCGGCTCCGGCGAGGGGTCCACCCGGATCAAGATCTCGCCGGGTGACGGCGCCAGGGACGTCGCGGCGGCCATGGTGCAGGCCGGCGTGGTCAAGTCCAGCCGCGCGTTCATCACGGCCGCGGAGAATTCCGGCCGGGCCAGCGACATCCAGGCAGGGGTGTACCGGGTGCCGCTGCGCGCCTCCGGCAAGGCCGCGATGGCCGCCATCCTCGACCCGGCCAACCGGCTGGTGTCCCAGGTGACCATCCCCGAGGGCTATACCGAGAAGCAGGTGCTCGCGCTGCTGGCCAGCAAGACCGGCCTGCCGCTCGCCGAGCTGCGCGCGGCTGCCGGCAAGATCTCCGAGCTCGGCCTGCCCGAGGGGCTCAGCCCGAAGACCGCCGAGGGATTCCTGTTCCCGTCGACCTACGAGTTCGACCCGGACCAGACCGCCGGCCAGGTCGTGCAGCAGCTGGCCGCCCAGTTCGGCGCCGAATACCGCAAGCTCGGCTTCGCCGCGGCGGCCAAGGCCCTGCGGCTGACGCCGTACCAGGCGCTGATCATCGCCTCGCTGGTCGAGGCCGAGGCCAAGTTCCCCGAGGACCGGCCGAAGGTGGCCCGGGTGATCCTGAACCGAATGGCCAAGGGCACCCCGATCGGCATCGACGCGGCCAACCGGTACGGGGTGGCGCTGAGCGGCAAGGACCCGGACACCGTCACCTACACCGAGAACTCGCCGTACAACGTCCGCACCCGGGTCGGGCTGCCCCCGACCCCGGTGTCCAATCCCGGCGTGGCCTCGCTGCAGGCCGCGGTCCAACCGGCGGCCGGCGACTGGCTCTACTACGTGGTGTCCGACTCGGCCGGCCATCACGTCTTCACCGCCGACGAGGACGTCTTCACGGCCGCGGTGGCCAAGTGCAAGGCCAACGGCTGGGGCTGCTAGTTGCCGTCACGTTCGGCGGCGGTGCTCGGCAAGCCGATCGGGCACTCGCTGTCGCCGGTGCTGCACCGGGCCGCCTACCAGGCGCTCGGCCTGACCGGCTGGAGCTACACCGCCATCGAGTGTGACGAGCAGGGGCTGGCCGGCCTGCTCGCCGGCTCCGGCCCCGAGGTGGCGGGCTACTCGTGCACCATGCCGCTCAAACGCCAGGTGCTGCGGGTGGCCACGTCGGCCAGCCCGGACGCGACCGCCATCGGGGCCGGCAACACCCTGCTGCCCCGGCCGGACGGCTGGCATGCCGACAACACCGACTGGATCGGGATCCGGGACGCGCTGGGCGCCGCGGGCATCCCGGCCGGGGGAGCGGTCACCGTGCTCGGCGCCGGCGGCACCGCCCAGGCCGCGCTGGCCGCGCTGGCCGGTGCTCACCGGGTGACCGTGCTGGTCCGCGAGCCGTCCCGGGCCGGCGAGCTGCTGGCCGCCGCGCAGCGGCTGGACCGGCCGGTGACGGTGGCGCCGCTGTCGGAACGGCAGCACTGGCTGGACGCCGACCTGATCATCGCCACGCTGCCGGCCGGGGCCGCGGACCGGTTCGCGGACCTGCCGTTCCGCCGCGATCAGGCGCTGCTGGACGCGGTCTACCACCCGTGGCCGACGCCGCTGGCCACCGCGCTGGCCGCGGCCGGCGCCCCGGTGGTCAGCGGCGCGGCGATGCTGCTGCACCAGGCCGCCCGGCAGGTCGAGCTCATGACGGGGAGTGCAGCTCCAGTCGAGGCCATGCGAGCTGCGCTGCTGGCAGCCGTCCCCGGCTGCGCTGCCTGATCCGGCTCTCGGCCTGGCGCAGGTCCGCCGGGGTGTCGCAGTCCGCGCCGTAGGCGTCGAAGTCGGGCAGGTACGCGACCTCGACCGAGTCGTACAGCGCCCGTACCGGCCGGCCGGCCGGGTCGCCCAGCCGGTCCAGCGCGGCGTACAGCGCCGCGGTGCGCCAGGCGGCCGCCAGGTGGTTGATCCGCCCGCTCGGGTCCACCAGGGCGGCGGCGTCGAGAGCTTGGCCACCGGCCAGCAGGGCCCGCAGCGGCCCGAGCGCCCCGGCGATGAAGGGCAGGTCGGCGGCAAGCACCAGGACGACGGGTTGGCGGACCTGCGCCAGCCCGGCGCTGATCGCCGCGACCGGCCCGGACCCGGCCGGCTGCTCCCGGCAGAACAGCGGCGCCCCGATCCCGATCCGGGCCGGCCCGACGACGATCTGCCGGCGTGCGGCGCTGCACGCCAGCAGCACGTGGTCCAGCATCGGCCAGCCGGCGAGCTTGCGCAGCGGCTTGGCCGGCCCGCCACCCATCCGGCTGCCCCGGCCACCGGCCAGGATCACCGCGTCGAAGGCAGGGTCGGTGGGGGAGCCGTCCCGGACCCTGGCCAGGGCCGCGACCGTCCGGGCCCGCGACGGGGTGTCGCCGAACAGGCTGAGCAGGGTCAGCGCGAGTTGCAGGCTGGCGGCCGCGGCGTCCCGGTCGCCCTGCTCGAACTGGCGCGTCCCGATCGAGTGCAGCGTCTCGGCCTGCCGCTCGCGGCCCAACGCGTGCCGCCAGGCCTGCTGGTGGCACTGCTCGGCCGCGGCGAAGTCCGACTGCAGGCAGTGCAGGTCGGCCATCCGGAGCAGCAGCCGCCACGGATCGGCGCTGATCGCGGGCTCGGCCAGCAACCGCCGGCCCTCGGTGAGCCCCTGCTGCGCCTGGCCCAGCAATCCGAGCAGGAGCAGCCGCTGCGCCGGCTCGGCATGCGGCAGCGCCGCTTCGACCCGGCGGCGGTCGGTTAGCACGGCGCGCAGGCCGGCGGGATCGATCGTCCAGCCGGTCTGCTCGGTCTGCTCGCCCACCTCACCATGATGCGTGTCCGGCCCGCGCCCGGCTGCCGGACCCGGGGCCGGCGCTGGAGCGCGGAGTGAAACAATCCTCAGGTGCTGCGCTGGATAACTGCTGGTGAGTCCCACGGCCAAGCCCTCGTCGCGATCCTGGAGGGGCTGCCGGCCGGGGTCGAGGTCACCACCGCCGAGATCGGGGTGGACCTCGCGCGCCGCCGGCTCGGCTACGGCCGCGGCGCCCGGATGAAGTTCGAGCAGGACGAGGTCGAGCTGACCGGCGGGGTCCGGCACGGCCGGACGATGGGCGGCCCGGTGGCCGTCCGGGTGGGCAACACCGAGTGGCCGAAGTGGCAGAGCGTGATGGCGGCCGATCCGGTGGCGGCCGAGGTGCTGGCCGCCCAGGCCCGCAACGAGCCGCTGACCCGGCCCCGGCCCGGTCACGCCGACCTGGTGGGCATGCAGAAGTACGACCTGGACGACGCGCGCCCGATCCTGGAGCGGGCCAGCGCCCGGGAGACCGCGGCCAGGGTGGCGCTCGGCGTGCTGGCCAAGAGCTTCCTGCGCCAAAGCGTCGGCGCCGAGGTGCTCAGCCACGTGACCTCGATCGGCTCGGTGTCAGCGGCGTCCGGCACCCTGCCGCAGCCCGGTGACCGGGCCCTGATCGACACCTCCGAGGTGCGTTGCCTGGACGCCGAGGCAGGTACAGCGATGGTGGCGCTGATCGATGAGACCAAGCGGGCCGGCGACACCCTCGGCGGCGTGGTCGAGGTGGTCGTCCACCACCTGCCACCCGGCCTGGGCAGCCACATCCAGTGGGACCGCCGGCTGGACTCCCGGCTCGCCGCCGCGCTGATGGGTATCCAGGCGATCAAGGGCGTCGAGGTCGGCGACGGTTTCGAGCTGGCCCGGGTTCCGGGGTCGAAGGCGCACGACGAGATCGAGCGCGCCGACGACGGCCAGCTCCGGCGCCGGTCGGGCCGGGCCGGCGGCATCGAGGGCGGCATGTCCACCGGCGAGGTGCTGCGGGTCCGGGCGGCCATGAAGCCGATCTCGACGGTGCCGCGGGCGCTGGCCACCGTCGACATCGCCACCGGCGAGCCTGCGGTGGCCATCAACCAGCGCTCCGACGTCTGCGCGGTGCCGGCGGCCGGGGTGGTGGCCGAGGCGATGGTGGCGCTGGTGCTGGCCCAGGCGGTGCTGGAGAAGTTCGGTGGCGACTCGATCGGCGAGACCTGCCGCAACGTGCGCGGCTACCTCGACCGGCTCCGCGAGCGGGAGCTGGAATCCGGACCCGGGTCGGCCGAGATCTCCGGGCCCGGCTTCTGATGGCGCCCAGGGTGGTGCTGGTCGGGCTGCCGGGCGCCGGCAAGTCCACCGTCGGCGCGGAGCTGGCCCGCCGGCTGGAGGTGGCCTTCGCCGATACCGACGACCTGATCGCCCAGCAGACCGGGCGTCCGGTCAGCGAGATCTTCTCCTCCCAGGGCGAGCCGGTGTTCCGGCAGCTGGAGGCCGACATGATCGCCGAGGCGCTGGCCGGCTTCGACGGCGTGCTGGCGCTCGGCGGCGGCGCGGTGACCACCGAGTCGGTACGCCAGGACCTGGCCGCCTCGGGCGTGCCGGTGGTGCAGCTGTGCGCCGAGCCGGACGAGCTGCTGGATCGGCTGGCCCGCGCCGAGCCACGCCCGTTGCTGGCCGGCGACGCGCCAGCCCGGCTGGCCGCACTCGCCGAGGCCCGGAGCGCCCGGTACGCCGAGGTCGCCTCGGCCCGCATCGACACCAGCGGCCGATCGGTGGCCGAGGTGGCCGCCGCGCTGCACAGCCAGCTTGCCGGGCAGCCGACGTGACCGCGCCCAGCACCCGGATCCAGGTCACCGGCGACCGGCCGTACGAGGTGGTCATCGGCACCGGCCTGCTCGGCGAGCTGGCCGGCCTGCTGGCCGGAGCGCAGCGGGTCGCGGTGATCCACCCACCGACGCTGCTGGCCACCGCCGAGGCCGTCCGCGACGATCTGGCCGCGGACGGGCTGCAGGGCCACCTGATCGAGATCCCGGACGGCGAGGACGCCAAGACGCTGGCCGTCGCCGGGTTCTGCTTCGACGTGCTGGGCCAGATCGGCTTCACCCGCAACGACGCGATCATCGGCCTGGGCGGCGGCGCCACCACCGACCTGGCCGGCTGGGTGGCCGCGTCCTGGCTGCGTGGGGTGCGGATCGTGCAGGTCCCCACCACCCTGGCCGGCATGGTGGATGCCGCCGTGGGGGGCAAGACCGGCATCAACACCGACCGCGGCAAGAACCTGGTCGGGGCGTTCCACCCGCCGGTCGGGGTGCTGTGCGACCTCGCCGCGCTGAGCACCCTGCCGGTCAACGACTACATCGCCGGGCTGGCCGAGGTGGTCAAGTGCGGTTTCATCGCCGACCCGGCGATCCTCGAGCTGATCGAGGCCGACCCGGACGCGGTGACCGCGCCGGGCAACGACCGCGAGCGGGAGCTGATCGAGCGGTCGGTGGCGGTCAAGGCGCGGGTGGTGTCGCAGGACCTCACCGAGCAGGGCCTGCGCGAGGTGCTCAACTACGGGCACACGCTGGGCCACGCGATCGAGAAGGCCGAGGGCTACCGCTGGCGGCACGGGGCGGCGGTGTCCATCGGGCTGGTCTACGCGGCGGAGCTCTCCCGGGCGCTGGGCCGCCTGGACGATGTGACGGCCGACCGGCACCGGGCCGTGCTCAGCTCGCTGCGGCTGCCGGTGTCCTACCGGGCCGGGGCGTTCGGGCAGCTGCTGGAGACGATGCGGATCGACAAGAAGGCCCGTGGCAATCGGCTACGGTTCGTCCTGCTGGACGGCCTGGCCCGGCCGGTGACGGTCGATGACCCGGACCCCGCCCTGCTGGTCGCGGCTTACTCGGAAATCGCGGAGGCGGAGCATGACTGACTCGACCCCGGTTCGCGTGCTGGTGCTCAACGGGCCCAATCTCGGCCGGCTGGGCACCCGCGAGCCCGAGATCTACGGCAGCACCACCTACGCCGAACTCGCCGCGCTGTGCGTGCGGGCCGGCGCGGAGCTGGGGCTGGCGGTCGAGGTGCACCAGAGCGACGCCGAGGCCGAGCTGATCGGCTGGCTGCACCGGGCTGCCGACGAGCGGCTGCCGGTGGTGCTCAACCCGGCGGGCCTCAGCCACACCTCGATCGTGCTGCGCGACGCCGTTGCGGCCCGCACCGCGCCGCTGGTCGAGGTGCACATCTCCAACATCGCCGCCCGCGAGGAGTTCCGGCAGCACTCCTACGTGTCGGCGGTGGCCTCCGGGGTGATCGCGGGCCTGGGCGTCGAGGGTTACGTCCTGGCGCTGAGCTGGCTGTCCTCGGCCGCCCTGTCCTCGGCCACCGCCCATTCCTCGGCCACCGCTCATTCCTCGGCCACCGCCGGGCAGCCACGGCCGGGCCAATAGACTCCCGGCGTGCAACGCTGGCGTGGTCTAGACGAGATACCGGCCGGATGGGGTCGCTGCGTGGCCACCATCGGCGTGTTCGACGGCCTGCACCGCGGCCACCAGCAGATCGTTGCCCGGGCGCGCGAGCTGGCCGCCGAGCGCGGGCTGCCGACGGTGCTGATGACCTTCACCCCGCACCCGTCCGAGGTGGTCCGGCCCGGCAGCCACCCGCCGCAGCTGACCACCAACACCCGCAAGGCCGAGCTCGCCGCCGAGCTCGGCATCGACGTGGTGGTGTTCCTGCCGTTCACGCTGGAGTTCTCCAAGCTCACCGCCGAGGAGTTCCTCCACCAGGCAGTGGTCGCGGGGCTGCATGCCGACGCGGTGGTGGTCGGGGAGAACTTCCGGTTCGGCCACAAGGCCGCCGGCGACGTGGCGATGCTGACCGAGCTGGGCAGCCGCTGGGGCTTCGACGCCGAGGGGGTGACGCTGCTGGCCGAGGCCGGCCGGCCGATCTCCTCCACCTACATCCGCTCCTGCGTCGAGGCCGGTGACATGGCCGCCGCGGCGCACGCCCTCGGCCGGCCGCACCGGCTGGACGGGCTGGTGGTGCGCGGTGACCAGCGCGGCCGGCACCTGGGCTTTCCGACCGCCAACGTCCGGGCGACGCCGTTCGCCGCGGTGCCTGCCGACGGCATCTACGCCGGACGGGTGGCGCGGATCGACGAGTGGGGCAACACCCTCACCGACCTGCCGACGCTGCCGGCGGCCATCTCGGTGGGCAGCAACCCGACCTTCGACGGCCGGCGGCGGTCGGTCGAGGCCTACATCCTGGACTTCGACAGCGACCTGTACGGCCAGAACCTCGGGGTGGAGTTCGTGCACCGGCTGCGCGGCATGATCAGGTTCGACTCCGTCGACGACCTGGTCACCCAGATGACCGACGACGTCACCCGGACCCGGCAGTTGCTGGGTTAGGAGCGCCTGTGGGCGGCTGCTAGACTGGCCTACCGGGGATGGCCCCAGCGCCGTGCCCGTGAAGTGCCAGAAGTACCGCAGCTGCGTTAGCCACCCGTCGTGACTCAGACCGATGGGGCGTTCCTGCACCAGATCGAAGGAGAAGCGTCGTGCCGCTAACCAAGGACGTCAAGCAGCAGATCATCAGCGAGTACGGCGCCTCTGACACCGACACCGGGTCGGCCGAGGTCCAGATCGCGATGCTCAGCCGCCGGATCGCCGACCTCACCGAGCACCTCAAGAGCCACAAGCACGACCATCACAGCCGGCGCGGCCTGCTGCTGCTGGTCGGCCAGCGGCGCCGGCTGCTCAACTACCTGACCAAGACCGACGTCAACCGTTATCGCTCGATCATCGAGCGGCTCGGCTTGCGCCGATAGCCCTGCCGGGAGCGTCTCCTGCTGGAGGCGCTCCCGTTCTCGTTGCGCCCGGCGCCCCAGCGGTGGCCGGCGGAACGAAGACAACTGAATCCCAACGCCGGAGCCGAGCACTCGCGTACCCAGCACCACCGTGGGCGAAGACAGTGCGGCTCAACGAGGTCGGTCCTCGGTAGTGGCGTCCTGAGCGTGGCTCAGGCGCTTCGATCGAAGACCGGCACCGCACCCGCCGAGATCATCGGCTCATCGATGTGCGCGTGAGGCGCTCCGCCCCGGCTCGTAACAGCGCGCACCGCGCTGCCAACAGAGAGGCGGACTGCTATGTCCGAAAACGACGCCGTAACCCCCATCACCGAGGCCGTCGCCACGATCGACAACGGAGCCTTCGGCTCCCGCACCATCCGGTTCGAGACCGGCCGGCTGGCCAGGCAGGCCGCGGGCTCCGTGGTGGCCTACCTCGACGAGGAGACCATGCTGCTCTCGGCCACCACCGCGAGCAAGACCCCGAAGGACCAGTTCGACTTCTTCCCGCTGACGGTCGACGTCGAGGAGCGGATGTATGCCGCCGGCCGGATCCCGGGCTCGTTCTTCCGGCGGGAGGGCCGGCCGTCCGAGGACGCGATCCTCACCTGCCGGCTGATCGACCGGCCGCTGCGCCCGACCTTCATCAAGGGCCTGCGCAACGAGGTCCAGGTCGTCATCACGGTGATGGCGCTCAACCCCGACCATGCCTACGACGTGCTGGCCATCAACGCGGCCTCGGCGTCCACCCAGATCTCCGGCCTGCCGTTCAACGGCCCGGTCGGCGCCACCCGGGTGGCCCTGATCGACGGCCAGTGGATCGGCTTCCCCACCCACGCCGAGCTGGAGCGGGCCACCTTCGACATGGTCGTCGCCGGCCGAGTGGTCAAGGGTTCCGGTGGCGACGCCGATGAAGTGGCGATCATGATGGTCGAGGCCGAGGCCACCGAGAACACCATCGACCTGGTCGCCGGCGGCGCCACCAAGCCGACCGAAGAGATCGTCGCGGCCGGGCTCGAGGCGGCCAAGCCGTTCATCGCCGCCCTGTGCCGGGCGCAGTCGGAGCTGGCCGCGACGGCGGCGAAGGAGACCCGGGAGTTCCCGGTGTTCCTGGACTACCAGGACGACGTGCTCGACGCGGTCAAGGCCGGTTACAGCGATGCCACCGCCGCGGCGCTGACCATCGCCGACAAGCAGGAGCGCGAGATCGAGCTGGACCGGATCAAGGAGCTGGCCAAGACCGAGCTCGCCGACAAGTTCGCCGGCCGGGACAAGGAGATCGGCGCCGCCTACCGGTCGCTGAACAAGAGCCTGATCCGGCAGCGGGTGCTGCGCGACAAGGTGCGCATCGACGGCCGTGGGCTGACCGACATCCGGACGCTGTCGGCCGAGGTCGAGGTGCTGCCGCGGGTGCACGGCTCGGCGCTGTTCGAGCGCGGCGAGACCCAGATCCTGGGCGTCACCACGCTGAACATGCTGGGCCTGGAGCAGAAGCTCGACACCCTGAGCCCGAACCGCACCAAGCGCTACATGCACAACTACAACTTCCCGCCGTACTCCACCGGGGAGACCGGGCGGGTGGGCTCGCCCAAGCGCCGCGAGATCGGCCACGGCGCGCTGGCCGAGCGGGCCCTGATCCCGGTGCTGCCCGGCCGCGACGAGTTCCCGTACGCGATCCGGCAGGTCTCGGAGGCGCTGGGCTCCAACGGCTCCACCTCGATGGGCTCGGTCTGCGCCTCGACGCTGGCCCTGCTCAACGCCGGGGTGCCGCTGAAGGCTCCGGTCGCCGGCATCGCGATGGGCCTGGTCTCCGACACCATCGACGGCGAGACCCGCTATGTGGCGCTGACCGACATCCTCGGTGCCGAGGATGCCATGGGCGACATGGACTTCAAGGTGGCCGGGACCAAGGACTTCATCACCGCGCTGCAGCTGGACACCAAGCTCGACGGCATTCCCGCCTCAGTGCTGGCCGGTGCACTCAACCAGGCCAAGGAC
>NZ_DASVSG010000006.1:0-22785 GCF_036388195.1 Jatrophihabitans sp. | reverse complement strand
ACCTGCGCCATGCGCCGACCCGGCGGCCGGACACCCCCACACCGGAGCGAACCGAGCCGCGGCCGATGGACACCGACGGCAGCCACAACGGCCAGATCCCGGTCGTGACCCATGCCGCGCCGTAACGCCTGCATCGCCGTCGCGGTGACAGGCTGCCTGAGCATGTCCGGCTGCTCCCAGGCCGGCACCGAGAAGAAGGCCAGCGGCCCGAAACCAGTCACCATGCAGAAGACAGCCGGCCAGCCGACGAAGCTGACGTTGACCGACCGAGCCGTCGAGCGGCTTGGATTGCAGACCAGTCCGGTCCGCCCGGCGACCCTCAAGCGTGGCGGGGCGGCAGGCATGGCGATTCCGTTCACGGCGCTGCTGTTCGACAAGAAGGGGCAGGCCGCGGCCTATCTGGTGCTCGGGCCACGGGTGTACGCCCGATCCCCGGTCGTCGTCGACCACTATGCCGGGGACGTCGCGGTGCTGAGAGCCGGCCCACCCGTCGGCGCCAGCGTGGTGACCACCGGGTCGGCCGAGCTGTCCGGCGCCGAAGCCGGCCTCAGCTGAGCTCGGGAGATCACCATGATGCGATGGATCGTCTCGACCAGCCTCCGCTTCCGGTTCCTGGCGCTGGCGCTGGCGATGGGCATGCTGGCGTTGGGCAGCGTGCAATTGGCGAGCGCTCCGGTCGACGTCTTCCCGGAGTTCGCTCCGCCGCGCGTCGAGGTGCAGACCGCGGCGCTCGGGCTGACCGCCGCCGAGGTCGAGCAGCTGGTGACCGTCCCCCTGGAGGAGGCGCTCAACGGCGTCGAGGGGCTCGACGTCATGCGATCGAAGTCGGTCTCCCAACTGTCGTCCATCGAGCTGATCTTCGACCAGGGCACCGAGCTGCTCAATGCCCGTCAGCTCGTGCAAGAACGGGTTGCGACCGTCACCCCGACCCTGCCGGCCTGGGCGCGGCCGCCGGCGATGATCCAGCCGCTGTCAGCGACCAGCCGGGTCATGAAGATCGGCGTCTCGTCGGACACCCTGTCGCTGATCGAGCTTTCCACCCTGGCGCGCTACAAGATCCGCACCGCGCTGATGCGGGTGCACGGCGTCGCGAACGTCGCGATCTGGGGCATGCGGCAGGAGCAGTTGCAGGTGCAGGCCGATCCCGCCCTGCTGGAGAAGCACAAGGTCTCGCTGAACGAACTCATGCGAGCCACCGCTGACTCGATGGATGCCGGCCTGCTCAAGTACGCCAACGGGGCAGTCGTCGGCACCGGGGGGTTCATCGACACCGCGGACCAGCGGCTGGGCATCGAGCACGTGCTGCCGATCGTGCGGCCTGACGAGCTCGGCCGGGTCTCGCTGCGCGAGAACGAGCAGGCGTCGCTGACCATCAGCGATGTGGCCCGGGTCGTGGTGGATCACCAGCCACTGATCGGCGACGCGGTCATCGACGGCAAACCCGGGCTCATGCTCATCGTGGAGAAGCTGCCGTGGGGCAACACGCTGGAGGTGACCAAGGGCGTCGAGGACGTGCTCGCGGAGCTGCAACCCGGCCTCACCGGCGTGACCGTCGACACCACCATCTTCCGTCCGGCGACCTTCATCGAGTCCGCGCTGGACAACCTGTCGAGCGCCCTGCTGCTCGGCTGCCTGCTGGTGGTGCTGGTGCTGGTGGCCTTCCTGTTCGCCTGGCGCACCGCGGTGATCAGCCTGATCGCCATACCGCTGTCGCTGGTGTCTGCCGGCCTGGTGCTGTATTGGCGCGGCTCGACGATCAACACGATGGTGCTCGCGGGCCTGGTGATCTCGGTCGGCGTGGTGGTCGATGACGCCATCATCGACATCGAGAACATCATGCGACGGCTGCGGCAGAACCACCGCGAGAGCACCGGCCGGCGCACCGCCTCGGTGATCCTGGAAGCGTCGCTGGAAGTGCGGGGCCCGATCGTCTACGCCACGCTGATCATCGTCGCGGCCGCGGTGCCGGTGTTCTTCCTCGAAGGCCTGACCGGTTCGTTCTTCCGGCCGCTGGCTGCCTCCTACACCATCGCGGTGGCGGTCTCGATGCTCGTCGCGTTGACGATCACCCCTGCGCTGTCGCTGATCCTGCTGTCCAAGGCTCCGCTGACCACCAAGGAGCCGCCACTGGTCCGGGTGCTGCAACGCGGGTACACCGCGGCGCTGGCACGCATCGTCCGCAAGCCGCAGCGGGCCTACGGGGTGTTCGGCGTCGTCGTGATCCTCGGGATCCTGCTGGTGCCGCTGCTGGGCCAGTCGATGCTGCCCTCCTTCAAGGAACGCGACTTCCTCATGCACTGGGTGACCCAGCCGGGCACCTCGCATCCGGAGCAGGTCCGCATCTCCACCCAGGCGAGCAAGGAGCTGCTGGCCGTTCCGGGCGTCCGGAACTTCGGCTCCCACATCGGGCAGGCCAGCAACGCCGACGAGGTGGTGGGCATCAACTTCGGTGAGAACTGGATCAGCATCGACCCGAAGGCGGACTACGACACCGCCCTGGCCGCCGTCCAGGACGTCGTCGCCGGCTACCCCGGCCTCCAACGGGACGTGCAGACGTACCTGAAGGAACGGATCCGGGAAGTGCTGGCGGGCGCCGGCGAGGCCATCGTCATCCGGCTGTACGGCACCGATCTCGAGGTGATGCGCACCAAGGCCGAGGAGATCCGCGGCATCCTGGCCGGCATCGACGGCACCATCGAGGAACACGTGGAGTTGCAGTCGGAGATCCCGCAGCTCGAGGTGAAGGTCGACCTGATCAAGGCCCAGCAGTACGGCATCAAGCCCGGCGACGTCCGGCGCGCCGCCGCGACCCTGATGGCCGGTGAAGAGGTCAATGACGTGTTCCGCCAAGGCAAGGCGTTCGACGTGCGGGTATGGAGCACGCCGGAGACCAGGCACGATCCCGACAGCCTGCGCAACCTGCTGCTCGACACGCCCACCGGCGGCCAGGTGCGCCTCAGCCAGGTGGCCGAGGTGCGGACCGCGCCGACGCCGAACATCATCAGGCGCGAGGACGGATCCCGGCGGATCGACATCGGCGCCAATGTCAGCGGGCGTGACCTGGGCGCGGTCGTCGGGGACCTGGAACGCAAGCTCGAGCAGTTGAGCCTTCCGCAGGGATACAACGCCGAACTGCTCGGCGAGTACACCGAGCGCAAGACTGCGCAAACCCGGTTGCTGATCTACAGCGCGCTGACCGTGGTGGCCATCTTCGCGCTGCTGCAGGCAGCGTTCGGCAGCTGGCGGCTTGCCACCCTGAGCATGCTGATGCTGCCGATGGCCTTGGTCGGCGGCGTCATCGCGGCGTATCTCAGCGGCGGCGTCATCTCCCTGGGATCCCTGGTCGGGTTCCTGACCATCCTGGGCATCGCCGCCCGCAACGGAATCTTGTTGATAAACCACTGCCAGCATCTGGAGAAGTACGAAGGCGAGACCTTCGGCCCTGACCTGGTGCTGCGCGGCGCCCGGGAGCGGCTGGCGCCGATCCTGATGACCTCGCTGGCGACCGGGCTCGCGCTGGTGCCGCTGGTGGTGCTGGGCGACATTCCCGGGCACGAGATCGAACACCCGATGGCAGTGGTGATCATCGGCGGGCTGGTGTCCTCGACCCTGCTCAACCTGTTCGTGGTGCCGTCGCTCTACCTGCGCTTCGGCAAGAGCCGCTCGGCCCGGGCTCAGGGCAGCGAGAGTCACAGCGACGCGCCGGTGCTCCAGCATTCCTGAGCTCAGAGCCTGAATCGCTCCTGCCCGATCAGCTGGGCGCGGCCGGCGACCTGGACCCGGCTGACGGCGCCGTCGGCGGCGAAGGCACGGGCCTGCAACCGGCTCGGCCGGCCCATCGCGTCGCCCTGATCTACCTCGATGTCCGACCATCCGGATGCGGACGCGAGGTAGGCCGCCAGCGCGCCGGCCGCCACGCCGGTCGCCGGGTCCTCGGCCATCCCGGCATCCACCGGGAACTGCCGGGCGACCAGGTGGTTGGGACGGCCGTCCGGATGCGGGGCGAAGACGTAGGCGCCGGTCGCGCCGACCGCCCGGCACAGCTCGGCCAGCCGGTCGGGGTCCGGCCGCGCCGCATGCACAGCCTCGGCATCGACCAGTGGCACCAGCAGCTTCGCCCGCGCGATGCTCACCACCCGCAGGTCGCCGCCGGTCATCCTGTCGGCCGGCATGCCGAGTGACCCAGCCACCTCACCGGTCGCGGCAACCGCCGGGCCGATCTGCAGATCGAGGTGGTCGATGCTGACCAGCGGCGGCCTGCCGTGGTCCCAGCCGACCGGAAAGCTGCCCGCGCTGGTACGGGCGACAGTCTTGGTCCCCTCGAGTTCGCCCGCCGCGACCAGCGCCGTCACCGCGGCGATGGTCGCGTGCCCGCACATCGCCATCTCGCCACCCGGGGAGAAGAACCGCAGCGCGATGCCGGCCTCTTCCACAGCGACTATCGCGGCCTCGGCGCCGTGCTGCCGGGCGGCCAGTTGCGCGGCCTCGACAGCGACGGCCTCGGTGGCGCGGATGAGGTAGCACGGATTGCCGCCGCCTGGCTCCCGCGCGAACACCTCCCAGTGCTCGACGGAGATCGCCGTCATCGCCATCCCTGTTCGGATAAGCGGATCAGTTCGTGACGCACCAGTTTGCCCTGTGAGTTGCGAGGTAAATGCGCATCTGCGGCGAGCACCACCGGCGCCGGCCAGGTGTCGTCGGCCGCAGCACTGCCGTGCTCGCGCAGCGCCGCGTACACCAGCTCGGCGGGCGTCCCGGGCGTCGGCACCACCGCGGCCCGCAGCCGGTGCCGCTCGTCGGCGAACACCGCGCAGTCGGCGACCCCGGGCACCTCACGCACCTGTTCCTCCACCAGCTGCGGATGCACCTTCCGCCCTGACGGCAGGGTGATCACGTCGTCGGCCCGGCCCAGCAGCGTCAGGTAACCGTCCGGATCCCACCGGCCCAGGTCGCGGGTCAGGTGGGTGTCGGCCGACTCCCGGCCACCGATCGGGGACCCGTCGAGATAGCGCGGCGCGGGCAACGCCGAGCAGCGCACCCGGACGATTCCGTCGACCAGGTCGAGCCTCACGCCGGGAAAGGCCGGCCCGACCGTACCGAGCCGGCAGCGGCCGGGCCCGTTCTTGGCGATCATGCCGGTCTCCGACGTCCCGTACCCCTCATGCAGATCGATCCCGGCCTGCCGGTAGGACTCGATCAGGCTGGCCGGGGACGGCGCCGAGCCGGTGCCGAGGCTGCGCAGCCGGCCGCCCCACACCTCGGCCAGCGGGCGGCCGGTTCGCTGGGCGGCCTCGGCCACCGCAGCCAGCACGCTCGGCACCGCGAAGACCACCGTCGGCCGCGTCGAGCGCAGCGCGCTGCCCAGCCGGCGCGGATCGGCGGCCAGCACCACCTGGGCGCCACGGGCCAGCGCCAGCAGCAGCAGCGTCCGCTGCAGCCAGACGTGTGGCTCCAGCGGCGCGAGCACCACGTCGTCGCCGCCGATGCCGAAGATCGAGTCCAGGCCGGCCCAGGTGTGTTCCAGGTGCGCGGCCGGGACGCCCACCGCCTTGCGCGGCCCGGTCGTTCCGGAGGTGAACTTCGCGCCGACCAGCGGAGCATCATCCTGCTGATCCCCGGCGGACGTTGGACGTTCAAGCGCGGCCTGGACGGCGCCGGTGGCGAGGTCGAGGCGATGGTCGAGAAGCAGCGGCGGTTTCTCCAGCGCGTCCGGTGGCATCGGCGCCGCGACCGCGCCGAGCATCAGGCAGGCCAGCTCGGCGGCCAGGCCACGGTGCGCAGCCGCGCCGGCCCATCCCACGATCGCGCCGGGCCGCACCCCCTGGCGGCGAAGCTCCCACTCCAGCTCGGATGCGGCCGCGACCAGCTCGCCGCCGGTCCAGGCCACCCCGCCCGGACCGCTCACCCCGCCCGCCGAGCCCGCGATCGCCTCGACGAGGCCGCCGACCCCGAGCCGGGAGCGCACCGCTTCGACGCCGAGCGCGCCGTCGCGGCTCATGATGCGTCCTCTTGGAACACCGCCAGCTTGGTGCCGCCCTGGAACAGGTTCACCTTGTGACCGACGCCGGCCTTGCTGCCCAGCCCCACCACCCGCCCGCCGAAGACGAACCAGTCCAGGCTGCTGCGCAGCACCGCGGTCCGGTCGGTGACCACCGGCACCTCGGTCGGGGCGAGGTAGCGCTGTAGCACGCCGCCATCGGAATCGAGCATCTCCCGCAACCGCGCGGCCCAGTCCTGCGGCGATACCGCCCGGCCGACCGTGACCCCGTCGCCGCGGATGTCGTACGGGGCCTTGAGCACCAGGCCGGCCTGGTGATCGAGCACCGCGCCCGGCAGGTCACCCGCCTGCGGCACGCCCGCGTTGGACGGCCCAGAGTTCGACGGCCCAGCGTTCGACGGCCCAGAGTTCGACGGCTCAGCGTTCGACGGCCCAGCGTTCGACGGCTCAGCGTTCGACGCCTCAGCTACATCGGACAGCCAGGGGATGTCCATCTGCCGCCCCAGCCGCACAGTCGGCGGAACCAGCGCGGCCACCGCCCGCTGCTCGTCCGGGGCCAGCTGACGCCGGCCGTCCGCGGAGCTCAACCACGCATGGCACAGCTTGCTCTCGGCGACATAGCGCGCGGCGAAGCCGTTGAGATGCCGGGTCCCGCCCGCGGCCAGCGTGGCGCACCACGGCTCGACCAGCTCGGGAGCAGCGGCGATGATGTCCCGCCAGCCCACCGTGTTGATCTTGTTCCAGATCACGTCGACCGGTCGTCCCTCGTGGCAGAACTGGGCAGCGCCGGCGTCCAGCTGCCGGGGGTCGATCACCTCGGCGTCGACTCCCCGCCCGCGCAGCGCCGCCGCGATCTCCATCGACTCCCGGTTCGACCGGCCAGCTGGCTGCAGGATTCGGACCCGACTACTCGAACGACCAGGGCACAGCACGTCCAGGAACGCGTCCTCGGACCGCTCCATCGGCAACCGCGGATCGGCGCGATAGCCCGCGGCCGCCGCGACGTAGGCATTGAGCCGGGGCGTGAACAGCGTGCCGGCCGGCGCGTCGGCGTTGTTCTCCAGGACCCACAGCCGGCCGTCGGCCAGGTAGCCGTCCAGCCGGCACACCTCGACCCGGGCGCGGCCCTCCCCCTCGGCGCAGATCAGCGCCTCGGCCGCCGGGTCCAGCCCGAACCAGGCCCGCATCGCAGGATCGGAAAGGTAGCGGCGCACGGTGGCATCGAGCGCGCGCAGGTAGGTCTCGATGACCGGTGTCATGGCGGCCACCTCGGCGCGGTCGACCAGCAGCGGCACCAGGCTCGGGTGGTACGGCGTGTTCTGGAAGCTCGCGGTCTGCTCGGGCGACCACGCGCGCGGCCAGCCGGCCGGGCCCGCCCGCGCCAGCCGGTGCATCCGGTCCAGGAGGATCATCCTCAGCCCGAACGCACGGCAGCGAAGTACGCCTCGACCAGGCCCTTGGTCACCGGCCCGGGTGCTGGCAGCGACCGGGTTCCGACCCGGGCGACCGGGCCGACCTCGATGCCCGTCCCGCACAGGAACACCTCGTCGGCGTCGTCGAGATCCGCCGGCCACAGGTCGGTCTCGCGCGGGCGCAGCCCGAGGCCCGGCGCGAGATCGAGCAGCGCCTGCCGGGTGATTCCGGCCAGCACGCCGCTGTCCAGGGTCGGGGTCAGCAGCTCCTCGCCCCGCACCAGGAACAGGTTCGCCGTCGGCGCCTCGGCGAGCCGGCCGTCGGCGGCGCGCAGCAGCACGCTGTCGAAGCCGTCCGCCTTGGCCGCCAGCAGCGCCCGGCGCGCCCCGGCGTAGTGCGCGATGCACTTGCACTGGTGGGAGAGCAGCTCGTCGGAGCCCTTGCATGGGCCGAGGCCCAGCGCCAGCCCGACGCCCTCGGCGAGCCAGCGCTTGCGGCCCATCGGGCGCAGCGTCAGGGTGGTCTGCATCCGCGGCTGATCGGTCAGGCCGCCCACCCCGGCTGCGGACACCGCGATGCGCAGGTAGCAATCGCTGCTGGGCCGCGCCGTCTGGAACAGCTGGTCGACCCAGCCGGCCACCGCGTCCGGATCGACCGGCGGCAGCGCGGCGAGCGCGAGGGAGCTCACCAGCCGGCGCAGGTGCGCTGCCACCGCGAACGGAACGGCCGGACCGCCCGGCTCGGCGGGCAGGTAGCCGCGCAGCCCCTCGAACACCGAGAGCCCGTACCGCAGCGCCTGGCTCTCGACGGAGAGCGCCAACGACCCGACCGGGACGGCCACCCCGTCGCAGATCGCGGTGTCGTAGAAGGAGTCGAGCTCAGCCATGGAAGCGGAACGGCTCGCCGCCGGGATCGCGCGCCAGGATCGCGTCGAAGTGCCGGTGCCGCAGCTCGATCGCGCGCGCCAGGCCGTCGTAGGCCGCCGCCTGCTGGGCATCGCTCACGCAGTACGCGGCCAGCAGCCGGCGGGCGGTCTCGGCGTGATCGTCCTCGAGCTCGGAGACATGGTCCTCCTCGGCGCTGGAGGCATGGTGCAGGAAGAACGTGTTCGCCTTGGACGGCAGGCCGTAGGTCTCGCGCATGACCTGCTCCATGCTGCGCCCGGACGGGTCGACGATCGGCGGCTGGCCCTCCATCAGCAGCAGCACCGACGCCACGCCGACCGTGAAGTGCACGTCCGGGGAATTGCAGGCCCAGACGTTGTGGTCGATGACCGCCTGCGTCTCCGGCAGCCGCTCCGGCGCCTCCGTCACCTGCTCGCGGGTCAGCCCGAACGCAAGCCCGACGTCGACGAAGGTGTCCAGGTGCCGGCCGCCGCCGGTCAGCTGGCCGGTCTCCTCCTCGTAGATGTTCTCCACCAGCTCCCGGCGTAGCTGGTAGTCCTCGACCCGGGAGGCGATGCCGAGGATGTTGCGCGTCCACATCGCCTTGATCGGGTATCGGTGCACCACGAACTCGCGCAGCAGCCCCACCGAGGCGCGCCCGGCGAGGATGTGCTGGTACAGCGGGCTGGTCATCTTGCGCCGGTCGTGGATCAGCTGATCCAGCTCGGCGACGAATGCCGACTGGGTGCGCTCGGCGAGAGTCATGTCTGCTCCCTTTCGCTCGGGTGGAGAGGGCTCGGGTGGAGAGGGCTCGGGTGGAGAGGGCTTGGGTGGAGAGGGCTCGGGTGGACGGGGTCGCTGGGTTGCGCAGGGCTGGGCTTCGGCGGGCTCAATTCGACAGGGTCAGGCCGTAGGTGGACTGGTAGTGCTGCGCTCGCTCGTCCGGGGCCAGCGCGCCGGCGCGCAGGCAGTCCTCCATGTCCAGGTCGAGCGTGCCGTTCACCGCCTCCCAGAAGCCGGGCGGGGCGAGCTTGCGAGGCGCCAGCCAGCTGTGCGTCAGGCCGTCGATGGTGGTCAGGGCGAACCGCCGGATGCCGGCGCTGTGCAGGTAGAGCGCGATCCGCTCGGTCGAGAGGTTGCCGCCGCCCTTGCCGGCGCCGCCGAGGCAGGAGTCCAGCCAGGTGACCCCGTGGTCCATCGCGCTCAGCGCGTTGGCGAAGGCCAGCGAGAGGTTGTCGTGGGCGTGCAGCCCGAGCGGGACGTCGGCGCCGGCTCGCATCGCCCGGGTCAGCTCGGCCACCCGGCCCGGGTACAGCGCCCCGTTGGAATCGGCGAAATAGAGCACCCGCGCCCCGGTCTCGGCAGCCAGCCGGGCGAGCGCGGTCGCGTCCTCGAGCGTCCGCTGCGACGCCCGGATCGCATTGATGCTGAACGGCAGCCCGCACCGGTGCAGGTCCTCGGCGAACGCGCGCATCCGGTCGGCTTCGACCAGCGGCCCGATGCCGACCCGTACCAGGTCGACGCCCTCGTCGCGCAGCACGGCGAGCTCGGCCGCGCTGACCGCCCCGAGATGGACGAACACCGACAGCTGGGTGTCGCCCAGCGCCGCCCGCGCCTTGCTCAGCACCGCTGGCGGGCAGGACTCCCAGGAACCGAGCCGGTCCCACAGCCACGGCCGGACGTAGCCGATCTCGGCGATGTCGATCCCCGTCCGGGCCAGGCCGGTGAGCAGGTCCAGTCCCTCGTCCACGGTGACGTCGTAGTCGGTGGCAAGGCTGACCTCGCGCAGTGTCACGTCGAGCAGCTTGTCCATACCTACATCTCCTTCGTTATCCGGCAGACGACCCCGGCCCACGTGCAGGTGCCGGCGGCGATGGCGAGCACCACGTCGCCGTGGGTTGCTTCGGCGGCGAGCAGCGGGAGCCCGGTCAGCACATCGGCGGCGAACAGGTGGGCATGGCTGGCCAGGGTAGGCGTCCGCACCCGTCCCAGCTCGATGCCGCACTGCTGGGCGAACAGCGCCTGGGCCGAGGCGTTGTAGTTCGGCAGCAGCAGCATGCCGACCTCCGCCGCGGTGCGGCCGGCGGCCTCCAGCGCGCGCTGGGCCGCCAGCGCGACACCCTTCGCGGTGATCCGCAGGGCGCGCATCCCGTCGACGTTCGGATCCAGCGCCCGCAACCGGTGGTTGGACGCCTGCCCGATCGACTCCACCACCACGCTCACCGGCCCGCCGGCGCCGGCCAGACAGCTGGCGGCTCCGTCGGACAGGATCGCCACGTTCGGCGCGACCACCCGGGACGCCCCAGGACGCGCCGCATCGGTGCAGACCAGCAGCGCCGGCCGTCCGGTCTCCGCCACCAGCGCCCGGCAGGCGCGCAGGGCCGGCCCGATGTTGCCGCACTCGCCCAGCGTCACCCCGACCACGTCGGCCTGCCCCAGGCCGAGCCCGGTCACGGCATGGCTGATGTCGTCGGTGTACCAGCTGCGCTCGGTGAAGCTGGTGGTCCCCCACACCACGGTCGCGATCTGCCCGGGGTCGACGCCGGCCGCCGCGTCCAGGGTCGCCCGCAACGAGCTCACCGCCATCTCGACCGGGGTCCGGGTGGCCACCAGCACCGACTCCATGCCGCCCCCGGACAGCGCGTCGTGCGCGCCGGCGTCCAGACCCAGCTCGCCGAGCGGGGTCGGGGCGCCGGTGCAGGCGGCGAACGCGCCCAGGCCGAAGTCAGCCATGCCGGCCTCGCACCCGCGCCAGCAGCCGGTCCAGGGCGCGGACGTCGGCGAAGTTCTCGTCATCGAGATCCTCGTCCTCCAGCGGCACCCCGAGCCGCTGCTCGATCTCGGCCAGCAGCACGACGAAGTCCACCGACTGCAGGCCGAGCTCGCGCAGCGTGCTGGTCTCCGGCGCCCCGGCCGCGCCGGCGTCCCCCAGCTCGGCGATCCGCATCCGGAGCCACTCGGAGTCGGTGATCTGGTCGGTCGTCTGATCGGTCATCTGATCTGCCCACCCGGGCCGAGGTCGGAGTACCGGTTCCTCCGGCGGGCCTCAGCCAGCGAGACGCCGGCCGCCAGCGCGTCCTTGATCGCGGCCTCCCGACGCTCCACCTCGCCGGCGAGCTCGCACACCCGTGGCCAGTGCGCGGCCGGCACGCACACCACGCCGTCGTCGTCGGCCACGATCATGTCGCCCGCCTCGATCCGGACGCCACCGATCTCCACCGGCGCGCCGACCGCGACCCGCCGCACCCGGCCCTTGCCGGTCCGCATCCAGCCGTCGGCGGCGAACACCGGGTAGCCGGCCCGGACGCACTCGGCGTTGTCGCGCGCCGCGCCCCACACCACCGTGCCGGCCACCCCGCGCAGGCCCGCGAACGCCGTCAGCAGGTCACCCCACACGGTGCAGTCGGTGCGGCCGGCGTTGTCGAGCACCACCACCGAGCCGGGCGCGACGTCCTCCAGGTAGTCGGCGGCCGTGCCCTCGCTCGCGTCGGTGACCGGGGCGAAGGTGACGGTGTAGGCCGGGCCGGCGCACCGGGCCCCCGGCACCATCGCCCGGATGCCGCTGAGCTGCCCCGGCACGCCGAGCATGTCCAGCGCGTCGGACACGGCCGAGGTCGACATGGGATCTGTCAGGGGTTCCATCAGGCCGCCCAGCTTCCGGTGATCGTCTGCCAGTCGCCGTTGCGTGGCCGCACGTGGACCCGGCCGCGTCCGGGCTCGGACACCACCGTCGCGACCGTGGCCAGCACCGGTCCGTTGACCTGGAAGGCCGGGTCCAGCAGGGTGCGCTGGAGCCCCGCCACATCCGGCGAGGTCTCCCCGAGCCGCACCTGCAGCCGCCGTCGGCGCACCCGCGACTCCATCCGGGCAGCCGGCTCCGAGGTGTCCAGCGGAGCCAGGTCCGGGTGCACGAAGTGGTTGGTCATCGCCGCCGTCGCGGCCTCGGTGACCCGCAGGTCCGTGGCGGTCATCTCCACCACCGCGGCGGCATCCCCGGCCAGCAGGGTCAGGACGCGCGAGCTCGCCCGCGGCGCCGTGCGCAGCAGGTCCACCGCCTCGTCCAGCCCGCGGCAGCCCAGCACCGCCCGGACCAGCAGGTACGGCGGCACTCCGATGCCCCAGTCCGCCGACTGCACCATGTTGATCCCGACCGCCAGGCCTGCCGCGTTGATGCCCAGGTACCCGAGCAGCCCGGCGAAGGTGACCACCAGCGCGGCCGGGCTCTCGCCGTCGGGGGCGATGTCGAGCGCGTGCAACCCGTCGCCCAGGCCGGGTGGCAGGTCGACCGTCTGGCCGATCAGCCCAGCGGAAGCGAACGCCGCCGTCGTACAGTCACCGGCCGGGACGGCGAGCAGCTCCCGGCGCAGCTGCAGCCACCAGGCGTCGTCCTCGGCTATGCCGCTGCCCGCGGCCAGGCCGGCCACCTCGGCGGCCAGGATAGGCAGTTGCTGTCGCACACACTCGGCGTACGGCTGCACCGCGGCGGCCGGGGTGGTCCGCCGGGCCAGCAGCCGGGAGATGGCGTCGCGGTGCGCGCGCCCCACCGCTTCGCCGCGTTCCCGCGGCGGCCCGCTCACCGGTATCACGATCATGACGCCACCTCACCACTGCGGCGGGCGCGGCTGGCCGCCGGGTCGCGCTCGGCCCTGTCCGGCCCGTCCGCGCCGGGGGTCAGCTCGTCCGCGCCGGGGGCCAGCTCGGCCGGGTCGGGGGCCAGCGCGGCCGGGTCGAGGGTCAGCTCGACCGGGTCCATGGTCAGCTCGGCGGCGTCGAGGGTGGCTTCGGCAAGCTGCCGCGCGGTGGGGGTGGCGAACATCTGGTGCACCCGCAGGTCGATGCCCAACTCCTCCCGGGCCAGCGCCAGCGCGCGGGCGGCGAGCAGCGAGTGGCCGCCGGCGGCGAAGAAATCGGTGTCCGGGCCGACCGCGCGGCCGAGCAGCGTGCCGAACGTCGCCGTCCACCAGCCGACCATCGGATCGTCGTTGCCCTCCCGGCCGGCACGGCCGTCCTCGCCGTCTTGGCCGTCCTCGACGGCCGGCAGCAGCTGCTGCAGCGCCCGGGTGTCGATCTTGCCGCTGACCGTCAGGGGGAACGCGGCCAGCTCGGCGATCCGCGCCGGGACCATCGCCGCGGGCAGCTCGGCGGCGATGACCCGGCGGCGCGCGGCCTCGCCCTGCGGCTCGTCGACCACCAGCCAGGCGGCCAGGACGGGATCCGCGCCCGCTGCCGAGGCCAGCGGCGCCGCGTGGGCCTGGCGCACGCCGGGCAGCCGCAGCAACGCGGCCTCGACCTCGGCCGGCTCCACCCGGACGCCACGCAGCTGCACCTGCCGGTCCAGCCGGCCGAGGTAGTCCAGGCTGCCGTCGGAGCGCCAGCGCACCAGATCGCCGGTGCGGTAGGCCACCGACCCGTCGCCGTCCGGGCTGGGCACGAAGGCGGCGCGGGTGCGCTCGGGGTCGTTCAGGTAGCCCGATCCCACCTTGTCCCCGCCGATGTAGAGCTCACCGGGCTCGCCCAGCCCGCACGGCGCGCCGTCCTCGCCGAGCACGTGCACCGTGGCGCCGGCCAGCGGCGTGCCGATCGGCGGCAGCCCCCAGCCCTCGGCCGAGACCTCCGCCCAGGTCGCCGCCACCGTGGTCTCGGTCGGGCCGTAGAGGTTGAGCATCCGGAACGGGCCCGGCGGGGGGCGGCGGCGCAGCTGCGCCCCGCCGACGTAGAGCACCCGCAGCGCCGGTGGGGTGGCGGACGGGTCCCGTTCGAGCTCGGCCAACAGCAACTCCCCCAGCGGCGTCGGAGCGAAGGCCACGGTGACGCCGGCCTCGGCCAGCCAGCCGAGCAGCGCCCGGGTGTCGGCGACCACCTCAGCGGGCGGCGTCACGACCTGCGCCCCGGCGGCGAGCGCGGGCATCACCTCGCCGATGGCCGCATCGAAGGCCGGCGAGGCCAGGTGCGAGCAGACGTCCGAGGCGTTGACCGACAGCAGCAAGTCGTAGCTGGCCACGTGCGCGGCCAGCGCGCCCCGGTCGATGACCACGCCCTTGGGGGTTCCGGTCGATCCGGAGGTGAACATCACGTAGGCGGGCAGCGCCGGGTCGACGGCACGGAAGCGGACGGCCGGGGCGGGCAAGGCCGCTGGTGGCCGGGCCGGCTGGTCGCTGAGCACCGCCCGGACGGCCGCCGCCTCCAGGATCCGGGCCCGCCGGCCGTCCGGCTGGCTGACGTCGAGCGGGACGAAGGCCGCGCCGGCCGCCAGGCAGGCCAGCTCGGCGGCGATCCGCCGGGCCGGGTCGGCGATGGCCAGCGCCACCCGGTCGCCTTCGACGACCCCCGCCGCGGCCAGCTCGTCCAGCACCTCGGCGGTGAGCGCGGCGAGCTCCGCGCGGGTCCAGCGGCCGGCCGGGGTGCTGACCGCCGGCCGTTCGGGACCGGTCCGGACCTGCCGCAGGAACCCCTGCAGCGGGTCGATGCTGCCGTTGCGCGGGCCGCGAGCAGTGACCGGCGGCTGCTCCGGATGCCAGTCCAGCGCCTGCAGCGGAGTGCCGGGATCGGCCGTCAGCGCCTCGACGAACCCGACGAACCAGCGCGCCCACAACTGGACGGTCGCGTCGTCGAGCCGGTCTGACCGCGCCTCCAGGAAGCCTTGCACCGCCTCGCCCGCGACCTCCAGCGACAGCGTCAGGTCGAACTTCACCGGCCACCGCCGCGGGGGGCTCCACTGCGGCCGGACGCCGGTGTCCTTCCCGTCCTGGACCACGAAACAGCTCTGGTACGGCAGCGCGTCCCCGCCGGCCCGGCGGAGCCGGCTGACCACGTCGTCCAGGGCCACGTCCTGCAGCTCCAGCAGCTCGGCGACGGCGCCCGCGGCGGAGCCGGCCAGCTCTGCCCAGGACACCTCGCCGGGCACCCGGACCCGCAACGGCAGGGTGTTGACGAAGCAGCCGACCAGGCCGGCCGTCGCCGGGTTCGTCCGGTTGGCCAGCGGCGTGCCGAGAACCAGGTCGTCCTGCCCGGAGAGCCGCGCCAGGAAGGCGCACCAGGCCGCGGCGAGGACCGCGAACCGGGTGCTGTCGGAGGTCGCCGCCAGCTCGTCGACGACCCGCAGCGTCCCCGGCGGCAACGGAAAGGCCACCAGCGTGCCGCGAGCCGGGTCGGTGTGCGGGCCGGTGCGGTCATAGGGCAGCGCGATGTCCGGGGGCGCGCCGTCCAACGCCGCGGTGAGCCGTTCGAGCAGTTCGGTACGTCCGGGACGGGCCGCGGACCACCGCGCGTAGTCGAGGTAGCTCGGCTCCGCCGGGGTGCTGACCGGCGCGCAGCCGCGCGAGGCCAGCCGGTACCCCTCGGCCAGGTCGTGCCGGAGGATCGGGATCGACAGGCCGTCGACCGCCGAGTGGTGGAAGGTCAGCTGCAGGACGTGCCGGTCGGGAGCGAGGCTCACCGCCACGGCCCGGTAGGGGTGCTCGGCCGCCAGCTCGAACGGGCGTTCGGCGTCGGCGGCGAGGACGGCGGCAAGCAGCTGCCCGGCTGCGTCCGGGTTGGTCGCATCGGACAGCTCCACCCAGCGCAACACCTGGGCCCGCGGCGGCTGGACGTGCTGGCCGCAGCCGTCCCCGGTCGCGGCGAGCAGGGTGCGCAGCGTCGGGTGCCGGGCGGCCAGCGCCGACACCGACGCGTCCAGCGCCGCCGGCAGCACCGGCTCGTCGAAGTCGACCCGCAGCGCCAGGTTGTAGGCGCCGGACGGAGCGGCCTGCTCGGCATACCACAACCGGGCCTGCGCCGGGGTGGCCGGCCCGGTCGGGTCCGGGTTGTGCGGGATCAGCGGGATGGCCCGGGCTGTGGCGGCCGTGGCGTCCGAGCGGCGCTCGTCGACCAGCGCGGCCAGGTCGCGCAGCCGCGACGCGGCGAACAGCTCGCTGACCGTCAACTGCGCGCCGAGGTCGGCGGCCAACCGGTCGAGCAGCCGCAACGCCAGCAGCGAGTGGCCGCCCACGGCGAAGAAGTCGTCCTCGACGCTGGTGGGACGGCGGCCGAGCAGGCTCTGCCAGAGGTCGGCGATCTCGGCCGCCGAGCCGGTGAGCGCGCCCGCCGGCTCGCTCACCTGACCGGTTGCGGCTGCGAGCGCGGCCCGGTTCGGCTTGCCACTCGGGGTGTAGGGCAGCTGCGGCAGGCACCGCACCGCCGCCGGAACCATGTACCGGGGCAGCCGGCGGGCCAGCGCGGCGCGGAGGGCGTCGGCGTCGAACCCGGCGCCCCCGTCGTCGAGGGTGACGGCGGCGACGATCTGCTCCTGGCCGGTGACCGCGGCCATCGCCTCGCGCACCCCGGACTCGGCCCGCAGCGCCGCTTCGATCTCGCCGAGCTCCACCCGGAAGCCCCGCACCTTGGCCTGGTCATCGAGCCGGCCGAGGTAGACCAGCTGGCCGTCCGCGCGGGTCCAGCCGAGATCGCCGGTCCGGTACATCCGGGCGCCGGGCCTGGGGGCGAACGGGTCCGGCCGGAACGCCGCGCTGCCGTCGGCGCCGACGTAGCCGTCGGCGAGGCAGGCGCCGCCGAGACAGATCTCCCCCGGCAGGTAGTCCGGCTGCGGACGTCCGGACGGATCGAGCACGTACGCCCGGGCGGACGGCAACGCAGCCCCGATGGGCACCCGGCCGTCCGGTGGACCGGTCAGCTTCGCGGCCACCGCGGAGATGGTCGCCTCGGTCGGGCCGTACATGTTCCACAGCGGGATGCCGGTCGCCGCCCAGGCCTCCAGCACGTCCGGGTCCAGCTGCTGGCCGCCGACGACGGCCAGCCGGATCGTCGCAGGCAACCGCCGCCGGCGCCCCCAGTCGGTGATCAGCGGCAGGTAGCTGGTGGGCACGCTGAGCACCGTGACGCCGTGCCGCTCGCAGTGCGCCATCAACTCGGCGGCCGGAACCGCGCCGGGCGGGCGCGGGACGACGGCAGCCCCGGCCGCGAGCGCCCCCAGCACCTCCTCGATCGCCACGTCGAAGCCGGGCGAGGCGAACTGCAGCACCCGGTCCCGCGGGGTCAGCTCGAACATGCCGCGCACGTCGGCGAGGTAGCGGTCCAGCGCCGGCCGCGACACCAGGACCCCCTTGGGAGTTCCGGTCGAGCCCGAGGTGTAGAGCAGGTAGGCCGGGGCATCGCTGCGCAGGCTCACCGGGCGGGTTCCGTCGCCGGCGCTCGGGACGCTCAGCCTGGGCGCGCTGTCGAGCCAGCCAGCCGCGGCGCCGTCCTCGATCACCACGGCGGCCACGTCCGCGCTGTCGCAGATCACCCGCAGCCGGTCCGCCGGCAGCTCGGGGTCGAGCGGGACCAGGGTATGGCCGGCCAGCAGCACCCCGAGCCAGCCGATCGCCAGCTGCGGTCCCGGCCCGGCCAGGACGCCGACCCGGCTGCCCGGCGGGAGCTCGGCCAGCTGCCTGCCCAGCGCGCCGGCCCGGGCTGCCAGCTCGGCATAGCTGAGCTGGCCGGCGGTGTTGAGCTGCCCGGCGCTGCTGAGCTGGCCGGCGCTGTTGAGCTGGCCGGCGCTGTTGAGTTCCACGGCGCTGCTGGCGACGGCGACCGAGTCCGGGTGGGCGGCAGCGCAGGCCAGCACCCGCGCCGCGACGCCGATCGCCGGATACGGCGGCGGCAGGCTGCGATCGACGTGCCGGGCCCGCCCGGCCGACAGCCGCTCGATCGCGACGTCCGGCTCGGCCGCCGCCGAGTCCAGCAGCGCCCGCAGCGCGGCCAGCCAGCCGCCGGCCGTGGCGTGGTCGAACAGGTCGGTCCGGTACTCGATGCCGACCACCAGCGCGTCCCCGGCCGGCTCGAAGGCGAACGAGAGGTCGTACTTCGCCGAGCTGTCCTGCACCCGGCCGGGATCGACGGCGGCCAGGTCGAGCTCTGCTGCGCTGCCCGGCGCCGGCGCGTCGTAGGAGCACATCACCGAGAACAGCGGATGCCGGCCAGCCTCGCGATGCGGTTGCACCAGGCGTACCAGCCGCTCGAACGGCATCGTCTGGTGGGCCTGGGCGTCCAGCAGCCGGGCGCCGACCGACCGGACCAGCTCGCGGAAGGTCACCGACGGGACCGGCTGCGCCCGCACCACCACCGAGTTGGCGAAGTACCCCACCGCCTGCTCGAGGCCGGGGGTCGTCCGGTTGGCCATCGGCACGCCGAGCAGCAGGTCCTCGGTGCGGGCCAGGCGTCCGAGCAGCACGCTGGCAGCGGCGAGCAGCGCGGCGAACGGCGTGGTCCCGGCCGCGGCAGCCACCTCGCGCAGCCGCTGCGCGGTGCGGGCCTCGACGACGCCGGCCCGGGTGGCGCCCCGCGAGGACGGCGTCGCGGGCCGGGGCCGGTCCGACGGCAGGTCCAGCGCGAAGTCCGCCCCGGCCAGCGCGGCCGTCCAGTACTCGCGGTGCTCGGCCTCCGCGGCCGGGTCGCCGGCCTGCTCCGCGGCCCATTCGGCGAACGACCGGGGCGCCGGCCCGAGCTCGCGGCCCTCCAGGACCGCGGCCAGCTCGGCCCGCAGCACGTCCAGCGACCAGCCGTCGGCGATCGCGTGGTGCAGCACCAGGACCAGCCGGCTCTGCCCGGCCGCCGAGCGCACCAGCATCGCCCGGAACAGCGGCCCGGCGCCCAGGTCACAGCCCGCGTCCCGCTCGGCGGCGATCACCTGCCGTTCCAGCGTCCGGACGGCCGACGGCTCCGAGTCGGGCAGCCGCACCTCCCGGACGTCCACGGCGGCCGGTGGCGCGACGTCCTGCACCAGCACGCCGTCCCGCTCGCGCAGCGAGGTGCGCAGCGCCGGATGCCGGGTGGCCAGCACGGTGAGCGCGGCGGCGACCTGCTGCCGGGTGACGCCCCGGGGCAGCGGCACGTCCATGGTCAGCTGGTAGGCGGTGTGCAGGCCGTCGAGCTGGTGCAGGAACCACAGCCCGGCCTGGTTGTCGGTGGCCGGGAAGATGCCGGCCACCGGGGCGGCGGTCCCGTCCGGCGCCGGCTCGCCGACGGCCGGGGACGCTCCGCGCGCGCGCAGGTGGGCGGCCAGCTCACCGACGGTGGCGTGCTCGAACACCTCACGCACGCTGACCGGCAACCCGAGCCGGTCGTGCAGCCGGGTCGCGAGCCGCATCGCCAGCAGCGAGTCACCGCCCAGGTCGAAGAACGGGACGTCATCGCGGGCCACGGCGCGGTTGAGCAGCTGCTCCCAGGTGTCGCGCACCACCGCCCGGACTCCCGCGTCGGCCGGCGAGCTGCCCGAAGCGCCGTCCGGGGAGCTGCCCGAAGCCGGGGAGCTGCCCGAAAGACCGTCCGGGGAGCTGCCCGAGAGACCGTCCGGCACGCCCCCAGGCCGGTCGGCGGAATCCAGGACCAGCCGGGCGCGGTCGACCTTGCCGCTGCTGGTGCGGGGCAGCTGGTCCAGCCGGGTCACGGTGTCGGGGAGCTGGTGCCGCGGCAGCACGCCGGCCAGGTCCGCGCGCCAGTCACGGGGCTGGTCCGACTCGACCCAGGCCGCCAGGATGCGACGTCCGGACGGCGCCGCGACCGCGTCGACGGCGGCGGCCCGCACCCCCGGCAGCGCCTCCAACGCGGCCTCCACCTCGGCCGGCTCGATCCGGAAGCCCCGTACCTTCACCTGGCGGTCGGCGCGGCCGAGGTAGACCAGGCAGCCGTCGTCGCGCTGGACGACCCGGTCCCCGGTGACATAGCTGGGCATCCGGACGCCACCGATCTCGACGGAGCCGAACCGGCTGTCCCCCGGGTCGCCGAGGTACCCGAGCCCGACCGCCGGGCCGGCGATGACCAGCTCGCCCGGAGAGCCCAGCGGGACGGCGGCGCCGTGTGCGTCGCGGACCTGGACGTGCACGTTGGAGATCGGCTGCCCGATCGGCGGGACGGTGGGCCACCCCGCCGGGTCGCCGCTCAGGGTGTGCGCGGTGACGACGTGCGTCTCGGCCGGCCCGTACTGGTTGACCAGCACCCCGCCGGGCGCCAGCAACCGGGCCATCCCGTCCGGCACGATCAACGCCTCGCCGGCGCAGATCACCTCCCGCAGTCCCGCTCCGTCGGGACGCAGCCGGGCAGCCTGCGCCAGCTCCCGCAACACCAGCGGCGGCAGGAACACCCGCTCGACCCGGTGGCGGGCGCACACGTCCAGGGTGGCGTGGGCGTCGCGGCGGTCGTCCCGGTCGATCAGCACGAGCGTGCCGCCGCCGGCCAGGGTGCTCAGCATCTCCTGGAGCGAGACGTCGAAGCCCAGCGGCGCGTACTGCAGGGTCGTCGCATCGGGCGGGGCGCAGCCGTGCTCGAGCTGCCAGCCGATCAGGTTGTCCAGGGTGCGGTGCGCTACGGCAGCGGCCTTGGGCTGGGCGGTCGAGCCCGAGGTGTGGATGACGTAGGCGCAGTCGTCGCCGCTGCCCTCGACCGGCGCCGGCGGGAGGGCAAGTGCCCCAGGCCGGACGACCGCCCGGCCGGCTAGCCAGTCCGGATCGCCCTCGGCCGCCACCGCCCGGGCGCCGCTGGACTCGACGAGCCGGGCCAGCCGGGCGGGCGGGTCATAGGGGTCCAGGGGCAGGTATGCCACGCGGGCGAGCAGGCAGGCGACCGCTGCTGCCACCGCATCCGGGCCACGGTCCAGGGCCACCACCAGCCGGTCGCCCCGGGTCAGCCCGGCGTCGGCGAAGGCGGCCAGCCAGCCGCCCACCCGATCGGCCAGCTCGGCGTAGCTGAGCTCGACGCCGGCGCCCCGCAGGGCCGGGTAATCGCCCCGGGTCGCCAGCATCCGAGCGACGCCGCGGGTCACCGGGGACACCTCGCGGGCCGGCCCGGCGCTGATCCGGACCCGGGCGGCCACCTCGGACGGGCCCTCGACCGGCAGATCGCGCAGCGGCGCGTCCGGGGCGCTGGTCGCCGCCTCCCACAGGGTCAGCAGCTGGTCGCGGCACCGGCGGACCCGGTCCGCGGAGAACAGGTCACGGCGGTACTCCACAGAGCCCAGCAGGCCCTCGACGACCTCGGTGAAGTAGAACGACAGCTCGAAGCGGGCGGCGCAGGGCTGGGCCTCGTCCGGAACGGGGCCGGCGGACTCCAGCGCCCGTCCAGGGGTGTCCTGCAGCGCGCACATCGTCTCGAACAGCGGGTTCTCGCCCTGGCCGCGGCGGGCGCCGGCGTCGGCGCTGACCACCTCGAACGGCACGTCCTCGTGCTCGAACGCGCCCTGCACCGTCGCCCGGGCGGCCAGCAGGTGGGCCCGGAACGACGCCGCCGGATCGATCCGCAGCCGCAGCAGCAGCGTGGCGACGCAGAAGCCCACCAGCTCGGTCTCGTCGGGGGCGCGCTGCGCGCGGGGGGTGCCGATCGGGATGTCGTCGGCGCCGGTGAGCCGGTGCAGCAGCGCCGAGACCACCGCGAGGACGCCGGCGAACAGCGTCGTGTCGCATTCCTCGCACAGCCGGCGCAGCGCCGCGACGGCGTCGGCGCCCACCAGCACCCCGAGGCTGGCCCCGTCGGCCGGCTGCGACCCGCGCGGGGAGTCGGTCGGCAGCTCCAGCGGGCCGGCCAGGCCGGTGAGCTCGGCCCGCCACCAGTCGCGGGCAGCGGCCAGCTGCGGCGAGGACGCCTGCGAACACCGGTCCACGGCGTAGTCGAAATGGTCCCGGCCGAGCGTCGGCAGCACCGCCGGGCGGCCCGCCAGCAGCGCCGCGAGCAGTTCCTGCAGGTCCCGGCGCAGGATCTGCATGGACCAGCCGTCGGACAGGATGTGGTGCATCGCGACCACCAGGACGCGCCGCTCGCGGGACAGCAGGAGCAGGGCGGCCCGGACCGGGGCGCGCGCGTCGAGCTCGGAGAACGGCAGCCGGGCGGTGTGTGCCATCCACGCCGCCGCGGCGGCCTCGGCCCGGTGCGCCGGCGCGCTGCTCAGGTCGACCACCTGCCACTCGGGCAGGCCCGCCGGGTCGGTGAGGATCCGCTGCGCCACCCCGTCCGGGCCGGGGGCGAACACCGTCCGCATGGCGGGGTGCCGTTGCACCAGCAGGTCCCAGGCCGCCCGCACCAGCTCCGGCGCTGCCCGGTCCGGCACCGGGATCCGGACCGCCATGTTGTAGGCCGCCGCGTCCGGCAGGGCATGCAGCAGGAACCACAGCCGTTCCTGCCCCGGAGACAGCGGCGCCTCGGTCAGCCGGGGCTGGTCGAGCCGCCGGTCGCGGCCGCCGAGCCCCGCGCCGAGCAGCGACCGGCGGGCGCTGTCCAGGATGGTCACTGCGGCACCGCCCGGAGCCGGCGCAGCACCTCGGCGTCGTCCAGGGTGGCGACCTCGACCACGGCGCTGGCGCGATCGGCCAGCGCGGCGGCATCGGAGCGGCCGGTCAGCCAGCCGCTGAGCGCCCGGACGCTCGGGTGGCGGAACACATCGCCGAGGCCGACCGGGGTGTCGAGCAGGTCGCTGAGCTCGGCGGCCAGCTGGGCGATCAGCAGCGAGTGCCCGCCGAGCTCGAAGAA
>NZ_DASVSG010000005.1:0-8316 GCF_036388195.1 Jatrophihabitans sp. | reverse complement strand
TCGTCCTGGCTGACCTGGTCACCGATCACGCCCGCGATCACGCCGCCAGCTTCCACCACGCCGGCATCGAGCTCTACCCGGGCGAAGTCGACAAGCTGTGGTGACCCCAGCCGGGCGGTGTTGTCAGCTGGAGGGACCGATCACCTGGTCGAGCTGAGTCCTGCTGTTGCCAGCTCGTGGTCGAGTAGCCATTTCTTGGCGGAGAAGCCGCCTGCGTAGCCGATCAGCTTGCCGTCGCTGCCCACCACCCGGTGGCACGGGACGATGATCGAGATCGGGTTGCGGCTGTTGGCCGAGCCGACCGCCCGGACCGCCTTGGGATTGCCGATCTCCTCGGCGACCTCCCGGTAGGTCATCGTCGAGCCGTAGCGGATCTGGCGCAGCGCCTGCCACACCGCCCGCTGGAACGGCGTGCCCGGCGCGGTCAGCGGCAGGTCGAAGTCATCGCGCTCGCCGGCGAAGTACTCCTGGAGCTGGGTGCGGGCCTCGGCGAACTCCTCGTCCACCCGCGGGCCGAGCTCGGTCGGCTTGCGGCCGTGCTGATCGGTGTACAGGCCGGTGAGGCCCTCGCCGTCGCCGGTCAGCAGCAGCGGGCCCAGCGGTGAGTCGACGTAGCTGTGAATGATCATCGGTGTCCTTCGTCGTCAGAGGGTCCGTCAGAGGGTGTCTGGCCATGGGAGAGCGCTGGCTGGGGGTCGCCCAGCCGTGCCCACAGGTGATGGGTCAGGTAACTGCGCCAGGGTGCGGTGGCGCCCGGATCCAGCGAGCTGCCGCCGGGCAGCGTCGCCAGCGACTGGCGGATGCCGAGGTCGGTGCCCAGGTAGACGTCCGGGTCGCCGACCGCGCGCATCAGCAGGTAGTCGGCGGTCCACGGGCCGATGCCGGGCAGCCGCAGCAGCGCCGCCCGGGTCTCGGCCCGCTCCGAGCCCGGTCCCAGGACCAGCGCCCCGGTGGCGATCGCGGCAGCCAGCGCCACCAGGCAGCGCCCGCGCGCCCGGGGCATCGGCAGCGAGGCCGGATCCAGGCCGGCGACCAGCTCCGGCTCGGGGAACAGCCGCCAGTCCGGGCTGCCCTCGAGGCTGCCATCGAACGCCGGCCGGCCGTGCTCGGCGACCAGCCGGCCGAGCACCGTCCGCGCTCCGGCGACCGACACCTGCTGCCCGACGACGGCCCGGACGGCCATCTCGAAGCCGTCTCCGGCGCCGGGCGAGCGCAGCCCCGGCCGCCGGGCGACCAAGGGGGCCAGCGCCGGCTGCCCGGCGAGCACCTCGTCCACCGCCTGCGGGTCGGCGTCGAGGTCCAGCAGCCGCCGGACCCGGGCCACCGCGGCGGCCAGGTCCCGGTGGTCGGCCAGCCGCAGCCGGGCGGCCACGTATCCGGCGGCCGGCGCCAGCGACGCCAGGCCGGCGCCATGCGGCAGCCGCAGCGTCCGGCTGTACGTGGTCCCGTCGTAGCCCTCCAGGCCGGTGACCGCCCGGCCGGCCAGGAAGCGCAGGGTGGCCGCGAGGTCCATCGGAGCCCGGTACGCCAGCCGCAACTCGATCGTGCCGGGCTCGCCGGAGGCATGGCGCCGGGCGGCCCGCAGCTGGCTGGGGGTGCTGGCGAAGACCTCCCGGATGGTGTCGTTGAACTGCCGGATGCTGGCGAAGCCGGCCGCGAAGGCCACGTCCGAGGCGGCCAGGTCGGTGTTCTCCAGCAGGATCCGGGCGGTCTGGGCGCGCTGGGCCCGGGCCAGCGCCAGCGGCGGGGCGCCCAGCGCGGCGACCAGGGCCCGGCTGAGCTGGCGTTCGGAGTAGCCCAGCTCGCGAGCCAGGCCGGCGACGCCGTCCCGGTCGATCACCCCGTCGGCGATCAGCCGGACCGCTCGGCCGGCCAGGTCCGCGCGGGTGTTCCAGTCCGCCGAGCCCGGTGTCGCGTCCGGCCGGCACATCTTGCAGGCGCGGAAGCCGGCCCGCTGAGCGGCTGCCGAGCTGGGGTAGAAACCGACGTTGCGCCGGTGCGGCGTGCGGGCCGAGCAGGACGGCCGGCAGTAGATCCCGGTCGTCCGGACGCCGGTGTAGAACATCCCGTCGAAGCGGGCGTCCCGGCTGCGCACCGCGCGGTACGCGGCGTCCTCGTCGATCGGCATGGCTGTCAGTCTGCCCTGCCCCGGGGCGGGTGACTGGCGGTTTTCGGACACGCCATTTCGTGATACGGCCAGCGTCCGGGGCACGGTCAGCCGGTGTTGCGCAGGCCCGCGGCGACGCCGTTCATGGTCAGCAGCAGCGCCCTGCTCAACTGCTCGGCGCCGCCCTCGTCCGACGCCTCCCCGGAGCGGACCCGGGAGAGCAGATCGACCTGGGCGTAGGAGATCGGGTCCAGGTAGGCGTCCCGCACGCTCAGCGTCCGCTGCAGCAGGGGCTGGTCATCGAGCAGGAACTGCTCCTCGGTGATCCGCAGCACCTCGTCCACGGTCAGCTCGTGCTCGGCCTTGACCAGCTCGAACAGCCGGCGCAGCTCGACCGGCACCAGGCTCGAGACGTAGTGCGAGGCGATCTCCAGGTCGGTCTTGGCCAGCGTCATCTCGACGTTGGAGATGAACGTGCGGAAGAAGTGCCAGTTGGCGTGCATGTCGGTCAGCGCCTCCGCCAGGCCTGCCTCCCGGGCCGCCCGCAGGCCCGAGCCGACGCCGAACCAGCCCGGCACGATCTGGCGGGACTGGGTCCAGCCGAACACCCACGGGATGGCGCGCAGGCCCGAGATGCCGCTGCCCGAGTCCGGACGCCGGGACGGGCGGGAGCCGATGTTCAGCGAGCCGAGCTGCTCGACCGGGGTCGAGGCGAGGAAGTAGGCGGGCAGGCCGGGATCGTCGACGAACCTGCGGTAGGTGCTGAAGGCCGCCTCGCTGACCAGCTCCATGGTGTGGTTCCAGGTCTGCAGCTGCTCCGGACGCTGGCGCGGGGCCAGGTGCAGCGTCGAGGCCCGCAGCACGGCGGCCACGGTCAGCTCCAGGTTCTCCCGGGCCAGCTCGGGCAGCGCGTACTTGTCGCTGATCACCTCGCCCTGCTCGGTGAACTTGATCTCTCCGGCCAGCACCCCCCAGGGCTGGGCCAGGATCGAGTCGTAGGTGGGCCCGCCGCCCCGGCCGACCGTTCCGCCGCGGCCGTGGAACAGCCGCAGCCGGACCCCGTGCCGGGCCGCGACATCGCGCAGGGTGCGTTGGGCCTTGTGGATCTCCCACTGCGAGGTGGTGATCCCGGCGTCCTTGTTGGAGTCGGAGTAGCCGAGCATCACCTCCTGCACGTCACCACGCAGCCGGACGATCAGCCGGTAGGTCGGGTCCGACAGCAGGTCGTCCAGCACCTCGCCGCTGCGGCGGAGCTCCTCGACGGTCTCCAGCAGCGGGACGAAGCCGATCCGGGCCACCGGCCGCCGGCCGCCCCCGGGGTCGCCGGTGCCGTGCACGTCGACCAGCCCGGCCTCGCGCGCGAGCACCACCGCGGCGAGCACGTCGTCGGCGCCCCGGGTCATCGACACGATGTAGCTCTCGATCACCTCGACGCCATAGGTGTCCAGCGCCTGGCGGATCTCGGTGAAGACGGCGAAGGTCCTGGCGCCGGCCGCGTCCAGCGGCGGCGGGGTCTGGGCCAGCGGCCGGCGCGAGGCCAGCTCCTTCGACAGCAGCCGCCGGCGGTAGTCGCGGGGCAGGTCGGCGTAGAGCCAGTGCTCCTCCTGCAGCCGGTCGATCAGCTGGCCGACGGCGTGGTGATGGGCGTCGGCGTGCTCGCGGATGTCCAGGGTCGCCAGGTGCAGCCCGAAGATCGAGACGGTGCGCTCGACCCGGGCGAGCAGGCCGTCGGCGATCAGCCCGCCGGAGTGCTGGCGCAGCGAGGTGGCGATCAGCCGCAGCTCGGCCAGCAGCTCCGACCTGCCCAGGTAGTCGTGGCCGGGCAGGTGCCGGCTGCCGGAGTTGATCCGCTGCCGGGTGTTGAGGACCTTGTGCCGGATGCAGGACAGCTTCAGCCGGTACGGCTCGGTCTCGTTCAGCACCCGGATCCGGGGGTCGAGCTCGGGCAGGTTGGCGAGGTCGGCCTCGATCGAGGCGAGCAGCTCCGGCGCCACCCCGACGATCGAGCTGGAGGAGGACAGCTCGCCGATCAGCGCGTCGACCGCGGCCAGCGCCGAGCGGGAGGCCACGTGGTGCTGCAGCCGCAGAACCTCGCTGGTGACTGCGGCGGTGACGTTGGGATTGCCGTCCCGGTCGCCGCCGATCCAGGAGCCGAAGGTCAGCGGCCGGGCATCGGAGTCCAGCTGGGCGCCGTGCCGGGCCAGCTCGGCGGCGAGGTCGCTGGTGAAGTCCGGCACCGTCTGGTCGATCAGCTCCTGCAGGTAGTACACCGCGTTGCGGGCCTCGTCGACCGGGGTGGGCTGGTGCCGGCGCAGCTCGTCGGTCTGCCAGATCAGGTCGATGATCTCGGCCAGGTTGCGGTCCTGGCGCTGCCGGGCGGCGGTGCCGGGCTCGGTCGGGTCGGCGAGCACGTCGGCCAGCCGGCGGAGCTTGCTCAGGATGGACCGGCGGCTGGCCTCGGTGGGATGCGCGGTGAACACCGGACGCACGGCGAGGGCGTGCACCGCCTGGCTCAGGCCGTCCGGGCCGGCCTTGGCCGCGACCGCGGCCACCGAGCTCGCCAGCCACCCCTCCTCGGCCGGGCGGTCGCGCAGGCTGCGCACCCGGTGCACCTGCTCGGCTACGTTGGCTAGGTGGAAGTAAGCCGAGAACGCCCGCACCAGCGCCGAGACGGTGTCGGTGGGCAACCCGGCCAGCAGCGCCCGCACCTGGTCACGGGCGGCGGTGCGGTCTTCGAGCCGGACCGCGTCCTTGCTCTGTTTGGTCAGCGCCCGGACCTGCTCCACCAGGTCGAGCAGGCCCTCGCCGTGCTGGCGGACCAGCGAGTCGCCCAGCAGCCGGCCGACCCGCCGGACGTCACGGCGCAGGGGTGTGTCGTCGTCGCTCAGCCGGCTCGGGCCGGGCAGCTCGGACGCGGTACGAGTGGTCACCCCCCAATCTTTCCCCATCTGCCGCCGCAGGAAGGAACTGCAGCGGCACCGGGCGGCCAAGGGCCCGTTTCAAGCGTTATCGGTAACTATGCGCAGACACCCGATTACACAGAGCACTAACAAGGAGGTTAGGATAAAGTTGCCGAGGTTTTTCGGTTATTTAGCGCTTCCCAAACGTCCACTTCACCAGCTATAAACGTCACTGTTGCAGACGTCGATCGGGGGACGACGGGAGTAACGAACTGCCCCCTGAAGGTGCGTTGCAATGATGGAGTGGGAGTCATCCGGACAACAGGTTCCGGTTGGCGCACGGGGGGATATGCGGGCGGCTCCAGGGGCCGTCTGCGGCAACGGGGGAAAGATGTTTGGATCGGGCCTAGACGTAGGCGGAGACAATGGCGACCTGCCGCTTTCGAGCACGCTGGCGATCGACCGCGCGCCTGCGGCCGGATCCGGGTCCACGGCCGCGGCTGATCGGGCTGATGTGACCACCACGTTCTCCGAGGGCTTGCAGCCGCCTGTCATCGCAGGCTGGACCGACCCGAGCGCGCTCGAGCCTCCTCCTGAGGACGCCGGCGTCCTGCGCCGCTCCCGCTGGCTTCGCCAGTATCAGCGCGGCCTGGTCGTCGCCGACCTCGCCAGCGCCTGGGCAGCGATCGCCGTCGCCTACCTGCTGCGATTCGGCCTGAGCGCCTCCGCGCCGCTGAACGCGCTGGCCGCGGTGCTGCTGCCGCTGGGCTGGGTCGGCCTGATCGGTTTCAACCATGGCTACGGCGCCCGGCTGGTCGGCGTCGGCGCCGCGGAGTTCCAGCGGATCTTCCGCGCCTTCCTGCACACGACCGCGCTGATCGCGTTCATCTCCTTCGTGACCGATGCCGAGTTCGCCCGGGGATTCATCCTGATCGCGCTGCCGCTGGCGCTGTGCCTGAACCTGGCGGCCCGCTACACCGCCCGCAAGTGGCTGCACCACCAGCGTGCCCGCGGCCGGGCCATGAAGTCGGTGCTGCTGGTCGGCGATGCCGAGGCGATCAGCAAGTTCAGCATGGTGCTGCGCCGCGACGAGTACGCCGGCCTGCGGGTGGTCGGCGCCTGCGTGCCGTCCGAGGTGATCGCCGACATGCGGACCATCGACACCCTCGGCGAGGCCGACGTCCCGCTGCTCGGCGACGTCGACTCGATCGTCAGCGCGGTGCGGCTCAGCGGCGCCGACACCGTGGCGGTGGTGTCCTCCGGCGCGATCGGCCCGGAGAAGCTGCGCTGGGTGTCCTGGCAGCTGGAGGGCAGCTCCACGGACCTGATGGTCTCGCCCGGGCTGACCGAGGTCGCCGGCCCCCGGCTGCACATCATGCCGGTGGCGGGGCTGCCGCTGCTGCACGTGGAGGAGCCGAAGTTCTCCGGGTTCCGGCGGGTGCTCAAGGGCGCCTTCGACCGCCTGGTGGCGGCCGTGGCGCTGGTGCTGCTCTCCCCGCTGTTCGTGGTGCTCGCGCTGGCGGTCCGGCTGACCAGCTCGGGCCCGGCGCTGTTCCGCCAGGTCCGGGTAGGACGGGCCGGCAGCACCTTCGTGATGCTGAAGTTCCGGTCCATGTACGCCGACGCCGAGGAGCGGCTGGCCAGCCTGCGCGAGCAGAGCGACCACGGCGACGGCGTGCTGTTCAAGATGCGCCAGGACCCCCGGGTCACCCGGGTCGGCCGGTTCCTGCGCAAGTACTCCCTGGACGAGCTCCCGCAGCTGATCAACGTGCTGCTCGGCACCATGTCCCTGGTCGGCCCGCGGCCGCCGCTGCCCCTGGAGGTGGCGCGGTACGAGGACCACGTGCACCGGCGGCTGCTGGTGAAGCCAGGCCTGACCGGGCTGTGGCAGGTCAGCGGGCGCAGCGACCTCAGCTGGGACGAGTCGGTTCAGCTGGACCTGCGCTACGTGGAGAACTGGTCCCTCGGTGAGGACTTGTTCATCCTCTGGAAGACGGCCCGCGCGGTGGCTCGCGGCTCCGGAGCGTACTGAGCCAAGCACCCTGGGTAATAGTTGTTTACCCTTTGTGAATAAGGCTAAAATACTCTTAATCTGGTGCCGAGGGCCCGCGCTCCACTGATGCGCGGCCTCTTTTCCTAGCCCAGGCAACATCAACGAACCGGCGTAACCGGCGTGCGCTCTGAACAGCCAGAGTGGGCATAGGCAATGTTCTACGGGGGACATCACATGCATCTGCGACGCCTGCTTGCGGGTATCACCGCGGCAACCGCCGGAATTCTCGGTCTCGTGGCCACGACGCCCGCGAGCGCGTTGCAGGGCACCCTGCCCGCCAACGCCGCCTCGAGCTGGCAGACCAACGGGGCGGTGTCGGCGATCATCGCCGCCAACGGAGTCGTCTACCTGGGCGGTGAGTTCACCAGCGTCCGGCCGCCGGGCGCCACCGCGGGCTCGGGCGAGGTGCCCCGCACCCGCCTGGCCGCGTTCAACGCCAGCACCGGCGCGCTGATCACCTCGTTCAACCACAACGTCAACGGCGCGGTCAAGGTGCTCTCGATGAGCGCCGACGGGCAGACCCTGTACGCAGGTGGCGACTTCACCACCGTCGACGGCGTCACCCGCAACCGGATCGCGGCCTTCACCGCGTCCACCGGCGCCCTGACGTCCTGGAACCCCAACTCCAACGGCCGGGTCTCCGGCATCGCCGCGACCGCGTCGACGGTCTACGTCGCGGGCTCGTTCTCCACCATCGGCGGCCGCACCGCACGCCGGGTCGCCGCGCTGAGCCCGAGCACCGGCGCCGCCCTGGCCACCTTCACCACCACGCCGGACAACGTCGTCTACCAGATCGCGCTGACCCCGCTGGGCGACAAGCTCTACCTCGCCGGCGCGTTCCTGAACGTCAACGGCAACCCCGCCCACCACGCCGTCGCCGTCGTCGACACCAACACCGGCACGCCCCTGCCCTTTCCGGCCGCGTCGGTGATCCCGCCCAAGACCGAGTCCTGCATCGTCGAGGCCAAGTCGGTCAAGACCGACAACACCGGTGTCTACTTCGGCGTCGAGGGCACCGGCGGCGGCTGCTTCGACGGCACCTTCGCGGCGAACACCGCCGACGGCTCGCTGCGCTGGCAGAGCCGGTGCCTGGGCGCGACCCAGGCGGTGCAGCCGATCGGCGAGATCCTCTACACCGGCGCGCACAGCCACGACTGCGCCGAGGACCAGAGCTTCGACCCGGACGCCTTCCCGGAGATCGGCTGGGCCAAGGGGCTGTCGCGGCACCTGCTGTCGCGCACGGTCAGCGGCGGGCA
>NZ_DASVSG010000004.1:0-8599 GCF_036388195.1 Jatrophihabitans sp. | reverse complement strand
TGCACTCGACGCCGCCACCACCGCCGGCGGACCCACTGCGGCCACAGCATCCGTCCCGCCGGACAAGCCCGTCGACACACCGATGGCTGCCACGTCGCCGCACGACGATCCCAGCCCCGCCGAGTCGCAGGGCGCCACGCCCACCCCGCAGGAGCAGGAGCATCCGAAGCTGCCGCCGAGCGCCGCGGACCTGGAGCGGCTGGCCGCCGGCACCCACTCGGGCCCGCACTCGATCCTCGGCGCGCATCCGGCAGGGCCGGGCAGGACCGCGATCCGCACCCTGCGCCCGGAGGCCAGCGCGGTCAGCGCCGTGATCAAGGGCCAGCGCTATCCGCTGGAGCAGCTGCACCCCGGCGGCATCTTCGGCGCGGTCCTCGACGTCGGCCCGACCGACTACCGGCTCGAGGTCAGCTACGGCGAGCAGAAGTTCATCGTCGATGACCCCTACCGGTGGCTGCCCACGCTGGGTGAGCTCGATCTGCACCTGCTCGGCGAAGGCCGGCACGAGCAGCTGTGGGACGTCCTGGGCGCGCACGTGCGCAGCTACGACACCCCCGACGGGCAGGTGACCGGCACCTCGTTCGCGGTCTGGGCGCCCAACGCCCGGGCGGTCCGGGTGGTCGGTGACTTCGACTACTGGTCCGGACGGGCGTTCCCGATGCGCTCGATGGGCGGCCCGGGGATCTGGGAGCTGTTCGTGCCGGGCGTCGGCGACGGCTGCCGGTACAAGTTCCAGATCCTCGGCGCCGACGGCGAGTGGCGTGACAAGGCCGACCCGATGGCCTTCGCCACCGAGGTGCCGCCGGCGACCGCCTCGGTGGTGTTCACCTCCTCCTACGTCTGGGGCGACGGCGACTGGCTGGCGGCCCGGGCACACACCGCCTGGCACGCCGCGCCGATGTCGATCTACGAGGTGCACCTGGGATCCTGGCGGCTCGGCCTGACCTACCGGGAGCTGGCCGTCGAGCTGGTCGACTACGTCCGCGACACCGGCTTCACCCACGTCGAGTTCCTGCCGGTGGCCGAGCATCCCTACGGCGGCTCGTGGGGCTACCAGGTGTCCTCCTACTTCGCCCCGACGTCGAGGTTCGGCAGTCCGGACGACCTCCGCTACCTGATCGACGCGCTGCACCAGGCCGGCATCGGGGTGATCGTGGACTGGGTCCCGGCGCACTTCCCCAAGGATTCCTTCGCGCTGGCCCGCTTCGACGGCACCCCGCTGTACGAGCATGCCGACCCGCGGCGCGGGGAGCAGCCGGACTGGGGCACCTACGTCTTCGACTTCGGCCGCAGCCAGGTCCGTAACTTCCTGGTCGCCAATGCCCTGTACTGGCTGGAGGAGTACCACATCGACGGCCTGCGGGTGGATGCGGTGGCCTCGATGCTCTACCTGGACTACTCCCGCAAGGCCGGCGAGTGGTTGCCCAATATTCATGGGGGCCGGGAGAACCTGGAGGCGGTCGCGTTCCTGCAGGAGATGAACGCCACCGTCTACAAGCGGGTGCCCGGCGTGATCACGATCGCCGAGGAGTCGACGTCCTGGCCGGGCGTGACCCGTCCGACCCATCTCGGCGGCCTCGGTTTCGGCTTCAAGTGGAACATGGGCTGGATGCACGACACGCTCGGCTACATCGAGCACCAGCCGGTCCACCGGCAGTACCACCACCACGAGATGACGTTCTCGATGGTCTATGCGTACTCGGAGAACTACGTGCTGCCGTTCAGCCACGACGAGGTGGTGCACGGCAAGGGCTCCCTGTTGAACAAGATTCCTGGCGACCGCTGGCAGCAGATGGCGACCTTGCGCGCGCTCTATGCCTTCATGTGGGCACACCCCGGCAAGCAGTTGATCTTCCAGGGTTCGGAGTTCGCCCAGGGCGGCGAGTGGAGCGAGGGACGCGCGCTGGACTGGTGGCTGCTCGACGGCGCCGAGCACGCCGGGGTACGCAGGGTGGTCGCCGACCTGAACCGGCAGTACCGCGGCGACCGGGCGCTGTGGTCGCAGGACACCCTGCCCCAGGGCTTCAACTGGATCGACGCCAACGACGCCACCGGCAACGTGTTCTCGTTCCTGCGATGGGGCGACGACGGCTCGGTGCTGGCGTGCGTGGCCAATTTCTCGGCGGTGCCGCACGAGTTCTACCGGTTGGGACTGCCCAAGGCCGGCCGCTGGGACGAGGTGCTCAACACCGATGCCGAGATCTATGGCGGCTCCGGCGTGGGCAACCTCGGCGCGATCACTGCCGGGGGTGACAGCTGGCACGGCCAGCCCACCTCGGCGACCGTCCGGGTGCCGCCGCTGGGCGCGCTGTGGCTGCGCTACCGCGCGGAGGCCGAACCGCAGGCCGGCGAGGACGCCGGACTGAGCGAGGACGCCGGACTGAGCGAGGACGCCGGAGCCGGTGAGGACGCCGGGGTCGCTGAGAATGCGGGCGTCGCCGGGAATGCGGGCGTCGCCAAGAATGCGGGTGTCGCCGAGTTGCGGGCTCCTACGGCTGGGGACAGCCACCGGTAGGCAGCAGGAGGTGAGGGCTAGGTGCCGAGACCGGCCCACACCGCCGCAAATCAGCGGAACCTGTCACGCAGAGTCACTCAATTCGGCATTCCTCTGGTCGATTCGTAACTAAACGTAATCGACACGGAGGAACTTGAATGTCTCGCCTGATCCGTCCGGCCACGGCCGGCATTGCCTTTTTGCTTACCTGCGGCGTGCTCGCCGCCGGCAACCCGGCCTTCGCCGCAGGGAAGAGCCACACCAAGCCGGCCGCGCACAGCCGCACCTCGCACAGCCACGCCACGCACAAGCCGGTGGACAAGCTGGCCGGTGTACGCAAGGGCGCCAGCAAGGCGCTGGCCGCCGACGTCGCCCGGGTGAAGCGGATCGCGGCAGCAGAGGCCGCCTCACCGCTGCTGTCCGCGGACGACAAGTCCGCCCTGGCCGCGGCCACCGCTGCCGACCTCACGGCGCTGGCAGCCGACGCTGCCGCGGTCACCGCCGCCACCTCGGCCAAGGCCATCCAGGCCGCCACCCAGGCGGGCCAGCGGACCGTCCAGGGCGCCGATCTGCAGTTCAAGGTCCTGCTGGCCGCGGCGAAGGCGCAGGCCGCGGCGGCCTCGCTGACCACGGATGCCACCGCCGTGAGCGATGCGGCAGCGACGCTGGCCGCTGAGGGTGCTGACGTCAGCACCGTCACCACCCCGCTGGCGGACCTGGCCACCCAGGTCGGCCAGGCGCAGGTCAGCGCCACCAGCGCCCGGGCCACCGCCCTGGCAATGCCGGCCGCCCCGAGCGTGACCGGCCTGCGGACCGCGAAGGCCGCAGCCCACAGCGACCTCGCGGCTGCCGGGCTGGCGCTGGACACCGCCGAGCAGCACCTGGCCAGCGCCACGGCGGCGCTGACTGCGCTGCAGACCCCGGCTCCCTGAGCCGTGCCTCCCGGTACTGCGGCGTTCGCCAGCAGGGCTGGGAAGAGGACCGCGGAATCATGGCTGACCGCCGCACCTGCCCACGGGGTGCGGCGGTCAGTTCGGCTTGTGGGCCATCGACGCAAGCCCAGCCTGCGGCGTGAGGGTCGGCGCCCGGTAGCAGGCGGGGCACCCCGATCGGCCGTAGCCGGGGGGCGTGCGCCACGTCACGTGCGGCGGAACTCAACTCCAGGCCCCATCAGGGCGATTGGTAACTCAACCCCCTCGACACGGAAGGCCTTTGATGAGTCGCTTGTTCCGCCCCGCCATGGCCGGCATCGCAGTTCTGCTCACCTGCGGAATCCTCGGCAGCGCCAACCCCGCATTCGCCGACAAGAGCGCGAAGGTGAGCCCCGCCGACAAGGTCGCCGTGGTGTCGCCGGATGACAAGGTCGCCCTCACGCCTGACGACAAGGTCGCCCTCACGCCTGATGACAAGGTCGCAGGGACCGACGACAAGGTCGCCTGACCCCCTTCCTGCGTTATCCGCCGACGCGATGCGGATACGCACGCCAGGGCGACGAATTCGCGTGCCAGTCGAGCCGAGATCTCCCGAGCAAGCACTCACCAGCCACTCAACGACCGCCGTGCGCCGAAGCCGCTCCCGCGAACCCGGTGTGCGGCGGTCGCGTGTGAGCCACCATGGAATACAGCGGGCGGAGCTGTAGTTCAGGCATGTAGTTGCAGACGCAACGAACTGAGGAGGCTGAGGATATGGCTGCGGTGACTGCTGACACCATGACCCTGCCCCGGGTGGCTGGGGCCGCCCTGGGCGACGTCGAGCGCCAGGTGCTCGCGGTGTCTACCGCGCCGGCTGGCATGGAGGGCGAAGGCTTTCCGGTGCGCCGGACGATGGCAGGCATCGACTACCGCTACCTGGACCCGTTCATCATGATGGACCACATGGGCGAGGTGGACTACGCCGCCGGCGAGCCCAAGGGCACCCACTGGCACCCGCACCGGGGCTTCGAGACGGTGACCTACCTCATCGAGGGCCAGTTCATCCACCAGGACACCCACGGCGGTGGCGGCGTCATCACCGAGGGCTCGACCCAGTGGATGACCGCCGGCGCGGGGCTGCTGCACATCGAGACCCCGCCGGAGAAGCTGGTCGAAGAGGGCGGGCTGTTCCACGGCTTCCAGCTGTGGGTGAACCTGCCGGCCAAGGACAAGTTCCTGACGCCCAACTACCAGGGCATCGAGGCCGGCCAGATCACCCTGCTGGCCAGCGCCGACGGCGGCTCGCTGCTGCGGGTGATCGCCGGCGAGGTGGACGGTCATCAGGGTCCGGGATCGACGCACACCCCGATCACCCTGCTGCACGCCTCGATCGCTGCCGGCTCGCAGCTGTCACTGCCCTGGCAGCCGACCTACAACGCGCTCGGCTACGTGATGGCAGGCTCGGGGACGGTCGGGCCGAAGGCGGAGCCGATCCACGCCGGCCAGCTCGCGGTGTTCGGGCCCGGTGACCGGATCACGGTCAGCGCCGATGCCCGCCAGGACAGCCGGACCAGCACGCTGGAGGTCATCCTGCTCGGCGGCGAGCCGATCCGGGAGCCGATGGCGCAGTACGGCCCGTTCGTGATGAACACCCGCGCCGAGCTGCAGCAGACGGTGGCCGACTACCAGGCCGGCCGGCTGGGCGTGATCCCGCCGAACGCGATCATGCCGCACGTCCCGCGCGGCCAGCGCAGCCCGCTGGAGGACTGACCCGCGCCGAGGCCCGCGACCCGGCACGGCGTCTGCCACCCGCGCAGCGTCTGCCTTCCCGGCCGCGGGCCACTGGCGGTAGCTTGCCGAGCAGGTCAGCTCAAGCGCGCCGATCAGCCGGGCACCGACACCGACCGGCAGCCGAGGGTCTTGGTGCTGCCAATCCCGTAGATGTTGGGCGCGTAGACACATACCTCGTGCAGTCCCGGACTGGCTGGCATCAGCACCTTGAAGCCGCGCGCCGCGCCCCAGCGCGGGTAGTGCGCGCCCACGTCCAGCCGCGTCTGGTTGGCCCAGATGCTGACCTGGCCACCTGGCCGCGCAGACACCACTACCGGCACCGCCCCCGTGCTGTTCGGGTCGAGTGCCCAGCCGGTCACGAGAATTCCCTGCCCGGACGGGACCACCGAATCCAGGTGCCCGATCGGGGTGCCGCTGACGAACACCGTTCGGCAACCCAGCGACACCGTGGCGCCGGAGCCGGCGGCGTTCAGCGCGCGTACGCACACGGTGTGCCAGCCTGGAGCCGCATTCAGCGTCAACCGGAACCCATGATTGTTGCCGTAACCCGGATAGTGGCTGCCGACGTCGGCGCGCAGGCTGTCGGCCCGGACCGTGACCACGCTGCTGTCCAGCTGGACGGTGACCCGGGTCGCCGCGGCGGTGTCCGGATCGATCGCCCAGCCACGTAGGGAGACCGCCGCTACCCCTGGCGTCACGTTGTCCACCCTGCCCACCGGGTTGCCGGCGCGGTCTGGCACGCCGCGCGAAACGGCCAGCCGGCGTCGCTCGCTGACGGTCGGCCAGGCGTTCGGACGGCAACCCTGCATCGAGATGGACTGCTGCTGCATCACCGGCGCGAGCTGACCCGAACCGCCGCAGAACCCGTGGCCGAAGCCCAGCCAGTGACCGGTCTCGTGGTTGAGCACCATCCGCCGGTAGCCGGCCAGCGAGGCTCCGGTGGCATTCCAGGATGGCGAGCCGGTCAACCAGCGGGTCTCGTTGACCACCACGTTGCGGCCGACTCTGCAGGAATAGGTGCTGTCGCAGGGCCACCCGAAGCCGGGCACCCGGCTGGCGGCGGCCAGCCAGAGCGTGAAGCTCCCGCCCGAGGCGACCCGTCGAAAGGCGATCGAGCCGCCCAGACCCCATCCCAACCGGTCGGCGTAGGTGCTCGCCGCCGCGGCCGCGAACGATTCCAGGCTGCTGCTGTTGGCCAACCCGCGCACCTGGTAGGTGTAGACGATCTGGGGCGCGGCCGCAGCGGACGGCTGGCCGACACCGACAACGCAGCCGGCTATACAGAGCAAGACCACTACCAGGGTTCGGACGGGCTGACGGCGCATCGGACCCTCCTGCCACCTCGTGGGATGGGCGTGATGCTGCCAGCCAGACTCACCCGCCGGCCGGCGAACGGGGCCGACGTTGCCAATCCGTTGCCCAGCCGGCTGGTGTACGCAGCTGCACAACAGACATGCCCTCGGGTCGCCAGAGCGACCGGAGGGCATGTCAGTCGAAGCGGACCGGGAGGCGCCGCCGCTCAGAACAGGGCGTTGGCCAGGTCCCGCCGCGCCGGTGGCACCCGCGGGTCGTCCGGGCCGAGCAGCTCGAAGTACTCCACCAATCGGTCCCGGACCGGCATCCGGTCCTCCCCGCGCAGCCGCCGCACCAGCCCGATCAGCCTGCGAAACGCAGCCTCGACCTGGTTGGCGGCAAGCTCGGCATCGGCCGCGGCGAGCTGCACGTCGACATCATCGGGCGCCAGCACCGCCGCGTGCAGCGCGTCCTGCGGCAGCACCGACAGCCGGCGCAGCAGCCCCACCTGCCGCAACGCCAGCTGGGCCTCGACGTTGGCGGGCTCGGCGTTCAGGATCGCCTGGTAGCGCTCGGCCGCCAGGTCGAAGTCACCGGCCTCCAGCGCGTCCTCGGCGGCGGTGAACCGCTCGTCCTCCGGCGGCGCGGGCGGGCCGCTCTCCGGATCGGCTCCAGCACCCGGGCCGGACAGCCCGGCCTGGCTGGCCGCCTGCAGCAGCGCCGCCAGGAACTCGCGCACCTGCGGCTCCGGCAGCGCGCCCTGGAAGCCCGGGATCAGCTGGCCGCCGATCACCGCGAACACCGTCGGGATGCTCTGCACCTGCAGCATCTGGGCGATCCGCTGGTTGGCCTCCACGTCCACGGTGGCCAGCACCCAGCTGCCCCCGGACTCGTTCGCCAGCCGCTCCAGCAGCGGCGAGAGCTGCTTGCACGGCTCGCACCACTCCGCCCACAGGTCCAGCAACACCGGCACCTGGAAGGAGCGGTCGAGCACCTCGGCCTGGAAGTTGGCCTCGGTCGCGGCCACCACGTACTTCCCGCCGGACGGCGGCGGCGCGCTGGCCGCGCGGGCGGCGGCTTCGGAGCGGGCCTTCACGGCAGCCAGGTCGACCGCCCCCGACATCGCCGCGATGGCGGCAGGCGACGGGGACGGCGCGGACTTAGAACGGGCGGGACGGGAACCAGGACGCATGACTGACATTTTTCCAGTCCCGGCTCAGCAGCCGATCAGCGGCCCGGCTACCCGGCCTCGCCCGCCCATCAGAACCGGGCGGGCTCGCGGTGCTCGCCCCACAGCGGCTTGAACGCGTTGCAGATCTCGCCCAGGGTCGCCTCGGCGCGGACGGCGTCCAGCATGGCCGGCACGGTGTTCTGCCCGGCCTCGGCGGCGGCCACCATCCGCTGCAGCGCCTCGGTGACGGCCGCGGAGTCCCGGCTGGCGCGGCGGCGCTGCACCAGGTCCCGCTGCTCCCGCTCGACCTCGTGGGAGACCCGCAGAATCTCCAGCGGCTCGCCGTACTCGCCCTGGTGGACGTTGACCCCGACCACCCGCTTGTCGCCCTTCTCCAGCGCGACCTGGTACCGGAACGCCGACTCGGCGATCTCGCCGGTGAACCAGCCGTCCTCGATGCCGCGCAGCAGGCCGGCGGTCATGGTGCCGTCGCCGCCCATCTCCTTGATCTGGGCGAAGATCTTCTCGGCCTCGGCCTCGATCTTGTCGGTCAGCGCCTCGACGTACCACGAGCCACCGAGCGGGTCGGCGACGTTGAGCACGCCGATCTCCTCGGCGATCACCTGCTGGGTGCGCAGCGCGATCTGGGCCGCCTTCTCGCTCGGCAGGGCCAGCACCTCGTCGAGGGCGTTCGTGTGCAGCGAGTTGGTGCCGCCGAGCACCGCCGCCAGCGCCTCGACCGCCGTCCGCACGATGTTGTTGTCCGGCTGCTGGGCGGTCAGCGAGACGCCGGCCGTCTGGGTGTGGAAGCGCAGCTGCTGGGCCTTGTCGGTCGTCGCGCCGTAGACGTCGCGCAGCCAGCGGGCCCAGATCCGGCGGGCCGCGCGGAACTTGGCGATCTCCTCGAAGAAGTCGACGTGCGCGTCGAAGAAGAACGAC
>NZ_DASVSG010000003.1:0-6501 GCF_036388195.1 Jatrophihabitans sp. | reverse complement strand
TGCCGACGCCGGCCAGCACCGACTGGGTGGTCAGCACCCCCTTGATCTGGGCGCGCTCGGCGGCCAGCAGGGCGGCGAAGGTCTCCAGGTCGACGCGCATCGCGTCGGGGCCCAGCCGGGCGATGCCAGGCACCTCCAGCGGGTCGCGCACCAGGTAGACCGCCAGCCGCTTCTGGGTGCCGGCCTCGGTGAGGTCGAATCCCGCCGAGGGCGCGTCGACGTTCTCGTCGGAGTCGAGGACCGGCGTCAGGTGCAGCCGGAAGGCCAGCGGCCCGCGGCCGGGCTTGGGGGGCGCCGGCGAGAACTTCTCCCGCCACTGCAGCCAGCCGGCGCGGGACAGGTGGGTGACCAGGTGCAGGCCGTCCACCTCGAGGGCGAGGAACTTGCCGTACCGGTTCGCCCCGGTGACGGTCAGCCCGTTGAGCGCGGACAGCGGCGGGTCGAAGGTCTTGATGACGCTGAAGGCCGCCACGTCGGAGCGGATCACGGTCCGCCCGACGGCGTTCTCGCGCAGGAACGCGGCCAGCGCCTCGACTTCCGGTAACTCCGGCATGCCGGTCAGCCTAGCCGTGGCTGGCTAGGCTGAGCCGGTGGAAGGGGTGGCACGGCGACGTCGCGGCAGCGATGGTCCAGCCGTGCGGCCACGTTCGCGGTTTCGCCGGGTGCTCGCGGTGCTGCTCGCCCTGGCGCTGACCTGGTTGGCCGCCTGCTTCCTGCTGGTGGTCACCCCGTCGGTGGACCGGCCGGCGCGCAGCGACGCGATCCTGGTGCTGGGCTCGCCCACCGCGGACGGCCGGTTGGACGAGGCGCTCCGGCTCGCCGCGGCGGGCTACGCCGGCACCGTGGTGATCTCGATCGGGTGGGAGCGCGGCCGGCAGCGGGTGGCGGCCTGCGCCGACGACGACCCGCGCTACCGGGTGATCTGCTTCCTGCCCGACCCGCCCACCACCCGCGGCGAGGCCCAGGAACTCGGCAGGCTGGCCCGGCAGCGGCAATGGGACTCGGTGCTGGTGGTGACCTCGACCTACCACGTGTCCCGGGCCCGGCTGATCGTCGACCGCTGCATGCCCGGCACGGTGCGGATGGTGGCTGCCCCCGGCAAGCCGTCCCTGGTCGGCTGGGCCTACCAGTTCCTCTACCAGACCGGCGGCTTCGCCAAGGCCTTCGTGCACCGCTCCTGCTAGGCCGGCCGACGGCGAAAGGCCCCTCAGCGCCGGACCGACACCGTCACGGTGAACTTCGGATCGCGGTGTGCCTGCCGGGTGCTGCCGAGAAACCGCTCCAGGCTGCGCCGGTGGTCCAGGTGCGAGTTGTAGACCGTCCACAGCTGGCCGCCGGGACGCAGCACCCGTCCGGCCGCCCGGAACAGCTTGAGCGCCGTCGCCGGATTGACGGTGGCGCCCACGTGGAACGGCGGGTTGCAGACGATCAGGTCGGCGCTGGCATCGGCGAGCCCGCTCATCGCATCCTCCCGGCGGACGCTGACCCGGTCGGCGACCTCGTTGGCCAGCATCGTCGCTCGGGCGGAGGCCACCGCAGCGGCGGACTCGTCGGTGGCGATCACGGTGAGTTGCGGGCGGGCCCTGGCCAGCGCCGCGGCAAGGATCCCGGTGCCGCAGCCGAGGTCGATCGCGGTGCCCGCCGCGATCTCGGGCGCCATCCGGTCCAGCATCGCCAGCAGCTGCCGGGTTCCGAGGTCGAGCTTCGTGCCGGCGAAGACCGCGCCGTGCGCGCACACCCACAGGCCGATCTCGGTCAGGTACTCGCGCCGGGGGAAGCCCGGCCCGCTGGCTCCGGGATGCGGCTTGCGTGCGGTGATCACCCGCGATTTCTGGCGCGCCAGACCGGCCTGGACCTCGCCGAAGGATGCCCGCAGCACCTCGTTCATGCCCAGGCTCAGATGCTTGACCCGTCCGCCGAGGAACACCTGCACCGAAGGATCGGCGTGCCCGGCGATCAGCTCGACGGCCTCGCGCAGCGCGTCGATGCTCTTGGGCGCCTGGATCAGCACCACCTCGGCGGCCCTGACCAGCTCGGCGTCCAGCGGCAGCTGGCGGAAGCGCCCGGTCAGGCCGAACCGCTCGGCATTGGACGCCAGCGCCAGCTCGCCCGACAGCGGGTCCTGGTGCACCCGCAGCCGGTCCAGGCCGTGCAGGGCGGCCGCGCCCAGGGTCAGCGCGCCGTAGTGGTCATTGACCAGCACCACCGAGCCCGGCGAGGCATCCCGCAGCCGCGGAGCCGCCTCATCCAGCAGCAGCCGGTCGGTGGCATCGACGGCGAACAGGTTGGCCGCCTCGACGTCCGGGTAGCGGCGCAGCCGATCGAAGTCGAAATCCACGCCGGTCACCGGGCGAGCATGTCACGCCGCCGGACGCCGCTCCGTCGGAGGCAGCGAAGGGAGGGGACTACCTGCCCCGTTTCCGGGAAGCCACGGCCGATTGGCTGCTAGCCTCGGCCCGTCATCGGGGCCCGGGCCTGCTGACGGGGCCACAGGGGGAGTGTCGATGCTGAGAACCAATGGCCGGCGAGTGCTGGAAGCCCACCTGCAGAACACCAGCATCCGCGCGATCAGCGGGTCGATGGTGGCATACGACGGGCAGGTGCAGTTCAAGAGCGCCGGCATGGGCGGCGGCGAGGGCATGATGGCCGGCCTGAAGCGCAAGGCCACCGGTGAGTCGCTGTCGCTCATGGAGTGCACCGGCTCGGGGGTGGTGTACCTCGCCCTCGACGCCCAGGACATCACCCTGGTCGAGCTGAACAACGAGACGCTGCAGGTCGAGTCCCGCCAACTGCTCGCCCTGGCGGGTCAGCTGCGGATGGACGTGAAGTTCTCCGGACTCCGCGGCGCGGCCAGCGGGCAGGGGCTGTTCACCACCACGGTGAGCGGCGCCGGCCAGGTGGCGATCCTGTCCGCCGGTGGCCCGCTGATCGGCCTGGAGGTCTCGCCCCAGTACCCCCTGGTGGTCGATCCGGACGCGTTCGTCGCCGCCCGGGGCCAGCTGAGCCAGTCCTTCGTCACCGACGTCTCCTGGGCCTCGGTGGTGGGCGAGGGCAGCGGGGAGCCGTTCTCGCTGCGCTGGGACGGCCAGGGCGCGGTCTACATCCAGCCTGCGGAGCGGCCATGACGTTCGAGAAGGTCAATTCCAAGGTCGTCAAGATCAACCTGGCGGCCAGCGGCGACGTGCTGGCCCGCAAGGGCGCGATGCTCTTCTACACCGGGGACGTCCGGTTCACCCCGCACACCCCGGGCGGCCCCGGCGCCATGGGAGCCATGAGCGGGGTGATCGGCATGGCCGGGCGCGCCATGGCCGGCGAGCACCAGATCATGATGGCCGCCACCGGCAACGGCGAGGTCCACTACGGCCGGGCCGGGCTGCACGTGACGGTGGTGCCGCTGCAGGGTGACCGGCTGGTGGTCGAGTCCAGCCGGCTGCTGGCCCACACCGCGAACCTGCAGTCCGCAGTCGTGCCGCTGTCCTCGGGCGGTTCCGGCGGTGGCGGGCTGCGCGGGATGGTCCGCGGCGCCGTCACCGGCCAGGGCCTGTTCACCACCCAGCTCTCCGGCCAGGGCGCGGTGGCGCTGCTCAGCCACGGCGGCACCATCGAGCTGCCGGTCCGCCCCGGCGGCGGCACGTTCGTCGATCCGCAGGCCTACGTGGGGCACCGGGGCAACGTCGCGGTCAAGCTTGCCGCCAAGGTCGGCTGGCGCGACGCGGTGGGCCGGGGAGGCGGAGAGGCCATGCAACTCGAGCTGAGCGGCGACGGCGTCGTCTACGTCCAGGCATCGGAGCAGAAGCTATGACGATCGCGGTGCACAGCCCGGCCTCGCTGCCCGACAACGACAACGTGCCGGACAACCCGTACGCGTACTCGCTGGAGATCACCAAGCCCTGGTTCATGTCCAAGGGCGCCATGATCGCCTTCTACGGCGCGCTGCAGTTCGTGGCCGTGCGCGGCCGGGGCCTGAGCGGGATGCTCTTCCAGATGGTCACCTCCCAGTTCTCCTCGCCGCTGTACGCGCAGGACTGGGTGGTGGCCGAGGGGCACGGCAAGCTGGTGCTGGGCGACCGGGGTTTTGAGATCAACTCCTACGACCTGGACGAGGGCAACCTCACCATCAAGGCGTCGAACCTGCTGGCGTTCGAGGGCAGCCTGGCGCTGCAGCAGTCGATCGTGCCGGGCTACCTGACCCTGATCGGGACGGGCAAGTTCCTCGCCTCGTCCTCGGGCGCGGTGATGTTCGCCGAGCCGCCGCTGCGGGTCGATCCCGAAGCGCTGCTGGGCTGGGCCGACTGCCCGGCGCCGAGCCACCGCTACGACGCCGGCTGGATGGCCGGCTTCCTCGGCTCGGCGATGGCGATGATGGGCGCCTCCTCCGGCGAGGAGCGCCAGTTCGACTTCACCGGCAGCGGGACGGTGCTCATCCAGTCCAGCGAGGCGGTGCGCTCGGACCGCGACATCCTGCAGCTGGTGGAGAGCCATCTCCCGCTGGTGGGCCCGGCCGGCCTGCAGCGGCTGCAGCAGTCCATCCAGCAGCGGCTGGCGCAGCAGAGCAGCTAGAGCCGGGCAGGCCCCGGACTCAGGCCCGGGCTCAGGACCAACTCAGGACGATGGCGCGAACAGCCCGACCGGGCAGCTCACCCCGGTGGCCAGCACCGGGCAGTAGCCGTTCGGGTTCTTGGCCAGGTACTGCTGGTGGTAGCCCTCGGCGTAGTAGTAGTCGCCCAGCGGGGCGATCTCGGTGGTGATGTCGCCGTAGCCGGCGTCGGCCAGCCGCTTGCCGAACGCCTCGGCTGCCGCCTCCGCCTGGGCCCGCTGCTCGTCGCTGGTGTAGTAGATCGCCGAGCGGTACTGGCTGCCGATGTCGTTGCCCTGTCGCATGCCCTGGGTGGGGTCGTGGTTCTCGAAGAAGATGCTCAGCAGCTCGGCGTAGCTGATGGCGTCCGGGTCGAAGATCACCTGGACCACCTCGGCGTGCCCGGTCCGTCCGGTGCAGGTCTCCTCATAGGTCGGATGCGGGGTGAACCCACCGGCGTAGCCGACCGAGGTGGACCAGACGGTTTCGTGCTGCCAGAAGTCCTTCTCCGCGCCCCAGAAGCAGCCCATCCCGAACACCGCGGTCTGCAGGCCGTCGTGCTCGTACGGCTCACGGATGCGGCGGCCGCTGACGTAGTGGGTCTCGGGGATGCTGTAGGCGTAGTCCGGCCGGCCGGGCAGCGCGTTCTCCGCGGTGACCATGCGGGCCTTCGGTCGCAGGATGCTCATGCTTCCAGGCTACGTCGCGATCGTGAGCGGCGCGTAGTCTGAAAACATGACGGAGTGGGGAATTGACACCCTTTTCAATCCTGGCAAGCGCCACATGGATGAAGAGAAGCGCCGGCTGCAGTCAACCCGTGAGGAGATCGGGGACTCCTCCGGTGGCCGCCGGATCGATCTGGAGTCCGGCACCGTGACGATCTCGCGCGGTCCGAAGAATGCGCCGGCTGATTCCGAGGACGCTGCGGACGCCGCCGAATCAGCCGAGGACGAAACAGCCGAGGACGAATCAGCCGAAGCAGTTGACGCCGCCGAATCAGCCGAAGCAGTTGACGCCGCTGAATCCGCCGAGGACGAATCAGCCGCCGCTGAAGCGGACCGGTCAGCCTCCCGGGAGTGACGCAGCTGGTTAGCCGGCGACGGTGACCGCGGAGCGGGACTGGCCCGTTATCGCCTTTGTGACCGGCACCTCACGCACGATCTGACCCCGCCCGGTTCGGATCGCTGTAGTCGAGCACCGCGTCCACCGTGGCCCGGCCGAAGCCGCCGCCCGAGGGCCCGGCGCCGAACACCCCGGGCCCGTCCGACCCCAACCGGGTCGCCAGGAAGGCCTCGGCGACGGCGCAGCTGCCCGGATCGCCCGGGCCGGCGGCCCGCACCAGCAAACCGGCCTGCAGGGTGCGGGCCAGCAGCCCGGCCACTCCGCGGGCCGACCGGGCGTCGGCGTCCGGATCGGGCCCCAGGTTCGCCAGCCGCTTGCCCAGCTCGCCCACCGTCGCATCCAGCCGGGGATCGGCGCCTGCCGACAGCGCCAGCTCGTCCTGCAGGGCCTGCACCGAGGCGGGCTCGCGGCTGACCGCGCGCACCACATCGAGGGCGATGACGTTGCCCGAGCCCTCCCAGATGGAGTTCAGCGGCGATTCGCGGAAGTACCTGGGCAGTGGCGACTCCTCGACGTAGCCCGCGCCGCCCAGGCACTCCAGCGCCTCGCCGACCACCATCGGGGCGCGCTTGCAGACCCAGAACTTCGCCGCCGCGACGGCCAGGCGCAGCAGTGGCGCCTCGCCCCGGTCCACCGCCGAGGCCAGCCGCAGGAACAGCGCCGCGGCGGCCTGCACCTCGACCGCGAGATCGGCCACCACCTCGCGCATCAGCGGCTGGTCCGACAGCTTCGCGCCGAAGGCGTCCCGGCCGCCGATGTGGTGCAGCGCCTGGGTCAGGGCAGCCCGCTGCACCGCGGCCGAG
>NZ_DASVSG010000002.1:0-14789 GCF_036388195.1 Jatrophihabitans sp. | reverse complement strand
TGAGCGGGTGCGGGCGCTGCTGGCCTCGGCGGGCATGACCGGCTACACGCTGCCCGGCGCGCGCCCGGCGCGTTATCTCGGCTCGGCCGCCAGCACGCCGGTGTACCGGCACTGTGACGAGGCCTTCGACCAACAGCGCATCACCAACCCCGAGGCGCACCGGCTGTTCACCCAGGGCATCGGCTTGGACGGCATCCACGTGCCGCCCCTTGCCGAGTTCCGGTTCGTCGAGCGGGTAGGCGTGGCCAGCTCCAGCTCCAGCTCGGCTCAGGTGGTCGGCGCCTCGGTCTGACGGCGGCTCACGGATCCAGCCGCTGACCGTCCATCGGCAACGAGTCGAACCGGCCGTCGGAGACGGTCGTCCGGTGCCGGATCCAGAACTCGACCTCGGAGGCCGGCATCGGCTTGGCGACGTGATAGCCCTGCAGCACGTCGACGCCCATCGCGATCAGGTCAGCGGCCGTGGCGGCGTTCTCGACCCCTTCGGCCACCGTCCGCAGGCCCAGCGCCTGCGCCATCTGGAAGGTGGAGGCGACGATCATCCGGCTGCGGGTGTCGGTGTTCATGGCCGCGATGAAGGACCGGTCCATCTTCAGCTCCTGCACCGGCAGGTCGCGCAGGTAGGACAGTGAGGAGAAGCCGGTGCCGTAGTCGTCGATCGCGATCTGCACCCGGTGTGCCCGGATGTCGCGCAGGATGGTGCGGGCCCGCGCCGGCTCGGCGATGAAGCAGTCCTCGGTGACCTCGATGACCAGGCTCTCGGCCGGCAGCCGAGCCTCGGCGATCGCCTCGTACAGCCGGGGCAGGAAGACCCCGCTGAGCAGCTCCGGTGGCGCGCAGTTGAGCGACACCCGCGGCTCCAGGCCGACGTTGCGCCAGCGGCGCAGGTCCTCGACCACCATCTGGCCGACGGCCACCGACAGCGGCAGCATCAGCCCCTCCCGCCGGGCCGCCGGCAGGAACGCGATCGGATTGAGCAGTCCGCGCTCCGGGTGCTGCCAGCGAACCAGCGCCTCCAGGCCACAGACCCGCTGGGTCGCGGCGTCGATCTGCGGCTGGTAGTACAGCACCAGCTGGCCCTCGGGGATCGCCTTGCGCAGCTCCTCGGCCAACTGCAGCTTCTTGCGCGAGAAATCATCGCTGTGCACGTCGTAGAGGACCGCCCCGGCCCTGGTGGACTTGGCCTGGTACATCGCCACATCGGCCCGGCGCAGCAGCTCCACGCTCTGGGTGTCGCTCGGCGAACGCACCGTGATGCCGATCGAGGCGTTGGTGGTCAGCTCGATGCCCTCCACCAGGGTCGGTTCCAGCAGCACCTCGAGGATCAGATGGGCGGTCTCCAGCAGCACCAGCGCGTCGTCGCTGGTCATCACGACCGCGTACTCGTCACCGCCGAGCCGGCCGATCATCACCGAGGCCGGCAGCGCCTGCCGCATCCGGTGCGCGGCCAGCTGCAGCACGGAGTCGCCGGCGGCATGGCCGAGGGTGTCGTTGACGTCCTTGAACCCGTCGAGATCGAGCAGCATCAGCGCCAGCGGCCGGTCGGAGGCCAGCTCCGCGTCCAGCCTCGCGATCACCGAGCGCCGGTTGGGCAGCAGGGTCAGGTCATCGGTGCGTGACAGCGCGAAGGCCTCGGCGGCGCCCTTGGCCTCGCGCAGCGCCAGCACCAGCCGCCCGCCGGCAGCCAGCAGGGTCAGCACCGCGGGCCAGGTCAGGTAGGGGCCCAGCCCGGTGTGCGGACGGACCGCGAGCACCGAGAGCGCGATGAACGCCGGACCCACCATCAGCAGGGGCCCGGGACGCTTGGGCAGCGCCTTGAGCACTTCGGTGCCCGGCCGGCAGGCCGCCTCCACGATCAGCGCGAAGCCGGCTGCCCAGAGCAACCCGTCCACCACGTTGAAGCCGTAGGTCCCGTCGGACAGGTTCGTCACGAAGTTGAGGTCCGCGATCGCGAACAGGGTCAGCCCCAGGCACAGCACGGCCGACTTCTCCAGGCTGCGGCGCACCCGCAGCACCACCTGGGCGACCACCAGCAGGATCAGCGCGACGTCGATCATCGGGTAGAGCATCGCCAGCAGCAGCGGCACCCCCCGGCCCCCGACCACGCCGCCGACCCGCACCAGCAGCGGGCTGCCGGCCAGGCAGGCGGTGCCGCCACAGACCACGATCGCCTCGAGCCAGCCGTCCACAGCAGCGGTCAGCCGGTGGGCGGTGTCGATGATCAGGTAACCGGCGATGCCGAGATAGGAGGCCAGGAACAGCCACTCGCCCGGCGCCGGGAAGTGGGTGAGATCCGGTTCGGACGAGCTGGCGTTGAGCACCGCGGAGCCGGCGGCCCACAGGGTCAGCGCGGCGAACAGCACCCACAGCGCGGTGGGCCGGCGCAACCGGGCAATCGCCGCGATCGCGATCCGCAGCAGGATCAGGACGAAGAACACCGCCAGGGTGAGGATGTGGGCGGTGCGCACCATGTCACTCGGGCCGTTGGCGCCGACCAGGTTCAGGATGAAGCCGACCGAGATGACGATCCAGATGGCGATGCCGAGCATCCGGACGGTGCGGCTGGCCAGGGCGGCACGCCGCTCCAGCTGCCTGGACATGCCACCACTCCCCAGATCGCAGGCGCCCTGCCTAGCGATAGCCGCTTCTTCGTACACGTCGAGTTCGGTCACCGCGTTCAGGACGCCACCTCGGCCGGGGCGATCGCGTCGGTCAGGATCTGCTCAGCGCTGCCGTGGCGCGCCAGCAGCCACTCGGTGGCCCGGGCGGCCGGCATCGGAGCGGCGACGTGCCAGCCCTGCGCGCCGTCACAGCCCAGCTCGCGCAGCAACCGCCACTCGGCTTCGGTCTCCACGCCCTCGGCGACCGCGCACATCCCCATCGCATGCGCCAGGTCCGCGATCGCCCGGACGATCCCGGCCGACGAGCGGCTCTCGCCGACCCGGCTCACGAACGCCCGGTCGATCTTGATCTCGGTCACCGGCAGGGTCTCCAGCCAGAGCAGCGAGGAGTAGCCGGTGCCGAAGTCGTCCAGGCCCAGGGTCAGGCCCATCGCGTGCAGCTTCCGCAGCTCCCCGGTCAGCTCCTCGCTGTGCTGGGCCACCACCCGCTCGTCGATCTCCAGCCGCAACACCTCGGGCGGCAACCCGTAGCGCCGCAGGCCGGTGGTCACCAGGTCGGCCAGCCGGCCGTCGAGCAGGTCGCTCAGCGCCACGTTGACGGTCACCGGCACCGACAGCCCGAGCCGGCGCCAGTCCGCCACCTGCGACAGCGCCCGCGTCACCAGCCGGTCGGTGATCAGGTGCATGAGACCGGACCGTTCGGCAAGGGGCAGGAACTCCTCCGGCGGCACGTACCCGCGTTGAGGGTGCTGCCAGCGGATCAGCGCCTCGACCCCCAGCAACGAGCCGTCGCGCAGCGATACCTTCGGCTGGTACTGCAGGGTCAGCGCGTCGCTGTCCAGCGCCTGGCGCAGCTCGGCGAGCAGGGTGAGCCGGTCGGTGGAGTTGCGGTCCCGGTGTGATGAGTAGGTCACGACTCCCGCGCGGGACTCCTTGGCCACGTACATCGCGACGTCGGACAGCCGCAGCAGATCCTCGGCGAGCAGGGCGTGATCGGGGTGCATCGCCAGTCCGATCGAGGCCTCGATCTCCAGCCGCATCCCCTCCAGGGACACCGGGCTCTCCAGCGAGGCCCGGATTCGCTCGGCGACACCGAGCACCTCGGCCTCGTCCGCGTCCGGGACGATCACCGCGAACTCGTCGCCGCCGAGGCGGGCCACGTGGTCGCTCGGGCGTACCGCATTGCTCAACCGTTCAGCGAAATGCACCAGCAGCTGGTCACCGACGTGGTGCCCCAGCGTGTCGTTGACCTCCTTGAAGTGATCGAGGTCGATCAGCAGCAACCCGAACGGCCGGCCGTCCCGCTTGGAGTTGGCCAGCTCTGCGGCCAGCGAGGCCTGCAGGTGGGTGCGGTTGGGCAGGCCGGTCAGCGCGTCGTGCCCGGCTTGGTGCTCCCGCTCCACCGACATCTGGGCCATCTTGTAGACCAGCACCAGCGGGATGAGCAGGAGGGGAAGCAGCTCCCAGGCGGCATTGGCCACCGTCACGATCAGCGGTGAGAGCGCCAGCACCGAGAATGTCGTCGCGGTGTAATGCGCGAAGTCGTTGAACATGAAACGCCAGAAGGTGCTCGTCCAGGCCAGCGCGCCCGAGACGAGCACCAGGTTGGTGCAGAAGTACGCGATGCAGGCGCCGAGCATCCACGGCAGGTCGGCCGCGGTCAGCACCGTGAGCGGTTCCTCCACCGACGGGGTACCCCAGCTGCACGCCATGACGATCCAGGCGGCGACGATCGAGAGGTTGTACTGGCCGACGTTGAAGAACACCTTCCAGGCCGGCTTGCGAACCCGCCGGTCCGCGGCGATCGAGGCGATGCTGACCACCACGATGGCGGGCCACGGCCCCCACAGGAACAGGATGGCGCAGGCGAAGGCGGTGGACATCACGACGCCCTGCGGATCGTGACCCCGGCCCTGGATCAGCGGGCGCAGCTCCAGCACGACGAGCAGCACCGCGGTCATCGCCAGCGGGGCGCCGGCCTCGTTCAGCCGGGAGTCCGCCAGGGTGTAGAGCGCGAGCAGCAGGGCGCCCCAGCCCAGCAGCACGGAGGGGTACCAGAAGGCGGTGAACATCGAGGGCGTGCGAAAAGACGGGTGGCCAATGCCCCCGGCCCCGCCCAGCTCCCCGACCATGAGGTTCCTATCGACCGACCGGAAGAGAACATTAGGGACCCGCCCGAACGCATCTGGCGTCCGTCAGCAGGTGCTTCCGGGCCGGTTTGGGAGCGCGGGGCCCGTCCTGTTGCCTTGTTCAGCCTCCGGCTCTGCTGCCAGGCACTAGCGCTGCCGGGTTTCGGCGGTAACCTCTCAGGTGCGTGGCCGCTGTTAAGTGGCCACGGGGGCAGACGATCATGCAGGACGCTCTCGTCAGCCTCTGGGCCCAGCAGAGAGTCCGTGTAGAGGTAGGGCCAGTGGACACCACCGAAATGCTCGAGCTGTCGCAGGAGTTCGCCCTCCTCGGCGTCGAGCTGCACGGCGACGGCGACAACCAGGCGGCGCTGCACCGGCTCGTCGAACTCGCCGTCAAGCATGTCGACGGCTGCGGCTGGGCGAGCATCACAGTGGTCCGCGGTGGCCAGGGCCGCAGCCTGGCGGTCTCGGATCAGGTCGCCCAGCAGGTCGATGAGCTGCAGTACGAGTTCGGTGAGGGGCCGTGCATGGCGGCAGCGGAGAACAACTCGGACTACCTGCTCTTCGACATCGCCGACGAGCCTCGCTGGCCGCGATTCGCCGAGGCTGCCGCTGCGCAGAGCCCGGTGCGCAGCGTGCTGGCCTTCCAGCTCGCCGCCGGCCGGGCGGTGGCCCTGAATCTCTACGCAGATCACCCGGGCGCCTTCGGCGCCGAGGCCGTCGACACGGCCACGATCTTCGCCGCGCAGGCCTCCAGCCTGGTCGCGCTCCACGAGGCCGAGGACCAGGCGATGAACCTGGAAGCAGCCCTGGAAAGCAGCCGTGCCATCGGGATGGCGCTCGGGGTTCTGATGTCGGCCCGCAAGGTGACCGAGGAGCAGGCTTTCACGATGCTGCGGGTGGCCAGCCAGAACCTGCACCGCAAGCTGCGGGTGGTCGCCGCCGAGGTGGTCGAGACCGGGACGCTGCCCGACCTGCCGGCGCCCAAGCAGGCCGCCATGGCTGCGTCGGAGGACCTGGCCGGCGCCGGCGCGCTGGAGGCGTCGAGCAGCTGACCTCCTCGCGCGGCTCGGCTCCGGCTTGCTCGGCTCAAGCTTGCTCGGCTCCGGCGTGCTCGGTTCCGGCCTTACTCGGCCTTGGCTCGCCGGGCTCGCTCTACCGGGTCTACCGGCTCTACCGGGCTCGGCGGCGGTGGCTCGGCCGCCGGGTGGCTGCCGGCGGAGGCCACCGCGCCCGGGTCATCGGCGCCGGCCAGCACCCGATCGGAGATCGTGGCACCGGCCAGCAGCCCGCCGGCGATGCACAGCGCCGCGGTGATCAGCACCGCGTGGTGGAACCCGGCCGACAGCGCCGCCGGATGGTCCAGGGCCGCCGGGGTGAGGCCCGCCAGCGCCGGCAGCACCGCGACGGCCAGCAGGCCCGCGGTCCGGGCCACCGCGTTGTTGACCGCCGACGCGACGCCGACCTGCCGTTCCGGAGCGGCGGCCAGCACGGTGGCGGTCAGCGGCGCCACGGTGGCGGTCAGGCCCAGGGCGAAGACCAGAACGGCGGGCAACACCGCGGTCAGGTAGCCCGAGCCCGCACCCACCCGGACCAGCATGGCCAGTCCGATCCCGGCCAGCACCGGCCCGAAGGTCATCGGCCAGCGCGGACCGATTCGCTGCGCGAGCCGTCCCATCCGAGCCGACAGCAGCAGCATCACCACGGTCACCGGCAGCAGCGAGCTGCCCGCGGCCACCGGCGTGAAACCGGAGACCAGCTGCAGCTGCACCGGCAGCAGGAAGAACGCCCCGGACAGCGCCGCGTAGACCAGGAAGGTGACCAGGTTGGCTGCGCTGAACTGCCGGGACCGGAACAGCGACAGCGGCATCATCGGGTCGGGCCGGCGGTGCTCGTTGACCGCGAAGGCCACCAGCAACAGCACTCCGGCAGCCCCGGTGACCACCAGCGAGGCAGGCCATCGCCGCACCGGCCCCTCGGTGAGCGCGTAGATCAGCGCGCCCAGCCCGACCGCGGCGAAGCCGGCGCCGGGCAGGTCCAGCCGTCCGCCGGCCTGCTCGTCCCGGGTCTCGGGCACCCACTTGGCCGCGACGGCCATCACCACGGCGGCCAAGGGCAGGTTCAGCAGGAACACCAGCCGCCACCCCCACGGCGCCATCCCCACCAGCAGCCCGCCGACCACCGGGCCGATGGCGGTGGCGATGCCGCCGAGGCCCGACCAGGCGCCGACCGCCGCGGCCCGGTCCTCGCGGCGGAACACCGCCTCCAGGATCGCCAGGGACCCGGGCATCAGCAACGCCGCGGCGACCCCCTGCAGGGCGCGCATGCCGATCAGCAGCTGGACGTTCGGCGCCGCGGCACAGCCGGCCGAGGCGATCGCGAACCACAGCACCCCGAGTGAGAAGATCCGGCGCCTGCCCAGCCGATCACCCAGCGAGCCGCCGAGCAACAGCAGCCCGGACAGGGTCAGGGTGTAGCCGTTGAGCGTCCACTGCAGGCTGGTCAACCCGGCATCGAGGTCGGCGCCGATCCGGGGCAGCGCCACATTGACCACGGTCGCGTCCAGGGCAGCCATCCCGCTGCCCAGCACGGTCGCCAGCAGCGCCCACCGCCCGGCTGCCGACTTCAACACCAGCCCGCCAGGGGCGTCCGGGGCTGTCATCGGCGGCCTGTCGGCGGGAGGGCCGGCATCCGGGTGGGCATGGGCGCTCTCCTCCTGCGGCGCCGGCGGTCAGACGCCGGCACGACGCCGAGCGGGCCGCTGCGTACCGGCGTCCCACAGTGTCGCACTCGCGCCCGGACGTCTTCCGTCGAGCGTTGCGCGGCAGCGCACACGAACCGCCCACCCCGCCGGACGCCCGCGGAGAGAGGGCCACCCGATCGGCACGACAGCGCCTCTGCTCAAATAGGGCCATGATCGAGGCATTCACCGATGTGCTCAGGGCCAACCGGGACTACGTCGCCAGCTACCGCGACCGGCACCTGGAGGGCCGGGCGGCCAAGGGCCTGGCCGTGATCACCTGCATGGACTCCCGGATCGACCCGCTCGGCATGCTCGGGCTGGACAAGGGCGACGCCAAGATCCTGCGCAACGCCGGCGCCCGGGTGACCGAGGACGTGCTGCGCACCCTGGTGCTGGCCGTGCACCTGCTCGAAGTGCGGCGGGTGATGGTGGTCGCGCACACCGACTGCCGGATGTCCCAGGTCACCGATGAGCAGGTGCATGCCGACATCATGGCCGGCGCCGGCATCGACACCCGCAGCCTGGATTTCGGCGCCATCTCCGACCAGGCCGCTGTGCTGGCCAGGGACGTGCGCAAGATCAAGAGCTCGCCCTACCTGCCGGCCGACCTCGCGGTGATCGGCTGCATCTATGACATCCGGACCGGTGGGCTCAGCGTCAAGGTCAGTGACTGAGCCGTACCCGCGCCCGGCCAGGCGCCGACGCGGTCAGTCCACCTCCAGCCCGGTGGCCTGCTTCTGCTTGTCGGGGGTGAGCTTGCTGGTGTCACGCGGTTCGGCGAACGGCGTCTGGTCGGCGGGCTGGCCGGCCTCGATGGCACGGGCGTGCTGCAGCTCGGCATTGAACTCCGCGCCCAGCAGGATCGCGATGTTGGTGATCCACAGCCAGATCAGGAAGATGATCACGCTGGCCAGTGAGCCGTAGGTCTTGTTGTACGAGCCGAAGTTGGCCACGTAGAAGGCGAAACCGGCCGAGGCGACGATCCAGATCAGGACGGCCAGCACACCGCCGGGGCTGACCCACTGGATCCCGGGCTGCTTGACGTTCGGCGCGGCGTAGTAGAGCACCGCCAGCATCACGCTGACGATGATGATCAGCACCGGCCACTTCGCGATGCTCCAGATCGTCAGGCCGGTGCTGCCGATCCCGAGCGCCTGCCCGACCTTGTCGGCCAGCGGGCCGCTGAAGACCACGATGACCGCGGCCAGCACGCCGAGCAGGGCCATCGCCAGGGTGATCGCCAGCCGGATCGGGATCGTCTTCCAGATCGGGCGGCCCTCCCCCATCTCATAGATCGCGTTCGAGGCCCGCATGAAGGCGGCGATGTAGCTGGAGGCCGACCACCAGGCGAGCAGCAGGCCGAAGATGGCGGCCAGGCCCGCGCTGTTGCGCGACTGGACGCTCTGCAGGATCTGCTCCAGCACCGAGCGCACCCCGCCGGGGGTGAGCGAGCCGATGTTCTGCACCAGCTTGTCGGTGGTGGACTCCCCGAGCAGCCCGAGCAAGGACACCATCACCAGCAGCGCCGGCGCCAGCGTCAGCACGCCTCGGTAGGTCAGCGCGGCGGCCCAGTCGGAGAGGTTGTCGTTCTTGAACTCCTTGATCGAACGCTTCAGGACACCCTTCCAGGACGTGTCACTGAGGTCGGTCAGCTCATTGGGCGCCCGGTCGGACTTGGGGCCGGTACTGGTGCTCATCTTCAGGTGCTCCGGTTCTCGGGCTCGCGCCACGGCCCGCGGACTTCGTCCGGGCGGTGGAGGTGGCGCGGCCCGCTAGCTATTCAGCGGCTGCCGGCTCGCCTTGAAGGGCAGGCCAGCCGGGCGAGGAACGTCATCGCAGCGGCTGGAGGTTCAACCACAGATCAGGCTTTCACATCTTCTCCAGTCCAAAAGTAGGCCGTCCGGCGAGGCGCTTGCAACCGCGGCGCTGGCTGCGGCGCAACCGCACCCGCCGGCGATCACCCCTTGCGATACCGTCTAGGACGGCTCAGCCACCAGCCGAACCCGCGAGGTCCTCTGGGCCTGCGCCTTGTCGAGGGGTGAACCCATGCCGGCCAAGCCGAAGCGGATGACCGAGGTACGCGGGCAGGTGCGCGCAAGCGCCGATCGGGTCTTCGCCGAGCTTGCCGATGGTTGGGCCTACGTGGGATGGGTGGTCGGCGCGTCCCACATCCGCGACGTGGACGCCGCCTGGCCCGAGGTCGGCAGCAAGATTCACCACAAGGTGGGCGTCTGGCCGGCTGACATCGCAGACTTCACCGAATCGCTGGCCTGCGAGCCGGGTCGGCGGCTGCTGCTGCGGGCCCGCGGCTGGCCGCTGGGCGAGGCGCTCGTGGAGATCCTGCTGGAGCCGGTCGAACCGTCGGTCACCGAGGTGACGATCCGGGAGGCGCCGAGCGCCGGACCCGGGCTCTGGTTGGACAACCCGCTGCTGCGGCTGCTGCTGCGGCTGCGCAACCGCGAGACCCTGCGACGGCTCACCGACCGGGCCGAGCACCGGGCGTTTCCGCTGTCTGCCTGACGGCTCGCGAGGCAGCCTCGCTGAGAAATGGCACACTGAAGGGACGAGACAGCTGCGAAGACGCCGCAGCCGGGCCATCCCGACGCGGGCGCACCAAACCCGGTGTCCTGTGCGTAAAGGTAGAAGATGCCGGGTAATTCACAATTTCGATTCCGTAACTCCAGCGTGCTGGCCGTCGCCTCGGTCGACGCGCCGGTCGTGGTGACCTCGGCCGAGCTGGACGAGCAGCTGACCGAGACCTATCGCCGAGTGGGCCTGCGCTCCGGGCTGATCGAGCGGCTGGCCGGCATCCGGACCCGGCGCTGGTGGGCCGAGGGAACGACCTTCGCCGACGGCGCGGCGCTGGCCGGCGGCAAGGCCATCGCCGAATCCGGCGTCAGCAGCGAGGACATCGGCCTGCTCGTCAACACCTCGGTCAGCAGGGCGCACCTGGAGCCCGCGACCGCCGCGTCGGTGCACGACGCGATCGGGCTGCCGTCCTCCTGCCAGGGCTTCGACGTCACCAACGCCTGCCTCGGCTTCCTCAACGGCATGCAGCTGGCCGCCTCGATGATCGACTCCGGCCAGATCGAGTACGCGCTGGTCGTCAACGGCGAGGACGCCCGTCCGGCCCACCAGGCCGCGCTGCGCCGGCTGGCCCAGCAGGCGTCGACGGCGAAGGATGTGATCGCCGAGTTCGCCACCCTCACCCTGGGCAGTGGCGCGGTCGCGATGCTGCTGGGCCGGACGGACCGCCATCCGCAGGGGCACCGGCTGGTCGGCGGCGCCACCCGGTCGGCGACCGCACACCACGAGCTGTGCGTCGGCGATGTCGAGCTGATGCGCACGGACAGCAAGAACCTGCTCAAACACGGCCTCGAGCTGTGCACCGGGCTGTGGCGCGACGCCCAGCGGGAGTTCGGCTGGGGACGAGGCGCTGACCGCTACATCATCCACCAGGTCTCGCAGGTGCACACCGACGCGATCTGCGCGGCGCTGGACATCGACCCGGCGCTGGTACCCCGGACGTTCCCGACCCGCGGCAACATCGGGCCGGCGTCGGTGCCGTTCACCCTGGCCACCCAGGTGGACTCGCTGGCCCGGGGGGACAAGGTGCTGCTGATGGGAGTCGGCTCCGGCCTGAACGCCTGCTGCCTCGAACTCGAATGGTGAGCGGGCCGCCTTTGCGCTTGCCGCCGAGCCTGCCGGGGCTGGATCCGGCCTGGTCGCGCACGGTCGAGACGGTCGGCCAGGACGGCAGGCCGCGGCGTTGGCACGTCCTGGACTCCCACCCGGCAGCGCCGCCGGAGCGCCCGACGCTGCTCTGCGTGCACGGCAACCCGACCTGGTCCTACCTGTGGCGGCGGATGTTCCTCGCCGCGCCGCCCGGCTGGCGGGTGGTGGCGCCCGACCAGCTCGGAATGGGCTATTCCGACCGTCCCGCCACCGTGAGCAGGCTGGCCGACCGGGTCCGGGAGCTGGGCGAGCTGACCGCGGCGATGGGCATCACCGGCCCGGTGGTGACCGTGGCCCACGACTGGGGCGGCATCATCTCCCTCGGCTGGGCGCTGGAGCACCGCGGCCAGGTCGAGGCCGTGGTGCTGACCAACACCGCCGTGCACCAGCCGGAGGACTCCCGGCCGCCGGCGCTGATCCGGCTGGCCCACCTGTCCGCGCTGCGGGACCTGCTGTGCGTCCGGACGCCGGTGTTCCTGCGCAGCGCCACCGCGCTGTCCTGGCCGCCGTTGGACTCCCGCGTCCGGGCCGCGTTCGCCGCGCCCTACCGCGGGGCCGGCCGGCGGCGCGCGATCGGGGACTTCGTCGCCGACATACCGTTCGCCGCCGAGGACCCCAGCCATCCGGCGCTGGCGGCGATCACGTCCGGCATCACCGGGTGGGACGTGCCCGCGCTGCTGCTGTGGGGGCCGCGCGATCCGGTGTTCGGCGAGCAGTACCTGCGCGACCTGCGCAGGCGGCTGCCCCGGGCCGATGTGCACCGCTATGCCGGGGCCTCGCACCTGCTGCCCGAAGACGCCCCCCGCTACGCCGAGGACGTCGCCGGCTGGGTGCGCGAGCTGGGCATCGGCCGGCGGACGGCCGCGGCTGCCGGTGAGGTGGCGCCTGGCGAAGGTTTCGAACCGGGGCTCGTCGCGCCCGCTGCGGGTGAGCCGGAACCCCCACCGGTCTGGCAGGGGCTCACCGATCGGGCAGCGAGCACCCCGGACGAGACCGCGATCGCCGAGGTCGGCGGCGCGCGCATCAGCTGGGCGGAGCTGGACCGCCGGGTCCGCCAGAGCGCGGCGACGCTGGCAGCCGGCGGCGTGCGGCCCGGGCAGCGCATCGCGCTGCTGATCCCCCCGTCCATCGAGCTGACGGTCGCGGTGTATGCCGGGTGGCGCGCCGGTGCGGTGATCGTGGTCGCCGACAAGGGCCTCGGGCTGCGCGGGATGGGGCGGGCGTTGCGGGGCGCCAACCTCGACCATGTGGTCGGCAGCGCCCAGGGGCTGACAGCCGCGGCCGCGATGCGGCTGCCCGGCACGCGCTGGCTGGCCGGTAGCCGTGGGTTAGTCGCTGGTATCCCGGCCACCGGCCGGGTCCTGAAGGCGCGCACCGACCTCGTCACGCAGCCGTCGCACTCCCCCGGATCGCTGCCGGAGGTGCCTGGCGACGCCGAGGCGGCGGTGGTGTTCACCTCCGGCGCGACCGGTCCGGCCAAGGGCGTGCTGTACCTGCACCGGCAGGTCCGGGCACAGCTGGACGTGGTGCGCCGTACCTACCGGCTGACCGCGCAGGACCGGATCGTCGCCGCGTTCGCCCCGTTCGCGCTGCTGGGACCCGCGCTGGGGGTCGGTTCGGCGGTTCCGGCCACCGATGTCACCAAGCCGCACACGCTGACCGCCGCTGCGCTGGCCGACGCGGCGCTGGCGATCCAGGCCAGCGCGGTGTTCGCCTCCCCGGCGGCGTTGCGCACGGTGGCCGCCACCGCGGGCGCCCTCGATCGCGATCAGCGGGCCGCGCTGGGCCGGGTCCGGCTGCTGATGTCGGCCGGCGCCCCGGTTCCGGTGGAGCTGCTGCGGCAGCTGGAAGCCCTGCTGCCGGCGGCGCAGGCGCACACCCCGTACGGCATGACCGAGGTGCTGCCGGTCACCGACGTGTCGCTGCCCGAGCTGGAGGAGGCAGGCCCGGGCGACGGGGTCTGCGTCGGCCGTCCGGTGCCCGGGGTCGAGGTCGAGATCAGCGCCCTGGACGCGCTGGGGCAGGACGTCGGCAAGCTCAGCGACGAGCCGGGGGTGGTCGGCGAGATCTGCGTACGAGCAGCGCACCGCAAGCAACGCTATGACGCGCTGTGGGCCACCGAGCGGGCGAGTTCTCGCGATGCCGGCTGGCACCGGACGGGCGATGTCGGGCAGCTGGACGGTGACGGCCGGTTGTGGGTGCAGGGACGCCGCCAGCATCTGATCACCACGCCACAGGGCCTGCTGACCCCGGTCGGGCTGGAGCAGCGGATCGCCGCGGTGTCCGGGATCGCCGCGGCGGCGGTCGTCGGGATCGGCCCGGCCGGCACCCAGCAGCTGGTCGCCGTCGTGGTGGCGGACCGGCCCGTCCCGCAGCGCCGGCTGGACGCGCGGTTGCCGGGCCGGCGGCGCGGCGCCCTGGCCGGCATCGAGCTCACCGATGCGGTCCGGTCCGCGGTCGACGCCCCGGTGGCAGCGGTGCTGCTGGTCAACCGGCTGCCGGTCGACATCCGGCACGCGTCCAAGGTCGACCGCACGGCGCTGGCGGGGTGGGCGGACAAGCTGCTGGCCGGCCGGGCGTGAGGATCCTGCTGACCGGCGCCAGCGGCATGCTCGGCAGGGCGACGGCGCTGGCCTTGCTGGCCGAGGGCGTCGAGCTGACGGTGCTGCAACGGCGTCCCAGCGGCCTGCCGTGCCGGGAGGTGCTGGGAGATGTCGCCGACCACGGCGTGGTGCGCCAGGCCGCCGCCGGGCAGGATGCCGTGCTGCACCTGGCCGCCAAGGTGGACGTGGTCGGACCTTGGGCGCAGTTCCAGCGCACCAATGTCGGCGGGACCAGCGCGGTGATCGACGCCTGCCGGGTGAACCGAGTGCCGGCGCTGGTGCACGTGTCGTCGCCGGCAGTGGCTCATGCCGGCCAGCCGCTGGTCGGCGCCGGGGCCGGCGCCGCCGATTCGCGGCGGGCCAGGGGCCACTATGCGCGGTCCAAGGCGATCGCGGAGACCCTGGCGCTGAGGGCCGACTCCGCGCAGCTGGCGGTGCTGGCCATCCGGCCGCACCTGGTGTGGGGGCCCGGAGACACCCAGCTGGTTGCCCCGATCGTCGAGCGGGCGCGCGCCCGGCGGCTGCCGCTGATCGGATCAGGGGCTGCGCTCATCGACACGACCTACCTCGACAATGCCGTCGATGCCCTGCTGGCCGCCGTGCGGGTGTGCGGGGAGGTGCACGGCGAGGCGCTGGTGGTCTCCAACGGCGAGCCGAGGCCCGTCTCGGAGATCCTGCAGCGGGTGTGCCGGGCCGCCGGGGTGCCGGGGCCGCGCGGCCGGGTTCCGTTCCCGGTGGCGAACGCCCTCGGCGCGGTGATCGAGGCTGGGTGGGCGGTATCGGGCCGGCGCGACACCCCGCCGCTGAACCGGTTCCTCGCCGGGCAGTTGGCGACCGCGCACTGGTTCGACCAGCGACGGACCCGGGAGGCGCTGCGGTGGCGTCCCCGGGTGAGCCTTGCGGAGGGTTTCGCCCGGCTCGCGGAGCATTATTCGGCGCCTATCGCGCCTATATCGAA
>NZ_DASVSG010000001.1:0-15178 GCF_036388195.1 Jatrophihabitans sp. | reverse complement strand
CCTCGACCCGCAGGGCCTGGAAGGTGCGCTTGGCCGGATGCCCGCCGGTGCGCCGGGTCGCTGCCGGGATCGCCTGGCGCACCAGCTCGGCGAGCTCCGCGGTCGAGGTCAGCCGGTGCTCGGCGCGCCGGCGCCCGATGGCCTGGGCGATCCGCAGCGCGAACCGCTCCTCGCCGTACTCGCGCAGCACCCGGGCCAGCCGGGGCACCGGATAGCTGTTGACGATCTCCTCGGCGGTCAGCGGGTCCTGATCGTCCATCCGCATGTCCAGCGGGGCGTCCTGGGCGTAGGAGAAGCCGCGCTCGACCAGGTCCAGCTGCATCGAGGACACCCCGAGGTCGAACAGCGCCGCGTCGATCCGGGCGAGCCCGAGCTCGTCGAGGACCCGGGGAAGCTGGTCGTAGACCGCATGGATCAGATGGGTGCGCTCGGCGAAACCCGCGAGCCGCTCGGCGCTGAGCCGCAGCGCCTGCCGGTCGCGGTCCAGGCCCACCAGGGTGATGCCCGGATGGGCCCGCAGCAGCGCCTCGCTGTGGCCACCGAGGCCGAGGGTGGCATCGACCAGCACCGCGCCGGCCCGGCTCAGCGCCGGAGCGAGGAGCTCCACCACGCGGTCCAGCAACACCGGGACGTGCCCAGCCGGGGCCGTCGGCTCCGGTTCGCCCATGCGGTGACTCCTGAACATCTCGGGTGGTGCGCTTCACGTGCGGCGCCGGCGGCTGCCCCTCGCATGCCGACGGGTCCCCGCCCGCCTGCCGGCCCGTTCCGCCTGGCGCCGGGGAAGTGCGCCAGGTGGCTCGGACGGTGGCGGGAGGAGGCCGATCCGCATGCGCCGGGGTCGGCGCCGAGCGATGTCGTCGTTCAGGGGCTGGCCTAGAGCAGGCCGGGCAGCACCTCCTCGGCGTCGGCGAAGGACTGCTCGGTGCTCGACAGGTAGTTCTGCCAGGCCGCCGCGTCCCAGACCTCGACCCGGCTGTTGGCTCCGATCACCACGCAGTCCTTGGACAGCCCGGCGTACTCGCGCAGCTGGCCGGGAACGGTGATCCGGCCCTGGCCGTCGGGCACCTCGTGCGAGGCGCTGGCGAAGAACACCCGGCTGTAGTCCCGGACGCTGCGCTGGGTGACCGGCGCCGAGCGGAGCAGCTCGGTGATCCGGCTGAACTCGGCCATCGGGAAGACGAACAGGCAGCGTTCCTGGCCCTTGGTGATCACCAGTCCTCCTTCCAGCTCGGTTCGGAACTTCGCCGGCAGGGCAAGCCGGCCCTTGTCGTCCAGACGGGGGGTGTGCGTTCCGAGAAACACCGCCCACCTCCCTGACTGACCCAGCCCTGATGTGGCCCATGACTAGACAACGGCTTAACACTATCCCCACTATGGCCCACCATACCCCACTGCTCACCACTGTTCTGGGAAAGTTTCCTAGAAAATGACTGCAACACACCCCGAAATCCGTACAAACCGGAACGGCTGCTAGATATATGCCTGAGGGAGTTCCCCACCGCCCCCACGAGGAGCGCCTCGGCCGCTCGGCACGGTCGCCAGCGCTGACGCAGCCTGCAGGTGCGCTCCGCGTTAAGCCGGAGGCGGATGCGGCCGAGACCCTCACCCAGCCTGGCGGAACCAACTACCCTGGAGCCGGACGGGCCAGCGCTGACATACGGCCCTGGACTCATGCATGCTTCTCGACAACGTGGAAGGTCTCCGGGCAGTCAGACGCTGCCGGCGGCCATCGCCAGCTGACAGGACGGATTTCCGCAGTGACACATGCAGCAGCGCAGGCCGCTCACCTGACGGCCGGTTCCACGCAGCAGAACGGTCACGGCCCGCAGCCGGGCGCCAACGGCGCGGTGGACCCTGCGTCGGCGCTCACGCTCGCCGAGGTGGGCCCGGTCGCCCAGCGCATCATCGGCAACATCGAGAAGGTGATCGCCGGCAAGTACGACGTCATCCGGCTGGGGGTCACCGTCCTGCTGGCCGAGGGCCACCTGCTGATCGAGGACGTGCCGGGCGTCGGCAAGACCACCTTCGCCAAGTCGCTGGCGCGGTCGATCGACTGCTCGGTGCGGCGGATCCAGTTCACCCCCGACCTGCTGCCCAGCGACGTCACCGGCGTGAGCATCTTCAACGCCGAGTCCAGCGACTTCGAGTTCAAGCCCGGACCGGTGTTCGCCAACATCCTGCTCGGCGACGAGATCAACCGGGCCTCCCCCAAGACCCAGGCCGCGCTGCTGGAGTGCATGGCCGAGCGCCAGGTCACCGTGGACGGGGTGCGCTACGAGCTGCAGTCGCCGTTCCTGGTGCTGGCCACCCAGAACCCGGTGGAGATGGAGGGCACCTACGCGCTGCCCGAGGCGCAGCGGGACCGCTTCACCGCCAAGATCTCGCTCGGCTACCCCGACCGCGCCGCGGAGATGGCGATGCTCAGCGACCAGACCACCATCGACCCGCTGGCGACCCTGCAGCCGGTGTCGGACGCCGCCCAGATCCGCGCCCTGATCGAGATCGTCCGGACGGTGCACGTCGTGGACTCGGTGAAGGACTACGTCGTCACGCTGGCCGAGTCCACCCGCGACCATCCCGAGATCCGGCTCGGCGCCTCGCCGCGCGCGTCGCTGCACCTGCTGCGCACCGCCAAGGCGATGGCCGCGCTGGCCGGCCGGGACTACGTGCTGCCCGATGACGTGCAGCAGCTGGCCGTTCCGGTGCTGTCGCACCGGATCATCCCGGCGGCGACCGCCACCGTGGCCGGACGAGCACCCGAAGACCTGCTGGCCGAGATCGTGGCGAAGGTCCCGATTCCGGTAGCCAGCCCACGTGGATAGGGCGCCAGCGTGCCAAGCACTCGAACCCTCGGCGGTTCCTCAGCAGCACCCAAGCTGACCGACACGCCCTCGATCGGAACCCAGCGGGTGGCGCTGTCCAGCCGCGGCCGGACCTTCATCGCGGTGGGGGTCATCTCGCTGATCACCGGGATGTTCCTCGGCGTGCTGGACCTGCAGCGCCTGGGCGTGCTCCTGATCGTGCTGCCGATCCCGGCCTGGCTCGCGGTCCGGCAGGCCCGCTCCGGCCTGCGCATCGGGCACGCGGTGACACCGTCGCGGATCGTGGTAGGCGAGCAGGCGCAGGTCAGGCTGGTGCTCGGCAACCCGCACAGCTTCGGCACCGGGCCGCTGCGGATCACCGAGACGGTGCCCGGCGGCCGCCCGCTCCGGTTCAGCGTGGCCGGGGTACGCGGCCGGCAGCGGCGTACGGTGGCCTATCCGCTGCCGGCGCTGCGCCGCGGCCGGTACACCGTGGGTCCCACCACCGTGATGGCCAGCGACCCGTTCGGCCTGGTCACCGCCGACACCCGTTCCACCGATGTAGGAGAGTTGATAGTGCGACCCTCGACCGTCCGGCTGGCGTCCCTCACGCTGCCGGTCGCCTGGCGGGACGGCGCCGCCACGCTGAGCCACTCGGTGGGCAGCGGCGGCTCGGACGACGCCTCGGTCCGCGAGTACCGCCACGGCGATGACCTGCGCAAGATCCACTGGCGCAGCACCGCTCGCTCCGGCGCGTTCATGGTCCGGCAGGAGGAGCGGCCCTGGCAGGGTGAGTCGCTGGTGCTGCTGGACCACCGCGCGCTGGCCTACCCGACCGCTCCGGCCCAGCCGGACTCCGCGGCGCTGGAATGGGCGATCTCGGCTGCGGCCAGCATCGGCTGCCACCTGGCCGAGCGCGGCCGCCGGGTCGCGGTGGTGACCGGCGATGGGGACGTGGCGCACGACACCCCCGGCGCGATCCTGGACATGCTGGCCGGCGTGACCCCCGCCCTGCGCGCCGACGTCGAGCCGCTGGCCGCCGCGCTGGCCGGCCTCGGCCGCGACGCCGCCGTGTTCGCCGTGATCGCGGCCACCCCGAAGAGCTCGGTCAGCGGGCTGCTGCACCGGCCGCAGACGCCGGGCTCGGCGGTGGCCGTGCTGCTGCGCCCCTGGACCTGGGATGCCCCCGGCCATGACCTGCTGGCCGAGGCCGCCTGGCAGTCCAGCGCCGACATGTTGCGGGCCGCCGGCTGGCGAGTGGTGCCGGCCGAGGCGGGCGACGACATAGCCGATCTGTGGCCCAGCCTGCTGTCCGCGCGCGTCCCGAGCGTCGCCCGATGACCGCCCCGGCGAAGTTCACGACCGGGCCCGACCCGGTCGTGGCGGCCGCCACCGGCACGGTCGCCGGCGGCGTGCTGCTGACCACCCTGCCGTTGCGCTCGATCTTCACCGACTGGTCCTGGCTGCTGGTGAGCGTGGGGTGCGTGCTGCCCTACCTGGCCGTCGTCGGGCTGCTCCGGCTCCGCTCGACGCCCCGCTGGTGGCACGTGATCGCCGGCCTGGTGGCCTCGGTGCTGATGGTGCTGTGGGTCTTCGTGCCGCAGCACCTGCTGCTGGGGGTGCTGCCGACGTCCTCGTCGCTCACCGACATCGGCGACCTGCTCAGCAGCGCCAACACCTCGATGCAGCAGGAGCGGGCCCCGCTGGCCTCCACCGGCCCGCTGCGGCTGCTGGTGGCCGCGGCGCTGGTCGCGCTGGTCGCGCTCACCGACGTGCTGGCCGTGATGCTGCGCCGCCCCTTGCTGGCCGCGGCGCCCCTGCTGGAGGTGCTGGCGATCGCGTCGGCGACGTCGGCGAAGGCGGCCCATCCGGTCTGGTTCGCCGCGGCGGCCGGGGGCTTCCTGCTGATCCTGCTGTCGGGCACCCGGCTGCAGGACCGCGCCTGGGGCCCGTCCGTGGACGGCTCCGCAGGCCGGCTCGGTGGCGCCCGCCGGATGGCCGTCACCGGAGTGGTGGCGGCCCTGATCCTTCCGTTGTTGCTGCCGTCGGTGTCGGTGAACGTGCTCGCCAGGGCCACCCATCACAACGGGAACGGCACCGGCAACGGCAACGGCCAGATCGTGCTGAACAGCCTGGCCTCGCTGCGCGGCTCGCTGCAGCGTCCCACCCCGGTCCAGCTGTTCCGGGTGCAGGCGACCAACGGCACGCCGTTCTACGTCCGCCAGGAGGTCCTCGACCAGTTCTCCAACGACGGCTGGCGGCCCTCCCGGCGCGGGATCGACCAGGGCCTGACGCCGCTGGGTCAGCGGCCCTACCCTGTCCTTCCGCACGACCCGGACCGCTCCGACCAGGCGCCGGCCTTCCGCTACAACGCCCAGTTCACGATCCTGGGGCTCGGCGGCCGGACCTTGCCGATCCTGTCCAATCCGCAGGAGCTGCGGACGACCAACGGCGGCGACTGGAGCAGCGCCACGGCCAGCGTCGTGAACGTCTCCCTCAAGCGCGGCATGACCTACTCCGAGCAGGTCGCCCAGCCGACGCCCTCGGTGGCGAGCTTGAGAGCGGCCCAGGCGTGGACCGGCGACCCAGCCGAGCAAGCGCGGCTGCTCAGGCTTCCGGAGGACCTGCCTGCTTCGGTGGCCGAGCTGACCGACCGGCTCACCGGCCGCCTGGCCCGTCCCTATGAGAAGGCCAAGGCGATCTCGGACTACTTCACCGACGGCAAGAACGGATTCAAGTACTCCCTGAGCGCGCCGCCGGACGACGGGCGCAACGCGCTGGAGAACTTCCTGAACCAGAAGCAGGGCTTCTGCCAGCAGTACGCCGCCGCCGCGGCGGTGCTGATGCGCCAGGCCGGACTGCCCACCCGGGTCGTGCTGGGTTACACCCACCGCCAGCCCGACACCAACGGGGTGTTCACGGTGACCACCTCCGATGCGCACTCCTGGGTGGAGGTGTACTTCCAGTCGATCGGGTGGATCCCGTTCGACCCCACCCCGCTGGCCGGCGCCGATGCCGGCCGGGCAGTCGATCTGCCCTGGGCCGCCCACCCGGCACGGGACGCCGAGCAGACCGCTGAACCGACCGCCAACCGGGGACCGTCCAGCGCCGGCCCGTCGGTCGCCGAACAGCCGAGCCAGGTATCCGAGGCCGACCAGAGCTCCGGGCTGTCCGCCGTCGTGGTGGAGGTCGTGCTGCTGGTGCTGCTCGCGATCCTCCTCATCCTGGCCGTGATCTTCGGGCCGCAGTGGCTGCGGCAACGGCAACGCCGGCGGCGGCTGGAACGGGCCCGGACGACCGGCAACCCCGAGCCGCTCTGGCTGGAGCTGGCGGCGACGGCGACCGACCGGGACGCGCTGTGGCCCAGCACCATCACGGTGCGCCAGGTGCCCGGCTGGCTGTCCCGGCACGGCATCGACGAGCGCGGGCGGGTGGCGGTGACCGCGGTGGCCGATCGGGTAGAGCGCGACCGGTTCAGCGCGCAGCTGGTCGATGAGGTGCCGCCGGACTCCATCGCGGCCCTGGACCAGGCGCTGACCCGATGGGCGCGGCGCACCGACCGGCGGTTGAGCCTGATGCACCGCTGGCTGCCCCGGTCGCTGATCAGCGGCCAGCCGCGCTGGCGGCGCTGACCTTTCGGTTGGCTGCGCGCTGACTGCGCTCCGGGCCTTCGAGGCGACCTTGAGGATCAGCTCTAGGAGTCAGCCTGCGAAAGCAGCTCCTAGGAGTCAGCCCAACAGCGCAGCTGCCTGCAGCAGTACCCGAGCACTCAACGGCCCCGGTCCGCTGACTGAGTTCAAGCAGTCAGCAGGCCGGGGCCGATGAGCGGAGCTGTCAGTTTTCCTCGAACCGCTTGCGCATCCGGTCTTCCATCTTGGTGCGCAAGCTGCCCGACTTCGCATTGCGGGAATGACCCGCCTGAGACGCCAGCGATGCCGTTCCGTTCTGCCGCGGACCCCGCAGGGCACTTGCGGCAGCAACACACGACCCGACGATCAGAACAAATCCCAGGACGCCGAGCAAGATCACGTTGGCAGTCAGGCCGACCAACACCACGGCGAGCCCGAGCAGGACGCCCACCACGGACAACGCGAGCATGGTTCGCGCGCGGTTCCTCGGCCGGGCCGACCTGACAGAGGACGCGAACTTCGGATCCTCCGCGTACAGGGCTTGTTCTATTTCGTCGAGCAGTCTCTGCTCATGCTCGGAGAGCGGCATGATGCCCTCCAATCCCTGTCGCTAAGTAGTGAACCATTACCAAAGCCGGTCCCTCAGCGCCGAAAGTGCTCTCCGGCGGGTGAAGGGACACACCGTCGAGCATACGAGCCGAAATGTGAGTGCGAAAGTTGTCTGCGATGATTGCTGGTCCAGCGGGGATCATTCGTTACCTGCCGGGCCTGCCAGCCGCTGCGATCGGTCCACCGAACGGTTGAATCCGCCTACCGACCGGCTCTCGGAGTCCCGCCCCAGCAGGGAGGCCGGCCCGACCACCGGCCTGCCGAACCGGGCGGTCAGGGCATCGATCACCCGGTCGGTGGGCCCGTTGGCCGGCTTCTGGTCATCGAAGAGGTCCAGCGCGAGCTGGGTGGCCTCGGCGGCCGGACGCAGGTTCTCGGCCTTGACCCCCACCAGCCTGATCCGCGGTCGGTCCAACTTCAGCGACCGGTACAGCTGCACCGTCTCGGAGTACACCACCGCTGCCGCATCGGTCGGCTCGGGCAGGGTGTGCACCCGGGTGACGGTGGTGAAATCGGCGAACCTGATCTTGATGCCGACGGTGCGGGCAACCCAGCCGGCCTGGCGCAGCCGCTCGGCAACCTCCCCGGAGCCGCGCAGCAGCTCACGGCAGACCTCGGCCTCGGTGAGCAGGTCGCTGGCCAGCGTCCGGTCGGTGGAGATCGACTTCTCCACGTGGGCCGGATTGACGGCGCGCTCGTCGTGGCCGTTGGCCAGCGCGTGCAGGTGAGCGGCCGAGGCGTTGCCGACGGCCCGCCGCAAGGTGTCCAGCGGAGTTACCGCCAGCTCCCCCACGGTGCGGATGCCGAGCCTGCGCAGCGGTTCGGCGGTGCGCTGCCCCACCCCCCACAGCGCGGTCACCGGCAGCGGGTGCAGGAATTCGAGCACTCCGGCCCTGCTGACCACCCGCAGGCCGTCCGGCTTGCAACTGCCGGAGGCGAGCTTGGCGACCGATTTGATCGGGGCGACTCCGACCGAGCAGGTGAGCTGGTGCTCTTCGAAGACCCGGCGCCGGATCAGGCGGGCGATCTCGGCCGGCCTGCCGAACAACCCGACAGCTCCCGAGACGTCCAGGAAGGCCTCGTCCAGCGACAGTGGCTCCACCAGCGGCGTGACGTCGGCGAAGATGCGCATGACCGCGCTGGAGGCCTCGGCATAGGCCTTGCGATCAGGCGCCACCACGACCAGTTGCGGGCACAGCCGCAACGCCTGCCCCATCGGCATCGCGCTGCGGACGCCGAACCTGCGGGCCGGGTAGGAGGCGGCCATCACCACGCCGCGGCCGCCGGCGCCGCCGACCACGACCGGCAGGTCGCGCAGCTCCGGCCGTGCCCTGATCTCGACGCTGGCGAAGAAGGCGTCCATGTCGACGTGCAGGACGTGGCAGCCGGTGTCGTCGCCGTCGATCTCCCCCGATGCGCGGGGCAGGTCCGCGCTTCGCCCCATGGCAGGCGCCCGGTCTAGCCGGCTGCCGGGCGGCGCGCCTGCACGTGCAGCCGGGAGGCGATGTCGCGATAGGGCGGCCGGCCGGCCACCGCCGACTCCAGCTCCGACAGCGCGGCCATGACCCCGGGGCGCTCCAGCTCGACGCCCGGCACCAGATCGGTGAACACGCCCAGGCCCTCGATGGTCTCGACCTGCAGCCCGGCGGCCCGGCACTGGCCGGCCAGCGTCTCGACGTCGTAGGAGTGCCGAACGGGCCGGGAGAACGTCTCGAGCGCACCGGCCACGTCACCGGCGAGCACCCGGGCGAGCACTCCGGCCACCGGATTGGCCACCACGGCGCTCAGCACGCCGCCGGGACGCAGCGCGGTGGCGATCTGGCGCACCACCGGGACGGGGTTCAGCACGTCCTCCAGGACGTCATGGGCGAGCACCAGGTCGAAGGCGTCGGCCGCCACCAGCTCGGCCAGCGATTCCGCCTCACCCTGGACGGCGGTGATCCGGTCGGGGACGCCGGCTTCGGCCGCCCGGCGCATCAGGGTGGCCAGCGCATCGATGCTGACGTCCACCACGGTGACTGTCGCGCCCAGCGCGGCCAGCGGCACCGCGAGGCTGCCGGACCCGCCGCCGCAGTCCAGCACCTGGGGCGCGGCGCCGGCGTCCGCCAGGATGCGCTGGAGGCCGGCCCACAGCAGCGGTGAGCGGCCGCGAGGAGACCACGCAGCATCCGGGCTGGACGGTGCGGGACCGCCGGCTGCCTGGTCTGGCGCATCGTGAGCCACAAGAACAGACACTAGCGCTGTCGCACCGGTCAACTGGCGACCCCGAGCACGAGCACACCAACCATGCGCTCGACGATCGCGATGAATTCACCCGCCGCCCGCAGCAGGTCATCGGCGTCGCGCTCCGACACCACGGTGGTCGCCCCCGCTTCGATGGCCGCTCGGCGGCGGGCGCTGTCGGCGAAGTAGACCGTCCACTCGGACAACTCGGGCGCCACGGACTCGAGCAGCACCCAGGCGCTGGTCGGGCGGCGCCGGCTGGCGGCGACCGGCCGGGCGCGCAACGCCAGCACGGCAGCAGCCGCACGCAGGGCTGCGAGGTGGGCCGAGCGGTACTTCTCGGTGGCCCGGGTCTCCAGCACGGCTTCGGCCCAGGTCGTCTTGGCCTGGGACAGCAGGGAATCCACGCTCGGCGGCAGCAAGCTCGTCATGCCGTTCTCCTCGCTCTGGCATCGAATCGAAAGTATGTTCGAACAATAGCACGGTCGCGGCGAATAGCCAGCAAGGCTCGACACGTTCGGCTGCACCGCGGGAAGGGCATGATCGAAGGCTAGAGCCACCCTCTGACAACGAGCTCCGACAACAACTCTCAGTCGAGGCCGAGCGCCGCGACGGCGCCGATCACCACCACCGACGGGGCGCCCACGCCGGCCCGCTTGACCTCCGCAGCCAGCCCGGCCAGCGTCGAGCGCACCACCCGCTGATCGGGCAGGGTGGCGCGGTGGATGGCCGCGGCCGGGGTATCGGCCGGCCGGCCGTGCTCGATCAGCTCCGCGGCGATGGCGCCCAGGCTCTCCATGCCCATCAGCACCACCAGGGTGGCCGGCCCGACCGCCAGCTCCGGCCAGTTCCAGCCGGCCTCGGCCCGCCCCGGATCGCGATGGCCCGACACCACCGCGAAGTCGGCGGCCAGGCCACGGTGGGTCACCGGAATGCCGGCAGCGGCCGGCGCGGCGATCGCCGACGTGATGCCGGGCACCACCTGGACGGCGATCCCGGCGGCGACGCAGGCCGCCACCTCCTCACCGCCACGGCCGAAGACGAACGGGTCCCCGCCCTTGAGCCGGACCACCCGCTTGCCCCGCTGGGCGCGGTCGACGATGACCGCGTTGATCTCGTCCTGGGTCAGGTTGTGCCGGTGCGCGGACTTGCCGCAGTCGATGATCTCGACATCGGGGTCGAGCGCCTGCAACAGCGACCGGGGCGCCAGCCGGTCGGTGACCACCACGTCGGCCTCCAGCAGCAGCCGCCGTCCCCGGACGGTGATCAGCTCCGGATCCCCCGGCCCGCCGCCGACCAGCGCGACGCTGCCGGTGCTGGCCGGACGGACCGGGCGGCTGGCCAGCTCGCCGGTCTGCAGCGCCGAGGCGATCAGATCGCGCAGCCCGGCTGCCCGCCGCGGGTCGTCGCCGGCGTTCACCGACACGGTCAGCTCGCCGCTGCGCAGGATCGCCGGCACCCGGGCGGTGCCCGCGGCGGCGGTGTCGGCCCGGACGCAGAAGATCCGGCCCGCCGCGGCCTCCTCGGCGACCGCCGCGTGGACCGCCGGGTCATCGGTGGCCGTGACCGCCAGCCAGGCCTCGGCCAGGTCACCGGGCTGGTAGCGCCGGCGCAGCAGCTCGACCGGGGCGCCGGCGAGCTCCGGCGCGACCTCGGGGGCGATCACCACCACCTCCGCGCCCGCCTCGGTGAACGTCCGGGCGCGCCGGGTCGCCACCGCGCCGCCCCCGACGATCACCACCCGGCGGCCGAGCAGGTCCAGGAGGATGGGCAGGCCGGTCACCGGAGCAGTCTCCCCCGCCGGCCGGGCAGGCCGGTAATCGAGTCGGCCGGCGAACGGCTGGAGATACGGCGAACAGCTGGAGATACGGCGAACGGCTGGAGATACGGCGAACGGCTGGAGATCAGGCCGCGAACTCGCACGCCAGGGTGGTGAGCGCCCGGGCGCAGCTGGCCACGCTGTCCAGGTCGACCCATTCGATCTCGGCATGGGCGCCGTCGCCCCTCGGGCCGAACAGGACGGTGGGAATCCCGGCGGCGGCGAGAAACGCCGAGTCCGCCCAGTAGCTCAGCCCGGTGGGCGTCCGTGGCCGGCCGTCGCACCGGGTGGCGGCGTCCAGCATCATCGCGACGATCGGTTCGGCGGCCGAGGTCTCCAGGGCGTCCCGGGCCAGGACGGTCCGGGCCCGGGCGTTGAGGCCGGGCTGGCTCCGGCGGCACCCGTCGAGCAGGCCGGCGATGTCCGCCTCGACCTCGGCCACCGACTGCCCGGGCAGCGTGCGGCGCTCCAGGGTGAGCGTGCAGAGCTCCGGAACGGTCGACTCGCCGCTGCCGCCGCTGATCAGGGACGCGTGCACCGTGCTCTGGCCGAGCAGCGGGTGTGGGGCTCGGGCCGCCAGCGTTTCGTCGAGCCGGTGGACGGCGGCGAGGATCCCGCCCGCGTGGGTGATCGCGTTGATGCCGAGGTGGGGACGGGAACCGTGGGCGGCCCGGCCGATCACCTCGATCTCGGTCCAGACGAATCCCTTGTGCGCGACGGCGACATCGAGCTCGGTGGGTTCGGTCACCACGGCTGCGTCGACCACGGCGCCATCGCCGGTGAGGTGCGGCAGGACGGCCTGGATCCCGGTGCTGGAATGCTCCTCGTCGGCGACGGCCGCGACGATGACCCGGCCGCCGATCCCGGCCGCGGCGGCATCCCGGCAGGCCACCAGCGCGGCGGCCAGCCCGGCCTTCATGTCGTAGCTGCCCCGCCCGTACAGGCGGCCGCCGTCGACCGTGGCGGCCAGCGGCGCGCGCATGGCGCCGTGGTCGACGGTGTCGAGGTGCCCGCACAGCAGCAGGGTCCGGCCACCGTCCCCGCGGCCGCCACGCACGATCACGCTGGGCCGTCCGTCCGGGCCGAGGACCGTCCGGACGTCCAGGCCGCAGCCTTCGGCCCAGTCGCGGACGTAGTCGGCGATGGCGTGCTCACCGGCCGCGCCGGGCTGCAGGCTCGGGTTGACCGAGTCGATGCCGACCAGATCGGCTGTGAGGGCAAGGACGTCCTGGGCAGCCGGGTCACTCATCGGCCAGCCGCACCAGGGTGGTGGCCAGCACGTCGATGCCCCGCGCGCACGCCTCGGGCGTGGAGTACTCGCGCGGGTTATGGCTGATGCCGTCGTACTCGCCGCGGACGAAGATCATCGCGGTCGGGCAGATCGCGGCCATCTCCTGGGCGTCGTGGCCGGCGCCGGACAGCAGCGACAGGTGCGCCAGCCCGTGGTCGTCGGCAGCGGCAGCGATGGCCTTCTGGATGCCGGCGTCGAAGGGCACGTAACTGGTCCTGGCCATCCGGCGGGTGCTGAGGGTGATCCCGGGCTGGCCCTCGAGTTCGGCCAGGTAGCCGGCGAGATCGGCCTCGGCCCGGGCCATCTGCTCGTCGTCGGGATTGCGCAGATCGACGGTCAGCTCGGCGCGGGCCGGCACGATGTTGGTCAGGTCGGGATGCACGGCGAGGTGGCCGACGGTCGCCCGCAGCGCGCCGTAGCGGCCGGAATCGACCATCTCCCGCAGGTGCAAGACGATCCGCGCGGCCGCGATGCCCGCGTCGGCCCGCAGCTCGGTGGGAGTGGTGCCGGCGTGCGCGGCGCGGCCGTGAATGGTGATCTCCTGCCAGGAGATGCCCTGCACGCCGGTGACGACGCCGACGGTCAGCCCGGCATGGGCCAGCACCGGCCCCTGCTCGATGTGGCATTCGACGTAGGCGTGCGGCGGGGAGAAGCAAGCCGCCCCCTCGCCGGCGAACCCGGTGCGCCGCAACTCCCCGCCGACGGTGCACCCATCGCGATCGATCAGATCGTGCGCGTCCTGAAGAGGGATTCGACCGGCCGCGACGGCGCTGCCCAGCATGTCGGTGCCGAACCGGACGCCTTCCTCCTCGGTGAAGACCACCACCTCCACCGGCCGCCGCGTGCTGATGCGGCGCTCGTTGAGGGTGCGGACCACCTCCAGGCCGCCGAGCACGCCGAGGCAGCCGTCGAAGGCGCCGGCGGTGGCGACGCTGTCCAGGTGGGAGCCGGTCACGACCGGAGCGGCCGTGGCGTCGGCGCCCTCCCGGCGGGCGATGATGTTGCCCATCGGGTCGATCCGGACGCTCATCCCGGCCTCGCGCAGCCAGCCGATCACCAGCCGGCGGCCCTCGGCGTCGGCGTCGGTGAGGGCCAGCCGGTTGACGCCGCGCAGGCCGGTCCTCGCGTCGGAATACGCGCCGATCTCGGCCAGCTCCATCAGCGACTCCCACAGCCGCCGGCCGTCGACGGTGATCGGCCCAGTGGTCATGGAGCGCTCGCGCTGGGGTTGGCGGTGCTGCTCTCGGTGGAGAGCAGCACCACGGTGGATTCCTCGTCCACTCCCAGGGAACGGCGAAGATCGGGGTCGGCGAGGACGAGCCGCGCCGCTGCCAGGGTGGCCGCGCCGCACGGGCCGCTGGGCACTCCGGCGGCAGCCAGGTCGCCCACGGCGGCGGCAGCCTCTGCGTCGCTCACGGCCACGGCGGCGTCCAGACCCTGTCGCAGGTAGGGCCAGGCGGCAGCGGAGGGGGTTTCGCAGCACAGCCCGGTCATGATGGACGGCGCGGTGGCGACACTGACCAGCTCGTCCTGCTGCAGGCTTTGCAGCGCGCAGGCAGCGCCATCCGGCTCCACGGACAGCAACGCCGGTGGGTGCCCGATCCCGGGTCGCCGGTAGTGGCCGATCGCGGCCTGCGCCAGCGAGCCGACACCGACCGGGACGACCAGCAGGTCGAGAGGCGTCGCGCCCAGCTGCTCGTCGATCTCGACGAACATGGTGCGGTAGCCCTCGACGATCCAGGCCGGCAGCTGCTCGTAGCCGGGCCACGCGGTGTCCTGCACCAGCAGCCCGCCGGTGCGCTCGACGTCCGCGATGGCCGCGGCGACGGCAGCATCGTAGGAATCCTCGACTGTTGTCACGGTTGCGCCTTCGGCTTCTATGGCGGCGACCGCTGCCGGATGGACGCCGGCCGGGACGAAGATCCGCGCGGCCAGCCCTCGCTGCGCCGCCACCCAGGCCACCGCCCGGCCGTGGTTGCCGTCGGTGGCGGCCACCAGCGTCGTCACGTCGCCGGCGCCGCCGGACAGCGCGCTCTCGATGGCCCAGGACGCGCCCAGGATCTTGAACGCGGGCAGCCCGAACCGGTCCGACTCGTCCTTCACCAGCACCCGGCCGACCGCCAGCTCGACTGCCAGCCCCGGCGCCTCGACGAGGGGGCTGGGCCGGTAGCCGGGCAGGGACCGGTGGAACTCGGCCGGGTTGCTGCCGGGCGCCGGGGCACGCCAGCTCCGCGCCGGGTGCGGGGCGGTCCAGGTCGAGGAGTGCAGCGCGGTCATGGCTGACAACGTAGGGGCAACGTCAGGCCCGGTCCAGTGACCCGGCCTGGGCCGCTTGACGGTGATGGCCGCACAGCGTCCGCGACTCCGCCGGCTCCCGCTTATCGCGCTGCCTGGCGCAGCGTTTTTCCTCTGGCGCGCGGATGTGTAACCATGGACGAGTGCGCCGGAACCTGCTCCTGACCTCGCGCCGCCACATCGATCTGCTTCGGGTGGCCGGCGCGGTCTGTTGATCTTCCCTTCGCCAGATTTCTAGCCCATAGCGGGCAATCTTGAAGGGATGCGGCCGGCAATGGCGGCAGGCAAAGGGCAAGGTCAGTGGGCGCTGGGCTATCGCGAGCCCCTGAACCCCAATGAGCGCACCAAGCGCGACAACGACGGTCTGCTGGTCAAGCAGCGGATCATCGACATCTACCAGCACACCGGCTTCGACGGCATCGATCCCGGTGACCTGCGCGGCCGGTTCCGCTGGTACGGCCTCTACACCCAGCGGGCCCAGGGGATTCCCGGCGGGCGGACCGCCAGCCTG